>NZ_JBFRFX010000028.1:0-101159 GCF_052115045.1 Cupriavidus sp. 2TAF22
CGGCTGGCCCGGCCACTGCGCGCGCAGTTGCGCGCCCGTGGGCAGCGGCCCGCGCTGCGCGAACGGGTCCTGGTCGAACTGCCACGGGTAGTCGGCCTCGCTGACCCAGGGCAGCGCATCGAGCGGCAGGCGGTAGCCCATCGGCGAATCGCCCGGCAGCAGGTACATGCGGTCGTCGCGGAAGAACCAGGGCCCGCTGACCCAGCGCTGGCCGTGCAGGGCCGGTGCCTCCTCGGCACCGGCGCGGCGCAGCGGCAGGACGTAGCCGCTCACCTGCGCCAGGCCCGCGCCGAACACGCGGCGCAGGCGCATGCGCTCCATCTCGTCGTCCAGCCGCGACTCGAGCGGGTCGACGTTGACCGGCAGGCGCCGCTCGCGCCACAGGTAATACCAGGTGTCTTCATAGCCGGGCTGCACGAAAGCGGGGTCCAGGCCCAGGCGCGTGGCCAGGCTGTCGAGGAAGCGGTGTGCGTCGGCGTGGGTGTAGTCGGCCGGATGGCGCTCGTCGGCGAACAGCGACGGGTCCTGCCAGCAGGGCTGGCCGTCGGCGCGCCAGCAGATCGACAAGGCCCAGCGCGGCAGTTGCTCGCCCGGATACCACTTGCCCTGGCCGTAGTGCAGGAAGCCGCCCTTGCCGTAGCGGTCGCGCAGCTTGTGCACCAGTTCGGTGGCATAGCCGCGCTTGGTGGGGCCGAGCGCATCGGTGTTCCACTCCGCGCCGTCGCGGTCCTTGACCGCCACGAAGGTCGGCTCGCCGCCCATGGTCAGGCGCACGTCCTGCGCATCGAGCCGGCGGTCGACCTCGGCGCCGACCGCCGCCACCGCCTGCCATTGCGCCTCGGTGTAGGGCTTGGTCACGCGGGGCGATTCATAGATGCGCGTGATGGACATCTCGTGGTGGAACGCGACCTCGCTCTGGTCCACCGCGCCGCTGACCGGCGCCGCGCTGCCAGGCTCGGGGGTGCAGGCCACCGGGATATGGCCCTCGCCGGCCAGCAAGCCGGAGGTGGGGTCCAGGCCGACCCAGCCCGCGCCCGGCAGGTAGACCTCGCACCAGGCATGCAGGTCGGTGAAGTCCGCCTCGGCGCCCCTGGGGCCGTCCAGCGCCTTCACGTCCGGCGTCAGCTGCAACAGGTAGCCGGAGACGAAGCGCGCCGCCAGGCCGAGATGCCGCAGCGTCTGCACCAGCAGCCAGCCGGAGTCTCGGCAGGAGCCAGCGCCGGATTCCAGGGTCTGCTCCGGCGTCTGTACGCCGGGCTCCATGCGGATCAGGTAACGGATGTCTTCCTGCAGGCGCTGGTTCAGCGCCACCAGGAAGTCGATGGTCCGCTGCGGCGTGCGCGGGATGCTTTCCACGAAGGCGGCGAAGCGCGGGGTCGGCTCGCCCGTGACCAGGTACGGCGCCAGCTCGTGCGCCAGGCCCGGGTCGTAGCTGAACGGAAACTGCTCGGCGTAGGGCTCGAGGAAGAAGTCGAAGGGGTTGTAGACCGCCATCTCGACCACCAGGTCGACGGTGATCTTGAACTCGCGGGTCGGCTCGAGGATCACCAGCCGGGCGAGGTAGTTGGCGAACGGGTCCTGCTGCCAGTTGATGAAATGCTGCTCGGGCTCGATGCGCAGCGAATACGAAAGGATCGGTGTGCGGCAGTGCGGGGCGGGCCGGAGCCTGACCACCTGCGGCGATAGCTTCACAGGCCGGTCATACCGGTAGTGGGTGACGTGATTCAGTGCGACGTGCGTTGCCACAAAGGCCTCCCATTGGCGCAGAATTTGTGCCGTCTCTAGCAAGCAAGAGTTGTACCGCCCCGCGATGGCCAAGGCCCCGGGGACCCGGGCGCCGCTGCCGGAGGACCTCCCTTCCGGCGCGGTGCCCCGCCATGCCAGCACGGCAACGCTACCGCAGCATGACATGACGCCTGACCATGATGCCCGGCCATGGCGCCCGACCGGCGCCCCTACATGGCATCCTAAATGGCGTCCTACATGGCGCCGCCGCGCTTCGCCTTGAGTCCCTGCTCGAGCAGCGAACGCAGCTTGGCCAGCGCGCCCGGGTCGCCGTGCGAGGCCGAGCGCGCGTACCAGATCTTGGCCTGCTCGATATCCTTCTCCACCACGCCCGGCTCGCCGCGCTCGTAATAGCTGGCGACGATGTACTGGGCGCCGCTGTCACCGGCGGTGGCGGCGCGGCTGTACCACTGGAAGGCCTTGCCGTAGTCGCGCGAGACGCCCCGCCCGGTGAAATAGTTGGTGGCCAGCGCCACCTGGGCCTGCACATGGCCGCCTTCGGCCGCGCGCCGGTACCACTCGTTGGCGGATTCGAGCGAGCGCGGCACCAGGTCCCCGTGCTCGTAAAGCTCGCCGAAAGTGAACTGGGCGTGGGTCATGTCGTTGTCGGCCGCCCGGCGCAGCCAGATCAGCGCCTCCTGCGGGCGCACCGGCGTGCCTTCGCCGCGCAGCAGCATCATGGCGTAGTTGAACTGCGCCAGCCGGTTGCCTTGCTGGGCCGCCTTGGCGAAGTCGCGCAGGGCCGCATCGAAGGCGCCGGCATCGTAGGCGGCCACGGCCTGCTGCGTCAGCGCCTGCGCCGGCACCGGCGGCTGGGTTGCCGCCGCGGCAGGCGGCGCCGCGGCAAGACAGAGGGAAAGGCCCAGGGCGGCGGCGGCGGCGTTGACCGCGCACCATGACGGCGAAAAGAGACGGACAGGCGGCATGGCAGGCTCCAGGCAAGGCACGCGCTCACTCCAAGTCTACAAGTGTAGGCTTAGGAAGTCGCCAGTAGCAGTCGCAATCCAGCCGGAGAACTTACGGCAGGCGCCACCAGTCCGGCGCTGCCGGCGCAGGGATGGGTACGGTGCTGGGCAGGGCCTCGGCCTGCGCCAGCAGGGCTTGCGCCTCGGCATGCAGGCGCGCCAGGCAATCCGCCAGCACGCGCGCTTCGTCCGGTGCCAGGCAGCTCGCCAGGCGGGCATTGAACGCCTGCGCCTGGGCAAAGGCCAGCCGGTACACCGCCTCGCCCTCGGCGGTCAGCGCGAAGGCCGCGGCGCGGCGGTCCTGGGTGCGCGTGTCGCGCCGCACCAGGCCGCGCGCCATCAGGGCATGCACCGCGCGGCTGGCCAGCACCTTGTCCAGGCCGGCGCTCAGCGCCAGCTCGGTCAGGCGCGTGCCGGGCTGCTCGCCGAGAAAGGACAGCATGCGCCACTCGCGCCGGCTCACGCCCGCCGCCGCGCGCAGGTGCAGTCCGCTGGCGTTCAGCGCGACGCGGGTCAGGTGGTAGAGCCGGTAGTTCAGGAAATCGGCCAGCCGGGCCGGATGCTGCAGGGTGTGGCCGGCGTCCGCCGCCGGCTCGCCCTGCGCGGCGCAGGCTGCGTCCCGGTCCTCGCCGTCCCTGATGGCTTCGTTCATGCCGCACCCGCAAAATTGGTTGATTTTGTCAATTATATGGGTGGGTGTTAGCGTCCATGGGTCTATATAAAACCGGCTCGCCGCGGCGCATTCCGCACTCGCCGGGGTATGGCCAGGCAGCGCAAGGCAAGACGCACGGCGCGCAGATCGATGCGCGAAATCCGTCGTTGGCGCGCCCGGGCCGTATCGATAAATTGGCCGGCCTCGCCGCCGCCAGCACCGCTGGCGGCGCGACAAGCCGCCGAACCCAAAAGGAGAAACCGTGAACCCCGCCAAACTGCTGCGCGCGCTCGTCCCCACCCTGGCCGCCATGTCTGCCCTGTCCGCCATCCTGCCGGCCACCCCGGCACTCGCCCAGAGCGAGCGCCCACTGCGCATCCTGGTGGGCTATCCCGCCGGCGGCACCGCGGATCTCGCGGCCCGCCTGGTCGGCGACAAGCTGCGCGAAGAGCTCAAGCAGACGGTGGTGATCGAGAACAAGCCCGGTGCCGGCGGCCGGCTGGTGATGGACTATGCCCGCACCCTGCCCGCCGACGGCAACACCCTGGTGGTGGCCAACTCGGCGGTGATGACCATCGCGCCGCAGGTCTACCGCAAGCTCAACTACGATATCCAGCACGACTTCGTGCCGGTGGCGCAGATCGCCAATTTCCAGCTGGCGCTGGCTGCCGGGCCCGGCACGCCGGCCAGGTCGCTCAAGGAGTACATCGACTGGCTCAAGGCCAGTCCGGCCAGGAACAACTCCTACGCCTCGCCCGCGCTTGGCAGCATTCCGCACTTCTTTGGCCTGCTGTTCGGCAGGCAGGTCGGCGTGGAGATGCTGCACGTGCCGTTCAACGGCTCCGCACCGCTGATGAACGCCCTGGTCGGCGGCCAGGTGCCGGCGTCGGTCGACACGCTGGCCGACATGACCGAAATGCACCGCGCCGGCAAGATCCGCGTGCTGGCCAGTTCCGGCACGCAGCGCTCGGTCGCCCTGCCCGACGTGCCGACCTTCACCGAACTGGGCTACAAGGACATCGAAGGCGTCGGCCGCTATGGCTTCCTGGCGCCGGCCGGCACGCCCAGGGCCACGCTCGACCGGCTCAACACGGCGATCGTCCATGCGCTGCAATCGCCCGACCTGCGCGAGCGCTTCCTCAAGCTGGGACTGGAGCCGCAGACCGGCAGCGCCGAGCAGTTCGGCAAGGTGCTGGCGGCCGACGCCGGACGCTGGGGCCCGGTGGTAAAGAGCTCCGGTTATACGGGGGACTGAAAAAACCCGGCGAAATACAGCCTCCTGTTATTCGTCGCATCGATGAATTCGTATCGGCGCCCAACCAGATCCAGCACGCCATGCCCACCCGCAACACCCTCTTCATCATGTGCGACCAGCTGCGCCAGGACCACCTGGGCTGCTACGGCCACCCCACGCTGCGCACCAGGAACATCGACGCCCTCGCCAGGCGCGGCGTGCGCTTTACCAAGGCCTTCGTCACCTCGGGCGTGTGCGGGCCGAGCCGCATGAGCTTCTATACCGGACGCTACCCGAGCAGCCATGGCGCCACCTGGAACCGCGTGCCGCTATCGGTGGGCGAAGTCACCCTCGGCGAATACCTCAAGGACAGCCAGCGAACGCTCGCGCTGGCCGGCAAGACCCACGTCATGCCGGACAACGCGAACATGAAACGGCTGCACCTCGACGGCGCCGGCGAGATGGAGACGCTGCTGCGCAGCGGCCACTTCGTCGAAGTGGACCGGCACGACGGCCACCACGCCGAGCCGCGCAGCGCCTATGCCGAATGGTTGCGCCAGCAGGGCTACGACAGCGCCGACCCGTGGACCGACTACGTGATCAGCGCCGAGAACGCGCAAGGCGAGATCGTCTCCGGCTGGCAGATGCGCAACGCGGGCCTGCCCGCGCGCGTGGCCGAGCCGCACTCCGAGACCGCATACACCGTGGGCCAGGCCATGCAATATATCGCCGCGCGCGGCGACGAGCCCTGGGTGCTGCACCTGTCGCTGGTCAAGCCGCACTGGCCATACATGGCGCCGGCGCCTTACCACGCCGCCTATACGCTGGACGACTGCCTGCCGCTCAGGCGCCATGACGCCGAGCTGCAGGATCCGCATCCGGTGCTCGACGCCTACCGCACGCAGGAAGAATGCGCCAACTTCATGCGCAGCGAAGTCTCCGACACGGTGCGCCCCACCTACCAGGGGCTCGTGCAGCAGATCGACGACCGTCTGGGCGAACTATGGGACCAGCTCGAACGCCTGGGCCGCTGGGAGGACACCCTGATCGTCTTCACCGCCGACCACGGCGACTTCCTCGGCGACCACTGGCTCGGCGAGAAGGAACAGTTCTACGACACCGTGCAGAACATCCCGCTGATCGTCTACGACCCGTCGCCTGCCGCGGATGCCACGCGCGGCAGCGCCGATGCGCGCATGGTGAGCGCGGTGGACGTGGTGCCTACGGTGCTCGATGCGCTTGGCCTGCCGGCGGCGGATCATCGCGTGGAGGGCCGCTCGCTGCTCGACCTCACGCAGGCGCGCAATAGCGGGCAATGGCGCGGGTTCGTCGTCTCCGAACTCGACTACGCCTATCGCGGTGCCCGCGTCGTGCTCGGCCGCCATCCCGGCGAATGCCGCGCCTGGATGGTGCGCGACGCGCGCTGGAAATACGTGCACTGGCAGGGCTTCAGGCCGCAGCTGTTCGACCTGGAGAACGACCCGGACGAGTTCTTCGATCTTGGCCAGGATGCCGGCTTCGAATCCGTGCGTGCCGCCATGCGGATGCACCTGCTCGAATGGTTCTCTTCGCTCAAGCCGCGGACGACGGTGAGCAATGACGAGGTGGCGGCGAAGACCAATGTGTATAAGCAGGCGGGGGTGTTCTTCGGGGTGTGGTGAGGGCGAGGGGGGCGCCCTCACCCCTTATCCCACGAAGCGGTATCCCACCCCCAGCTCGGTCATCAGATGCACCGGCTGCGTGGAGTCCTTCTCCAGCTTTTGCCGCAGGTGCCCCATGTAGACGCGCAGGTAGTGGCTGCTCTCCGAATGCGCGGGCCCCCACACTTCGCGCAGCAGTTCGCGGTGTGTCATCACCTTGCCGCGGTGCGCGATCAGCACGGCCAGCAGGCGGTACTCGATCGGGGTCAGGTGGATGGCATCGCCCGCGCGCGTGACCACGCGGTTGGCCAGGTCGACCTGCACTTCGCCGAAGGCGATCAGCGGCGTGCCTTGCGGGTTGAGCCGGGCGTGCCGGCGCAGCAGCACGCGCACGCGGGCGATCAGTTCGCCCACGCCGAAGGGCTTGGTGAGGTAGTCGTCGGCGCCGGCGTCGAGCGCGGCGATCTTGTCGTCTTCTCCGGAGCGCGCGGACAGCACCAGCACCGGCACCTCGGTCCAGGTGCGCATCTCGCGGATCAGCGTCATGCCGTCGCCGTCGGGCAGACCGAGGTCGAGGATCACCACGTCGGGCTGGCGGGTGCCGGCGTCGATCAGGCCGCGCTTGAGCGTCTCGGCCTCGTGTATGGTGCAGCCCTCGGCCTGCAGTGCCTCGCGCACGAAGCGCCGGATATGCGGCTCATCCTCGACCAGCAGTACCGTGGGCGAAAAATCGAAAGCCATCTCAGTCTGGTTCCTTGTCTGTTGCTGCCCTTGCGGCGATGCCGGGCACGGGGTCCGGGTCCGGTTCCGGCTCGATCGCCGGCGGCGTGCCACGCGGCAGCGCCACCACGAAGCGCGCGCCGCCGCGCTCCATATTCTCCACCCAGATGCGCCCGCCGTGCGCCTGCACGATGGCCTCGCACACGGCCAGGCCCAGGCCCACGCCGGCGGTTGCCGATTCGCGCTCGCCGCGCGTGAACTTCTGGAAAATCGCTTGTTCCTGCCCGCGCGGCACGCCGGGCCCCTCGTCTTCCACCGCGAACCGCACCTCGGTGTCGGCCACCTCGCCCGACACCCGGATGGCGGTCCCCGCCGGCGTGTACTTGGCGGCGTTCTCCAGCAGGTTGCACAGCACGCGCTCCATCAGCACGGCATCGCATTCCACCAGCGGCAGCGCGGACAGGTCCGCCACCGACACGCGATGGCGCGACAGCGCATCGCGCATGCCGGCCAGCGCCGCGCCCACCATTTCCTCGCACGACTGCCACTCCTTCTGCATGCGCACGTCGCGGCTTTGCAGGCGGGCCATGTCGAGCAGGTTGATCACCATGGTGCGCATGCGCAGGGCCTGCTCGCGCATCGCGCGCACCGTCTCGGCCAGCGACGGCGACAGCTCGGCGCGCTGCATGGTCTCGGCCATGCCGACCAGGCTGGTCAGCGGCGTGCGCAGGTCGTGCGACACGGCGGCCAGCAGCGAGCTGCGCAGGCGCTCGGATTCCATCGACAGCAGCGCCTGCTGCGCGACCTCCACATAGTGCAGGCGTTCGATCGCGATGGCGATCAGCGTGGCGAACACATCGACCTGGCGGCGCAGCTCGGGCTGGGCGAAGGCGCGCCATACCTGCGGCTCCACCGCGAGTACGCCGCGCGTCTGCATCGGCGCCTTGAGCGGCAGGTAGAGCACCGTGCTGCCGGGCAGCGTGTGCGTGCCGGTGCCGGCGGGCTTGCCGTGGTCGAACACCCATTGCGCAAGCACGGGGTCGATGGCGTCGCTGCCGCGTTGCGCCGGGTCGATCACCGGCGGCAGCAGGCGCCCCTTCGGCGAGACCAGGAAAAAGGCCGAGCGCGCGCCGAGCGCGGCCTGCAGGAAGCGGCTGCCGATGGCGATGATCTGCTCGGGCATCAGCGCGGCGGACAGCTCGCGCGCCAGCTCGTAGAGCGTGCGCGCCTCGGTCTCGCGCTGGACCGAGACCCTGGCCTGCTCGCGCAGCCCCGCGGTGAGCTGGCCGATCACCAGCCCGACCGCGAGCATCACGACAAAGGTCACCAGGTATTGCACATCGCTGACCGAGAACGACAGCCGCGGCGGCACGAAGAAGAAATCGAAGGCGGCCACCGACACCACCGAGGCGAGCGCGGCCGGACCGCGCCCGTGGCGCAGCGCCACCGCCACCACCGCGGCGAGGAACAGCATGGCGATATTGACCAGCTCGAACCACGGTCGCGCCAGCGCCGACAGCAGGCTCGCGCCCGCGCACCATGCCACCGCCCACAGGTAGTCGACGCGGCGCGCCGCCACGCTGCCGTCATCGACGGCCTCGCGGTCCTCGCGCACGTCTTCGCGCATATCGCTGCGGGCAGCCGCGTGCACGCGGCCGCGCGCATCGGCCGCCATGGCGTCGGCGGCGACCCGGATCACGTCGATCTCGGGGCAGCCCAGCGCCAGCGAGTCGGCAAAGCTGTGGCGGCCGAACAGCCAGGCGCGCGCGCCCAGGAATGGCGACAGCGACAGCGCCAGCAGCGCGCGTCCGCGCGCCAGCACGCCACCGCCCTGGCGGTGCCACGCGCCGGGCGCGCGCCCGACCACCACCTTGGTCAGGTTGTGGCGACGCACGTAGCCGGCCACCGCCTGCACGATATCGTTGCCGGCCAGGGTCTCGGTGCGCGCGCCGAGTTCCTCGGCCAGCCGCATCGCCTCTTCCAGGTTGGCGCGCTCCTGCGCCGCCAGCGGCGCCAGGCGCGGCGTGGCGACCGTGACCACGTGCCAGTCGCAATCGAGCTGGCCGGCCAGCCGCCGCGCGCTCTTGACCACCTGCGCGGCATCGTCGCCGCTGCCGATGCAGGCCAGCACCGCTTCGCGCGTGCGCCACACCGGACGGATCGATTCGGCATGGCGGTAGGCGCGCACATCGTCGTCGACGCGGTCGGCGGTGCGGCGCAGCGCCAGCTCGCGCAACGCGATCAGGTTGCCCTTGCGGAAGAAGTTGCTGGCCGCCGTGCGGGCCTGCTCCGGCATGTAGACCTTGCCGTCGCGCAGGCGCCGCAGCAGTTCGTCGGCGGGCAGGTCCACCAGGATCACCTCGTCGGCACCGTCGAACACGGTGTCGGGCACGGTCTCCCACACGCGGATGCCGGTGATGCCGCCGACCGCCTCGTTGAGGCTGTCGAGGTGCTGGACGTTGACCGTGGTCCAGACATCGATCCCGGCCGACAGCAGCTCCTCGATATCCTGCCAGCGCTTGGGATGGCGGCTGCCCTGCGCGTTGGAGTGCGCCAACTCGTCAACCAGGACCAGCGCCGGACGACGCGCCAGCGTAGCGTCGAGATCGAATTCCTGCAGCACGCGGCCATCCATGCGCGGATGCGGGATCGCCTTCAGCGGCAGCCGCTCGAGGCCATCGAGCAGCGCCTCGGTCTCGGCGCGGCCATGCGTCTCCACCACGCCGACCAGTACGTCGCTGCCCTGCTCGCGCAGCGCGCGCGCCGTGGTGAGCATGGCAAAGGTCTTGCCCACGCCCGCCGACGCGCCAAAGTACACCCGCAGCTTGCCGCGCGCGGCGCGCTCGCCCTCCGCCTGCATGCGCTGCAGCAAGGCGTCGGGATCGGGCCGCGGCGGAGTGTCGCGCGTGGCGGTATCAGGCATGTGGGGCTTCAGCACGCGGAGGGCGAATGGATGTCGAGGATTGTGCCACGGCTACGCGCGGGCGCCCGTGCGATTGCGGCCCGGACGGAGTCGACAGGGGATGCACCACGGCCGCGCGAGGTGCCCGGGGGTAGTTGCCTGCTCTCCCCCGGCGCCTCCCCCGCAAGCGGGAGAGGCGAGCAAACCGGCAGGCATCCGGGCAGGCGCTTGCGCCCGCCAGCTCACTGCTTCTCTGCATCCAGCGCCAGGTTCAGCTGCAGCACATTGACCACCGGATCGCCCATCACGTGCAGCAGCGGGCCTTCCGTGTTGGCCGCCACCAGGGCCTGCACGCGCTCGAGCGGCAAGCCGCGCAGGCGCGCCACGCGCGCCGCCTGGTATTGCGCGGCGGCCGGGCTGATATGCGGGTCCAGCCCGCTGGCCGAGGCGGTCACCAGATCCACCGGCACCGGGGCCTGGTTGGCGGGATCGGCTTCGCGCAGCGCTTCGATGCGGCCGCGGGCGGCGTCGGTCAGCGCGGGGTTGCTCGGGCCGAGATTGGAGCCGGACGAGGCGGCCCCGTTATAGGGCATCGGCGCGGTGGCCGACAAGCGGCCCCAGAAATACTTCGGGTCCGAGAAAGGCTGGCCGATCAGCTCCGAGCCGACCGCCTTGCCATCCTTGACGATCAGCGAGCCGGCCGCCTGATGCGGGAACACGGCGCGCGACAGCCCGGTGATGACGCCGGGATAGAGCAGGCCGGTGACGACCGACAGTGCGACGAACACCGTCAGCATCGGGCGCAGCAGGCCGCCCTGGATGGGTGTGCCGGGCTGGCCGCTGGTGCCGCGGCCCTGGGGCGCGGCGGTGACTGGGGTAGGCATGATGACTCCGTTCAATGTCTTTGTCTGGGCTCGGATCGAGCCCGGGTCGGGCCCTGGCCGGGCCTTGTGCGGGCGGCGCGGCTCACGCCCAGCCGAACAGCACCAGGATCATGTCGATGATCTTGATGCCCACGAACGGCACCAGGATGCCGCCCAACCCGTAGATCAGCAGGTTGCGCCGCAACAGCACGGCCGCGCCGAGCGGGCGGTACACCACGCCGCGCAGCGCCAGCGGGATCAGCACCACGATGATCAGCGCATTGAAGATCACCGCCGACAGGATGGCCGAGGCCGGCGTGGCCAGGCCCATCACGTTGAGCCGGTCGAGCTGCGGATACGTGGTGGCGAACGCCGCCGGGATGATGGCGAAGTACTTGGCCACGTCGTTGGCCACGCTGAAGGTGGTCAGCGAGCCGCGCGTCATCAGCATCTGCTTGCCGATCTCCACGATCTCGATCAGCTTGGTCGGGTTGCTGTCGAGGTCGACCATGTTGCCGGCTTCCTTGGCCGCCTGCGTGCCACTGTTCATGGCCACCGCGACGTCGGCCTGCGCCAGCGCGGGCGCGTCGTTGGTGCCGTCGCCGGTCATCGCCACCAGGCGGCCTTCGGCCTGGTAGTCGCGGATCAGCTTGAGCTTGGCTTCGGGCGTGGCTTCGGCGAGGAAGTCGTCGACCCCGGCCTCGGCCGCGATCGAGGCGGCGGTGAGGCGGTTGTCGCCGGTGATCATCACCGTCTTGATGCCCATCTTGCGCAGTTCGCCGAAGCGCTCGCGGATGCCGGACTTGACGATGTCCTTGAGCTCGACCACGCCCAGCACGCGCACCGTCTCGCCGCGGCCGTCGTCGAACGATTCCGCCACCACCAGCGGCGTGCTGCCGGCGCGGGCCACGTCGTCCACGGCCTGCATCACGGCGTCGGGGAACTTGCCGGCACGCTCGGTCACGTATTTGCGCAGCGCGTCGGCGGAGCCCTTGCGCACGCTGCGGCCGCCCGCGTCCACGCCGCTCATGCGCGTCTGCGCGGTGAACGGCACGAAGATCGGGCGCAGCGCGCTGATATCGGGCGCGGCGGCGCCGGACTGCTGGCGCGCCAGCGTCACGATGCTGCGGCCCTCGGGCGTCTCGTCGGCCAGCGACGACAGCCACGCGGCCTCGGCCAGCTGCTGCGCGCCCACGCCCGGCGCGGCGATAAAGCGCGATGCCTGGCGGTTGCCGTGGGTGATGGTGCCGGTCTTGTCGAGCAGCAGCACGTCCACGTCGCCGGCGGCTTCCACCGCGCGGCCGGAGGTGGCGATCACGTTGGCCTCCATCATGCGGCTCATGCCCGCCACGCCGATGGCCGACAGCAGCCCCCCGATGGTGGTCGGGATCAGGCACACCAGCAACGCGATCAGCACGGTGATGGTCACGGGCATGCCGGCCTTGGCCACGAACACGCTGTACACCGAGAACGGCTGCAGCGTGGCGGTGGCCAGCAGCAGCACGATGGTCAGGCCCACCAGCAGGATGGTCAGCGCCAGCTCGTTCGGGGTCTTCTGGCGCTTGGCGCCTTCGACCATGGTGATCATGCGGTCGATGAAGCTTTCGCCGGGATTGGTGGTGATGCGTACCACGATCCAGTCGGACAGCACGCGCGTGCCGCCGGTCACCGACGAGAAATCGCCGCCCGATTCGCGGATCACCGGCGCGGACTCGCCGGTGATGGCGCTCTCGTCGACCGAGGCCACGCCTTCGATCACGTCACCGTCGCCGGGCACCATGTCGCCCGCCTCGACCAGCACCACGTCGCCGCGGCGCAGCGCGGTGGCCGCGCGCGCCTCGGTGGCGCCGGCGGCGCGCCAGTCGCGCCGGCCTTCCTTGATCAGCTTGGCGGTGACGGTGGTCTTGAGCCCGCGCAGGGCTTCGGCCTGCTGCTTGCTGCGCCCTTCGGCGAGCGCCTCCGCGAAGTTGGCGAACAGCAAGGTGAACCACAGCCAGACCGAGACCGCGAGGATGAAGCCCGCGCTCTCGCCGCCCGCGCTGGCGGGCGAGAACAGGGCCCGGAAGAACAGGATGGTGGTCAGGATGCTGCCCACGTAGACCACGAACATCACCGGGTTGCGCAGCTGGTCGCGCGGCGCGAGCTTCTTCAGCGCGTCGAGCAGGGCCGGCTTGACCAGCTCGGGGGCGAACATGCCGCCGCGCGGCGGGCGCTGGTGACCGCCACCCTTGTGCGTGCCGTGGGCCGGCGCACCCAAGGGGGCCGCCGGTGTGGTGTTTGCAGGTGCCGCGCCGGACTGCTTGCCGCGCGTCACCATCGATTCTTGTTGCATGCGTTTCTCCGCAATACGCTGATCTGCTTCGAGATGCCGCCCGCGTGAAGGTCACTGCCGGGCGGCCATCCCCTGGCTACTTTCCTGCCGCCGTGACCACGGCGCCCTGAAGCTGCTCCGCCACCGGCCCCAGCGCCAGCGCCGGGATATAGGTGAGCGCGCCCACCATCAGCACCGAGCCGACCAGCAGCACCACGAACAGCGGGCCGTGCGTGGGCATGGTGCCGCCGGTCACGGGCAGGCGCTTCTTGGCCGCCAGCGAGCCCGCCATGGCGAGGATCGGCACGATGATCCAGAAGCGGCCGAACCACATCGCCGCGGCCAGCAGCACGTTGTAGAACGGCGTGTTGGCCGACAGCCCGGCGAAGGCGCTGCCGTTGTTATTGGCCGCCGACGAGAGCGCGTAGAGGATTTCCGAGAAGCCGTGCGTGCCGGGGTTGAACACCCCTGCGCGGCCCGGATCGGCCATTACCGCCACCGCGGTGCCGAGCAGCACCAGCAGCGGCGTGACCAGGATCGCCACGGCGGTCATCTTCATCTCGTAGGCTTCGATCTTCTTGCCCAGGTATTCCGGCGTGCGGCCGATCATCAGCCCGGCAATGAACACCGCCAGCACCGCGTACACCAGCATGCCGTACAGGCCCGAGCCGACGCCGCCGAACACGACTTCGCCGAGCTGCATCAGCAGCATGGGCACCAGCCCGCCGATGGCGGTAAACGAGTCGTGCATGGCGTTGACCGCGCCGCACGAGGCCGCCGTGGTGATGGTGGCGAACAGCGCGCTGGCGGCAATGCCGAAGCGGGTCTCCTTGCCTTCCATATTGCCGCCGGCCTGCAGCGCGCTGGCCGCGTGATCGATCGGCAAGCCCGCCAGCGCGGCATTGGCCTGCTGCTCGGACAGCGCCGCCACGCACGCCATCACGATGAAGATCACCGCCATCGACGCCAGCACCGCCACGCCCTGCCGGCGGTCCATCACCATCTCGCCGAACGTGAAGCACAGCGCCGCCGGGATCAGGAAGATGGCCAGCATCTCGATCAGGTTGGCGAGCTCGGTCGGGTTCTCGTACGGGTGCGCCGAGTTGGCATTGAAGAAGCCGCCGCCGTTGGTGCCGAGCATCTTGATGGCTTCCTGCGAAGCCACCGGGCCCATGGCGAGCGTCTGCTTGTCTGTCTTCATGGCGTCAAGCACCGGCGCGCCCTTGGCGTCGAGCACGGGCTGGCCGGCGGCGTCCACCTTGGGCTGGCTGTACTCGACCGGGGTCACCAGCGCGACATCCTTGTAGCCGTCGAAATTCTGGATCACGCCCTGGCTGACCAGCGCCATGGCGACGGCGGCCGACAACGGCAGCAGCACGTACAGCGTGCTGCGCGTCATGTCCACCCAGAAGTTGCCGATGGTGGCCACGCTCTGGCGCGCGAAGCCGCGGATCAGCGCGAACACCACGGCGATGCCGGTGGCCGCCGAGACGAAGTTCTGCACCGTGAGCGCCAGCATCTGCGTGAGATAGCTCATGGTGGATTCGCCGCCGTAGGCTTGCCAGTTGGTGTTGGCGACGAAGCTCACGGCGGTGTTGAACGACAGGTCGGGAGAGACCGCGCCGAAGCCCTGCGGGTTCAGCGGCAGCCAGCCCTGCAGGCGCTGCAGCGCGTACACCGCCACCACGCCCAGCATATTGAAGACGATGACCGCCACCGCGTATTGCTTCCAGCCCATCTCGGCGTCGGCGCGCACGCCGCCCACGCGGTAGAGCAGGCGCTCGAACGGCCGGCCCCAGGCGGTCGCCCGATATGCGCCGTCTTCCATTGCGCGGCGGATATAGCGCCCAAGGAAGGGCGCGAGCGCCAGCAGGATGGCGAGGTACAGGACAAGAAGTCCCAGGAATTCGGTTGACATCAGAATTTCTCCGGCCGGAACAGGGCAATCAGGAGGTAGATGAAG
Organism: Cupriavidus sp. 2TAF22; assembly: GCF_052115045.1. Taxonomy (NCBI): domain Bacteria; kingdom Pseudomonadati; phylum Pseudomonadota; class Betaproteobacteria; order Burkholderiales; family Burkholderiaceae; genus Cupriavidus; species Cupriavidus sp. 2TAF22. Next base: position 15,036 of record NZ_JBFRFX010000028.1, read on the forward strand.
ACAGCGACGGCGAGCACGCCGCCCAGCAGGTCGGCCCAGTCCATCACAGCCCCCTGTCGGTAGCGCTGTCCTTGCGGCGCGCGTCGGCGCGTTGCGCGCCCGGGCCGTCGGCCGCACTTGGCGGCTTGCCGCCAAGTGCGGCGCACAGCGCCAGCAGTGCGCCAGTCAGCGCACCGAACAGCAATAAACCGATGAAATAGATCCCGTCCATGGCAATACACCGTGAGTGATTCACAGCTGGGAGGTTAAGGATCGAGCGGTAAAAACGGGGTAGAGAGGGGGGAGGGGGGTGTAAAGAAGATATAAAAATGACGGGCCGGCGCGCGTGCGCCGGTGCCGGCCACGCCGATGCCGGAAAGGAAGGCCGGCCGTCCCGGGGGCGTCGCCCGCCTGGGGAAAGCCTTGTCCCGCCTGCCGCGGACGGCTAGATCCAGCCCGACTTGTGCAGTTTTCGCCAGAGTCCCGCGCAGGCCAGCGCGGTCACGCCGATCACCGTCGGGTAGGCGTAGTGGAACTTCAGTTCCGGCATGAAACTGAAGTTCATGCCGTACAGGCTGAACACCACCGTGGGAATGGCCAGGATGGCGCCCCAGCCGGCCAGGCGCTTGACGATCTCGTTCTGGCCCACGGTGACCAGCGCCAGGTTCACCTGCACCGCCGTGGTCAGCATCTCGCGCACCACGTCGAGCGTGCGCACCAGGCGGCTGGCGTGGTCTTCGATGTCGCGGAAATAGGCGCGCAGCTCCTTTGGCACCAGTTCCTCGTGCAGCCGGATCAGTTGCCCGCAGATCTCCTCGATCGGGTAGACCGCGTTGCGCAGGCGCAATACCTGGCGCTTGATGTGGTACAGGTGCTCGATCGCGGCGCGGTCGAACTCATCGCGGAAGATGCCCTGCTCGAGCTGCTCGAAGGCATCCTCGAGCCGGGTGACGATGGGCATGTAGTGATCCACCACGAAGTCCATCAGCGCATAGAGCACATAGCCCGGGCCGTTGGCCAGCGCGCGCGGATCGCTCTCGCAGCGCTCGCGCACCGGGGTGTAGCTGCTGCTGACGCCGTGGCGGACCGACACCACATAGTTCGGGCCGACGAACAGGTGGGTCTCGCCCACCACCACTTCCTCGTCGACCAGCTGGGCGGTATTGAGCACGATGAAGATGGAATCGCCGTAGGTCTCCAGCTTGGGCCGCTGGTGTGCGTCGAGCGCATCCTCCACCGCCAGGTCGTGCAGGCCGAATTCCTGCTGCACCTTGCGCAGCAGCGGCAGGTCCGGCTCGTGCAGCCCGAGCCAGACAAAGGTGCCGGGCACGGCGATGGCGTCGCTGATCTTGTCCACCGCCACATCCCCCAGCCGCTTGCCGTCGCGGTAGGCCACGCTATTGACGATTGCACCCATGCATACTCCCTTGTCTGGATGGCGCAATCGTAACAAGAGCGCGGGCCCGGCGGGAAGCTGCGCGGAGGGAGGGCGGCAGCGAGTGTCGTTCCCTGCGCGGGGATGCGGCGGGGCCGGTTCGTGCGCGCCCCATCCGGCACTGGAGAGGATTGCGGGGGTATTTGTTACAGTTCTGCCTCCAGCTGACGTTAGAATGTCCCATTTCCACGGTCACCGACTATGTCCCAGAAGAAATCGCCACGCTTCGAGCTGCGCAGTGGCAATGTCGACGCCCTCCTCCTCGCTCTCAAGTCCGCTGACATGGCAGCGCTGCGGGACGACCTTCTGTCCCGCTTCGAATCGACCCCTGATTTCTTCTCCAACGATGTCGTCGCGCTGGATCTGCGCCGCCTGGAAGGCGACGACCGGATCGCGCTGGACATGGTGATCGAGACCCTGACCCAGCTCAAGGCCCGCGCCATCGGCGTGGTGGCGCGCGAAGCCCAGCGTGACTGGGCGGCGTCCTTCGGCCTGCCGCTGCTGGACAGCCATAGCCGCCGCGGCGGCCGCGACGAGGCCGCGCCGGCCGCGACCCAGGCCGAAGCGCCCCCCGGGGCACCGGCCGGCGGACAGGCGCAAGCCCCGGCCGAGCCGGCTCCCGGGGCGGCTCCGGCGGCCACCACGGCCGAGGCGGTGGCCGCCACCGTGGCGCAAGCCGCCGCGCGCAGCGTGCCCACCCTGCTGATCGACAAGCCGCTGCGGTCGGGCCAGCAGATCTACGCCGCCGGCGACGTGGTGATCCTCGACCTGGTCAGCTACGGCGCCGAGGTCATCGCCGAAGGCAACATCCATATCTATGCCCCGCTGCGCGGCCGCGCGCTGGCGGGCGTCAAGGGCGACGCGCAGGCGCGCATCTTCTGCACCTGCCTGGAGCCCGAACTGCTTTCCATCGCCGGCATCTACCGCACCGGCGAACTGTCCTTGCCCGCCGATGTGCTGGGCAAGCCCGCCCAGGTAAGGCTGGCCGGGGAAAAACTGATCCTCGAACCGCTCCGGATGAAGTAACACCGCCGCAGAGCACCGACCACAGCAGCGCAAGCTTCAACCATTACTGGATCCAAGAGCCATGGCAAAAATCATCGTTGTGACCTCCGGCAAGGGGGGCGTAGGCAAGACCACCACCAGCGCCAGCTTCTCTGCCGGCCTGGCCCTGCGTGGCCACAAGACTGCCGTGATCGACTTCGACGTCGGCCTGCGCAACCTAGACCTGATCATGGGTTGCGAGCGCCGCGTGGTCTACGACCTGGTCAACGTGGTACAGGGCGAAGCCAACCTGAACCAGGCCCTGATCAAGGACAAGAAGTGCGAGAACCTGTTCATCCTGCCGGCCTCGCAGACGCGTGACAAGGACGCCCTGACCAAGGAAGGCGTGGAGAAGGTCATCAACGGCCTGATCGACATGGGCTTCGAGTTCATCGTGTGCGACTCGCCCGCCGGCATCGAGTCGGGCGCCCTGCTGGCCATGTATTTCGCCGACGAAGCGCTGGTCGTGACCAACCCGGAAGTCTCCTCGGTGCGAGACTCTGACCGCATCCTCGGCATCCTGGCCTCGAAGACCAAGCGCGCCAGCGAAGGCGGCGAGCCGATCAAGGAACACCTGCTGATCACCCGCTACAACCCCAAGCGCGTGCATGGCGGCGAAATGCTGTCGCTGACCGATATCCAGGAGATCCTGCGCATCAAGCTGATCGGCGTGGTGCCGGAATCGGAAGCGGTGCTGCATGCGTCCAACCAGGGCACGCCGGCCATCCACCTGGAAGGCAGCGACGTGGCCGACGCCTATGGCGACGTGGTCGACCGCTTCCTCGGCAAGGACAAGCCGATGCGTTTCACCGACTACCAGAAGCCGGGGCTGCTCTCCCGCATCTTCGGCAACAAGTAAGGAGGGCCTGCCATCATGTCGATTCTGTCCTTCCTGCTCGGCGAGAAAAAGAAATCCGCCTCCGTTGCCAAGGAGCGGCTCCAGATCATCCTCGCCCATGAACGCACCGGCCATTCGGCGCCGGCCGACTATCTGCCCGCCCTGCAACGCGAACTGGTCGCGGTGATTTCGAAATACGTGAAAATCAGTGACCAGGACCTGCGCGTGAGCCTGGAGCGCCAGGACAACCTGGAGGTCCTCGAAGTCAAGATCGAGATCCCGCAGGGCTAGGCGAAGCGCCGCTCCGGGGCTTGCGCGCGCCCCTTTGGCGGTAGGGTTGACAGGTAGCGCCAACGTCATGCGGCGACGCACTAAATTGAGAAATTGTCGCGGCGCCACAACGCTTTATGCACCATTTGCAAGTCTGTGGGCGTTCTGCAACGTTGATTAGTGTCTTAATCTTTTCTGTTTTGTTAAATTTTCGCGGCGTTTACACGAAACGTAAACTCGTCCGCCGCCGCGATCCGGCCGCGGACACGACAGAACAGAAAAGGAGCACTATGAAGAAATCAGCCCTGACCCTTGCAATTGGCACGCTGCTGGCCGGCAGCGCGTACGCACAATCCTCCGTCACCCTGTACGGTATCGTTGACCAGAGCATCCGCTACACCAGCAACTCGAACGGCGCCAACGATAACCTGTTCCAGCTGACCAACGGCGCCATCACCAACAGCCGCTGGGGTATCAAGGGCAGCGAAGCCCTGGGTAACAACCTGAAGGCGATCTTCCAGCTGGAAAACGGCTTCGATCCTGATACCGGCCGCGCCAACCAGAGCAACCGCCTGTTCGGCCGTCAAGCCTACGTCGGCCTGGCCGGCGATTTCGGCACCATCAAGCTGGGCCGCCAGTACACCGAAGGCTTTACGCTGTTCGGCGACTTCGACCCGCTGACCATCGGCAACTACACGGGCAACGCCTGGCCGTTCTTCCTGACCAACTTCCGTAACGACAACGTCGTCAGCTACGACGGCAAGTTCGGCGGCCTGAACGTGGGCGCCAGCTACGGCTTCGGTGAAAAGGCAGGCAGCTTCACGACGTCGCAATACTGGGGCACGCGCGCTGCGTACGCCTTCGGTCCGTTCGGTATCGGCGGCGTGTACCAGGAAACCCGCGACGCCAACGGCAACAAGCAGCAAATGTGGGGCGCAGCCGGTAAGTACAGCTTCGGCGCAGCCAAGGTGTTCCTCGGCTACGTTGGCGGCAAGGACCGTACCGGTTCGGTCGACGCCAGCCTGAACGGCGACGCACTCGCTGCCGGCTCCATCAACGCGGTGCCGGCCGGCAACTTCACTGCCAACCCGCGCAAGGACATCATCGGCTACCTCGGCATGACCTATCAGGTCTCCCCGGCGCTGGCGCTGACCGGCGTGTTCTACGGCGATCACGTCAAGGACGTGAACGGCGTTGCCAACAGCTCGGGCAACCGCTACACCGGCGTGCTGCTGGCCGAGTACTCGCTGTCCAAGCGCACCCAGGTCTACGGCACCGTGGACTACAACAAGCTGACCGGCGGCACGAAGACCGAACTGCCGGGCAAGAACAATCAGACCGGCGCAGCTGTCGGTATCCGCCACATTTTCTGATTGCGCTTGATCTGATCGCCTTCACGGGCACGTCCCCGCCCACGCGGGGGCGCTTCAGACCGCAAGAAAGCCCCTTCGGGGGCTTTCTTGCTTTCTACGGCAGCATGGGCAGCTCGATATGCCAGGCGTCGGTATCCGTGCGCAGCAGGCCGCCGTGGCGCAGCAGCACCCGCTTGCAGAACTGCATGGCACCGGCATCCGCTGCACCGGCACCGGCACCGCCAGCGTCACCGGCCTCGGCGATGCGCGGCCCGGACAGCCGGCAGACGCCGCCGCAGATGCGCTGGCGCAGCCGCGCCGGCGAGCCCTCGCGGGCGGCATCCAGCGACAGTGCCATCAGCACGCGCAGCAGTTCGGACAGCATGGCAGGGTCGCCATGCTGTCCGAACTGCTGCGGCAGCGGCGAGAGCACGATATGCCGGCCAGGCTGTTCCGCGTTCCAGGCCGCCTGCGCCGCCGGGCCCGCCAGCGCATTCCACTCCAGCCGCTCCATGCGGTAGTCATGCTGCAGCTCGCGCAGCAGCCGCGCGAGATCGTCGACCAGGCGCAGCGAGGCCCTGGCGCAGCCGGCGGCCTGCGTGGCGAATTCCCCGGATGTCAGCAGCGGCGGCGCAGCGAGCCTGAGCGCCACGAGCGCCAGGATCGCGCTGTGCGGCGTGCGCAGGTCGTGCGACAGGCCGTGCCGGATGATCTGCCAGGATGCCTGCGCCGCTTCGTCGTACCGGGCCTGCGCGGACTTCGCGGGCGTGCCTCCCGCCCTCCCGGAGACAAGCTTCCCGAGCCGTTCGAGACGGCGCGCTGCCGCCAGCAGGCAGCGCGCCATGCGCACGGCCTCCCGGCCCAGCCAGGCCATCATGCGGCCGCCGGCGTCAGTTCGAGCCGGTAGCCATGCGTGTAGACGGGCAGCAGACGCAGCCCGTGCTCCGGGGTCAGGGCCAGCTTGCTGCGCACGCGCGACATGTGGGTATCGATGGTGCGCGACAGCGGCGAGATCTCGCGCCCCCACACCGCCGCCACGATATGGTCGCGCGACACGATGCGCCCTTCGTTGCGGAACAGCAGCACGGCGAGGTCGAACTCCTTGGGCGTGAGCCTGAGCGGCGTGGCCCGGTGGACCACCGTGCGCGCGGCGCAATCGAACAGGTAGCCGGCCAGCGCGACGCGCGCGCCACCGCCGCCGGGCTCCGGATAGGCGCGCCGCAGCAGCGACTCGGTGCGCGCCAGCAGCTCGCCGCGTCGCACCGGCTTGAGCATGTAGTCGTCGGCGCCGGTGGCGAGGCCGTCGACGATGTCTTCCTCGGCCGTGCGGCCGGTCACGAACATCACCGGCACGCGGCGGTCCAGGTTGGCCCGCACCCAGGTCAGCACCTCCTTGCCGGAGAGATCGGGCATGTGCCAGTCGAGCAGCAGCAGGTCGAAGTTTTCCTCGCGCAGGCGCAGCAGCATCTCGCGGCTGCGCGAGAAGGTCATGCACTCATGGCCCGCCTCGCCGAGGATCTGCCGGATCAGGGCTGCCTCGGCGGGCTGGTCTTCCAGTGAAGCGATCTTCATTCCCATGGTATTTGGCCGGTCTCGCGTTGTTTCGGGGGGATTTCACCCCGGGGGACGACCCGACGATGCGGGGCTTCCGGAATTAGATGCCCCGGCCGCGCGCGGGCACGTGAGAGTTTTCGCATTCGACGGCGGGCAACGCGGCGGCACATCCGCCGCGCCCCGGGGCGACGCTAAGATTTCCCGCACGGCCTTCGCCGCGCAAGCCCGCGGCGAAGACCATCACCGCACATCACCATGAGGAGAGGACTGCATGCGAATCGCCGTACTGGAGGACGATCCGGCCCGGGCCATCCTGCTGGAGCAGGCACTCACGCTGAGCGGGCATGATTCGCGGCGCTTTCGCGAGGGCGGCGCGCTGATGCAGGCGCTGCGCAGCGAGCCTTACGCGCTGCTGCTGATGACGTGGGAGATCCCCGGCATCTCGGCGCGGGATGTCCTGCTGTGGGTGCGGCGCACCCTGGGCGAGGAACTGCCGGTGATGCTGCTGAGCGAACAGGACGGCGATGCGCATATCGCCGACTGCTTTGCGCTCGGCGCCGATGCCGTGCTGCCGGCGCCGGTCCGCCGCGCGGAGCTGGCGGCGCGCGTGCGGGCGCTGCTGCGCCGCGAGCCGGTGGTGCAGGCCCGCAGCGAGCTGACGCTGGGGCCCTACCGCCTGGCACTGGCCGAGCGGCGCGTCTTCGTCAACGAGCGCCAGGTCAGGCTGGCGCCCAAGGAATTCGAGCTGGCGGCGCTGCTGTTCCGGCATGCCGGGCAGTTGCTGCTGCGCCAGACCATCGAGCAGGCCGTGTGGCGGCGTGCGATGCCGCCGGCGTCGCGCACGCTGGACAGCCATCTGTCGCGCGTGCGCACCAAGCTGGCGCTGGAGCCGCGCAATGGCGTGCGGCTGTCATCGGTCTACGCCACCGGCTGCCGGCTCGACCTGGTCGAGCCGGGCTGAGCGGACGCGCCCGGCGGGCGCCCGGGACCGCGCGAGGCGGTCCTGGCTAGCCACGCGGCCGCAGACGGCACGCGTATGCCGCGCGCCGCGCAACGACGCCAGGACCGGTCGTCCCGATATGGCTGCTTACTCGGCCTTGATGCCGGCTTCCTTCACGATGCGGGCGTTGTCGTCGTACTCAGCGCGGATTGCCGCGGCGAATTGCGCGGCGGTGCCGCCGGTGGGCACCTCGCCGCCCTTGAGCAGGCGCTCGCGCACCTCGGGCTCGGCCAGGGCCTTGTTCAGCTCGGTATTCAGCCTGGCGATGATGGCCGGCGGCGTGTGCGCCGGCGCGAAGATGCCGAAGGTCGAGGTCAGGTTGGCCTTGGGATAGCCCAGCTCGGCCAGTGTCGGCACATTGGCCATCGAGGCGATGCGCTTGGGCGCGCCCACCGCCAGCGCACGCAGGCGGCCGGCCTGCATGTGCTGGGTCAGCACCGGGCTGGCGTTGGTGCTCATCACCTCGAACTGCCCGCCGAGCGCGTCGTTCATCTGCTGGCCTGCGCCCTTGTAGGGAATCAGCGTCAGGTCGGCCTGGGCCCTGGACTTGACGTGCTCCAGCATCACGTGGCCGACCGTGCCGAGGCCGGAGGTGGCCCAGCGCACCGAGCCGGGCCGGGCCTTGGCCTGCGCCAGCAGGTCCTGGAAAGTCTTGCCGGCGAAGCTTTGGGTGGCCACCAGCAGCACCGGCGAGTACATCACGCTCATCACCGGCGCGATATCGCGCTGCGGATCGTAGTTGACGTGGCCCACGTGCGGGTTGAGCGTGAGCGGGCTGGTCGAGGCGAAGCCCAGCGTGTAGCCGTCCGGCGCGGCCTTGGCCACGGCGTCGATGCCGATGCTGCCGCCGGCGCCGGCCTTGTTCTCCACCACCACCGAGCCGCCCATCTGCGCCGACAGGCGCTCGCCGAGCGCGCGCGCCACGGCGTCGCTGATGCCGCCGGTGGGGTAGGCCACGATCAGGCGGATCGGACGCGAGGGATATGCGTCGGCGGCGCGGGCGGGCACGGCAGACAGGCTCGCCACGGCGGCGGCAAACACGGGCGCGGCGGCCAGCAAGGGAAATCGGCGGGAAACGGACATTGGCGGGGAAACGGCAGGGACGGTAAGAGACGAAGGCGGAGTTTATCCGATCGGGGATGCGTCACCGCCCGTGCCTGGGCCCGCCACCAGGGCACATTCGGGCACCCACGACACGAACAGCTCGTTGGCGCGGTCATAGAGGTGCCACACGGTGCCGCACTCGCGGCAGGTGAAGGTAAGCATGCTGAATGGCACGCCGGCGGCGCTCTGGCTTACCAGCGGCGCGGTGTGCTTGAGCGCCAGGCGCTCGTGCGGCTCGCGGCGGCGCGAATCCGCGGCCAGCGCCAGGCAGTGGCCGCAGGCGGCCCGGGCGGGGCGCGCGGGCGTGGGCCGGGAAGGGAGGGGGGGAGGCACAACAGACGTCATGCCCGCCATGATGCCGCAAAAACGGCGCGCCATTCATCCCGGCGCGTTCACCGCGGCTGCGCGGACGGCGCGCGCTGGCCCAGCCACACGCTGGCCAGCACCAGCAGCGCGCCCGCCATCTGCGCCGCGCTCAAGGTCTGGCCGAGCACCGCGAAGCCGAGCACGGTCGCGCTCACCGGGCTCAGCAGGCCGAGCGCCGACACCGCCGCCGTGGGCAGCCGCCCGATGCCGCGGAACCACAGCGCGTAGCTGATACCAGCGCCGGCGATGCACAGCCACGCGTAGCCCAGCACATTGGGCAGCGTCAGCCGTGCCGGCAGGGTCTCGAACGCCAGTGCGAAGGGCAGCAGGAACAGCGCGCCGGCGGTCAGCTGCCACGCGGTCAGCACCAGCGGCGAGACCGGCGGCCGCCAGCGCTTGGCCAGCACCGTGCCGAGCGCCATCGACACCGCCCCGGCAGCTGCCGCCTCCACGCCCACCGCATCGAGCCTGGCGGCCGGCCCGAGCACCAGCAGGGCCACGCCGCCGATGCCGCCAAACCCCGCCAGCCACGCCGCCAGGTGCGGCCGCGCGCCGAGCAGCAGCCATGCCAGCGCCACCACCAGCAGCGGCTGGATCGCGCCCACGGTGGCCGCCACCCCGCCCGGCAGGCGATAGGCCGCGATAAACAGCATGGCCTGGAACAAGCCGATATTGAGCACGCCCAGCACCGCCGCCTTCCACCACCAGCCGCCGGACGGCAATTGCCGGCCCCAGGCCAGCATGGCCAGCCCCGCCGGCAGCGCGCGGATGACGCCGGACAGCAGTGGCTGGCCGGGCGGCAGCCACTGGCTGGTGATGAGGTAGGTACTGCCCCAGACCAGCGGGGCGGAAGCGGTCAGCAGCACGTCGGCCGCGCGTACCCGCCCCTGCGGGGAAATCGCGGCGAGTGCCGGCATGGCAGGCGCCGCGGGGGATGCCGCCTGCGCCGGTGGGACGGGCGGGGCGATCGGAGTGATCGGAAGGGGCGGTGCGTCGGGCTTCATGCTGCTGGCCTCCGTGGCAACTCTTCTTCACAAGAAGAATCTTGATATCAAGATAAAATCCACTTTACGAAGTGAAAGGCTTGATGTCAAGATTCTTGCCATCCGCATAAATCGCAAATCGCAATACACATCCCATGGCCACCCGCGGCAAACCCAAGGCCACACCCCCTGCCGCGCCTCGCAGCGCCGGCAAGGAAGACGCGCCCGCGCAGCATCCCGCAAGCATGGGCGAGCCGGACCCTGCCGCGGACGGCGACCGCGTCGACCGCATCCTCGCCCAGTGGGCACGCGAGCGCCCCGATCTCGACGCCTCGCCGATGGGCATCATCGGCCGTGTCTGGCGCCTGGCGCGCCATACCGACCGCGCCGTGGAAGCCGCGCTGGCGCCCGTCGGCCTGAACAGCTGGGAGTTCGACGTGCTGGCCACGCTGCGCCGCTCGGGACCGCCCCATGCGCTCTCGCCGGGCGCGCTGATCGACTCGCTGATGATCACCTCGGGCACCATGACCAACCGCATCGACCATCTCGAACGCGCCGGCCTGGTGCGCCGCTGCCCGAATCCGGACGACAGGCGCGGGCTGCTGATCGAGCTGACACCCGAGGGCCGCGGCCGCATCGACCACGCGGTGGAGGTCCACGTGGCCAACGAGCACCGCCTGCTGGCGCGCCTCACGGCCGCCGAGCGCAAGCAGCTCGCCGGCCTGCTGCGGCGCTGGCTGCAGGGCTTCGAGCCGCCCGGCGAATAGGGTATCCGCCGCATCGGCGCCGGCACTGGCACGAAGCCTGCGATCCACACCGCCCTTTGACCGCATCGCCACCGCTTTCCATCGCCTTCCATCGCTTTCGATCCATCTCACCTACCACCCACCGTATTTCCGGAGACACCCGCATGCCCCCGCATTTCCGCCCGCGCGCCAGCGCACCCGCCCTCATGCTCGCCGCCCTCCTCTGCGCCGGTGCCGCGCAGGCCGCGCCGGTCGAGCCGGCCTACCAGTTGTCGCAGCAGGAAAAGCCCGCGCTGATCGCCACGCTCAAGGACCTGGTCTCGATCGAGTCCGGCAGCAAGGACATCGAAGGCCTGGACCGCATCGCCACGCTGATCCGCGACCGGCTCTCGGCCATGGGCGGCGACGCGAAGCTGATCGAGCCCACCGAGGTCTACCGCATGGAAGACACGCCCAAGCAGGTGGGCAAGATGGTGATGGCGCAGTTCAAGGGCACGGGAAAGCGCAACATCATGCTGATCGGCCACATGGACACGGTCTACCTGCGCGGCATGCTGGCGCAGCAGCCGTTCCGCATCGACGGCGAGCGCGCCTACGGCCTGGGCATCGCCGACGACAAGAACGGCGTGGCGGTGATCCTGCACACCGTGGCCATCCTGCAGAAGATGGGCTTCAAGGACTACGGCACCCTGACGGTGCTGATCAACGGCGACGAGGAAATCAGCTCTCCGGGCGCGCGCGCCATGCTGACCAAGATGGGCAGCCAGCAGGACGCGGTGTTCTCGTGCGAGGCCACGCGCGTGACCGGCGACCGCCTGTCGCTGGCCACCAGCGGCATCGGCGCGATCTCGCTGACCGTGCACGGCAAGTCCTCGCACGCCGGCAGCTCGCCCGAGCAGGGCCGCAACGCGCTGTACGAACTCTCCCACCAGATCCTGCAGATGCGCGACTTGTCCAACCCGGACACCGGTCTCAAGGTGAACTGGACGATCTCCTCGGCCGGCTCCAACCGCAACGTGATTCCCGCCATTGCCACGGCGCAGGCCGACGTGCGCGTGCTGCGCACCGCCGACTACGACGGCCTGGAGCGCACGCTGCAGGAGCGCGTCAAGAAGCAACTGATCCACGACACCAAGGTCGAGGTCAAGTTCGAGCGCCGCCGCCCGCCGCTCGAGGTCACCGATGCGGCGCGCAAGCTGGCCGCCCACGCGCAAGGCGTGTATGCCGAGATCGGCGAGAAGCTGGCGGTCTACGACACCGCCGAGGGCGGCGGCACCGACGCCGCCTTCGCCGCGGCCGCCACCAAGGCGCCGGTGATCGAGCGCTTCGGCCTGCGCGGCTTCGGCGCGCACTCGAACGACGCCGAATACGTCGACCTCAACTCGGTCACGCCGCGCCTGTACCTGCTGACGCGCATGATCATGGACGTCTCGCAGGACAAGACCGGGAACTGAGCCGGCGCGCCGGTCCACGCGCCAGCCTTGCCGCGGATGCCGGCCCCCGCAAGGGGCTGGCACGTTTCTCGCCTGCATCTCCCGCAGGCAGGAGCGCGGCAGGACAACCGGTGCGGCCGGGGTGCAACCTGCACGACCGGCCCGGATCTCTGCCCGAATCCCCGCGCATGCGCATGCCAGTTTAGGAAGTGCAGCGTGCGCAGTGAAGCCCGCGCTGCGTGGCCGGCCACGCAGCGGCCGGCCCGGTGGGAACCGGACCCCGGCCGGTTTGCGTCAGGCCGGTTTCTTGCGCCCGCCCAGGTCGGGCAGGAAGACCGCCAGCAGCCCCAGCAGCGGCAGGAAGGCGCACAGCCGGTAGACGGCCTGGATGCCTTGCGCGTCCGCCAGCGTGCCCAGCACCGCGGCGCCGATGCCGCCCATGCCGAAGGCAAAGCCGAAGAACAGGCCGGACACCATGCCCACCTTGCCGGGGATCAGCTCCTGCGCGAACACCAGGATGGCCGAGAACGCCGAGGCCAGGATAAAGCCGATGATGAACGACAGCACGCCGGTCCAGAACAGGTTGGCATGCGGCAGCATCAGCGTGAACGGCGCCACGCCCAGGATCGACGCCCAGATCACGCGCTTGCGGCCGATGCGGTCGCCGATCGGGCCGCCCAGGATGGTGCCGGCCGCCACCGCGAACAGGAAGGCGAACAGGTAGATCTGCGCGCTCTGGCGCTCCAGGCCGAAGCGCTCCATCAGGTAGAAGGTGTAGTAGGTGTTCAGGCTCGCCATGTAGAAATACTTGGAGAACACCAGCACCATCAGCACGATCATGGCGCGCACCACGGTGCTGCGCGGCAGCGGCGCGGCGGTGGAGACGGCCTTGCGCTTGCGCGCGGTGTGGGCCAGCTCGCGGCCGTACCAGCCGCCGATCTGCCACAGCACGGCGATCGCCAGCAGCGCGGCCAGCGAGAACCACGCCACGCTGCTCTGCTGGTGCACGATCCACGCCGCCAGCAGCGGCCCGGCCGCGCTGCCGGCATTGCCGCCGACCTGGAAGATCGACTGCGCCAGGCCGTGCTGGCCACCCGAGGCCATGCGCGCCACCCGCGACGATTCCGGGTGGAAGATCGACGAACCCGTGCCCACCAGCGCGGCCGCCACCAGCAGCACGCCGTAAGTGGGCGCCACCGACAGCAGCAACAGGCCGCACAGCGTGAAGCCCATGCCGATCGGCAGCGACTTCGGCTTGGGATGCTTGTCGGTGTACAGGCCGACCACCGGCTGCAGCAGCGACGCCGTGATCTGGTACGTCAGCGTCAGCAGGCCGATCTGCGTGAAACTAAGGTTGAAGCCGCCCTTGAGCATCGGATAGATGGCCAGGATCAGCGACTGGATCATGTCGTTGAGGAAATGCGAAAAGCTGATCGCCGACAGTACGCGGAAACCGGTCCGCTCCGCGGACTGGGTACTGTGGAGAGGCTGCGCCTGGCCCTGCGGCGAGGCGGTCGCGCCGCCTGGCGCGGTGTCGATGCGGCTGCTCATGATGGAATCGGGGGCTGGAAGAAAAACAATACGGGAATCTGGCAGCCATGCTAATTGGCGCGACTGCGCCTGTCCTGCGAGAATAGGGCCGGAACCTTGGAGAAAAGGACATGCCACGTCCCGCCACCGGCCAGCCTCCCCGCCCGCCCCGCGCCGCGTCCCCCGCTCGCCCGCGTACAGGTGGCGCACCGGCCATACCACCCCTCATCCCGGCCCACGCCGAAGACCGCGCCGACACCTACAGCGCGGCGCCGGCCTACCTGCGCTACGACCGCGGCCCCATGCCCGTCACCGCCATGGCGGCCGACTACCTGCCGAGCCATGTCACCAAGCCGCACCAGCATCCCCACGCGCAGCTGATCCACGCCGTGCACGGCGTGATGGTGGTCGCCACCGCCGAGGGGCAGTGGATCGTCCCGCCCACGCGCGGCATGTGGATGCCCGGCGGCACCGTGCACTGGATCCGCATGGTGGGCCACGTACGCATGCGCACCGCCTATATCCGGCCCGACGCGGCCGCCAACCTGCCCACGCGCTGCACCGTGCTCGGCATCAGCCCGCTGCTGCGGGAACTGATCCTCGCTGCCATCGACATTCCCACCCCCTACGCGGCCGAATCGCGCGATGGCCGCCTGATGCGCCTGCTGCTGGACGAAGTGATGCTGGTGCCCACCCTGCCCCTGCACCTGCCGCGCCCGGCCGATCCCGGCCTGCGCGAGATCTGCGATGCCATCGTCGGCGCGCCGGATACGGCGCTCACGCTGGCGGAATGGGGCGGGCGGCTGGGCCTCGACCCCAAGACCATCCAGCGCAAGTTCGCGCGCGAGACCGGGATGACGTTCGGGCAATGGCGGCAGCAGGCCCGGCTGCTGGCGGCGCTGGAGGGGCTGGCCGCAGGGGCCAAGGTGGTGGATGTGGCGCTGGACCTGGGCTATGACAGCCCGAGCGCGTTCTCGACGATGTTCCGCAAGCAGTTCGGCGTGCCACCGAGCGCCTTCTTCAGATAGGCGGCTGCGGTTGCGGTTGCGGCTGCGGCTGCGGTTGCGGTTGCGGTTGCGGTTGCGGTTGCGGTTGCGGCTGCGGCTGTGCTCCCGGCGGCAGGCGCCGGCCGCAGGCTGCGATCGCCGGCTGCGATCGCTGATGCAGGTACGGCCGTTAATAGCGTAATTGGCTGAGACCGGTCAAAGCTCGCGCGGCGCAATGCCGCCGGGATGCCAGCCCAGGCCGGGCCGGGCCGCTACCGATACCGATACCGACACCGATACCGCGCCCCGACCACCGCCCCGGCACCGGACATGCCGCCGTCAGGCCAGATACCGCTCCACCAGCCGCGTCCAGTACGCCGCGCCGACCGTCAGGTTCTCGTCGTTGAAGTCGTAGCCGGCGTTATGCAGCAGCGGCTGCCCCACGCCATTGCCCATGCGCACGAAGCAGCCCGGGCGCTGCTGCAGGAAATAGGCAAAGTCCTCGCTGCCGGCGATCTGCGGGAAGTGCCCCACCACCTTGTCCGGGCCGACCAGCTCCTCGGCGACCTGGCGCGCGAACTCGGTCTCGCGCTCGCTGTTGACCAGTACCGGGTAGCCGCGGATGTAGTCAATCTCCACGGTGGCGCCGTAGCCGTCCACGTGGGAGGTCACCAGTTTGGTGATGCGCGCCTCCAGAGTGCGGCGCACGTCCGGGCTGAAGGAGCGCACGCTCAGTTCCAGCTTGGCGCTTTCGGGGATCACGTTGGGCGCGTGGCCGGCGTGCAGCGTGCCGATGGTGACCACCGCGGTTTCGTTCGGGTCGATATTGCGCGCCACGATGCTCTGCAGCGCCATCACCAGGCTGCCGGCTACCAGGATCGGGTCGATCGCCTGGTGCGGGCGCGCGGCATGGCCGCCCTTGCCGCGGATGGTGATGGAGACCGTATCGCAGGCGGCCATGAAGGGGCCGGTGCGGAACATGAAGGTGCCGGCCTCCACGCCCGGGTGGTTGTGCAGGCCGAAGATCGCATCGCACGGAAAGCGCTCGAACAGGCCGTCGGCCAGCATGCGCTCGGCGCCGCCGCCCGCGCCGATCTCCTCGGCGGGCTGGAAGATCAGGTGCACGGTGCCGTTGAAGTTGCGCGTGCGCGCCAGCTGGCGCGCCGCGCCCAGCAGCACGGTGGTGTGGCCGTCGTGCCCGCACGCGTGCATCTTGCCGGCGTTGAGGCTCGCATAAGGCAGGCCGGTGCGCTCGTGGATGGGCAGCGCATCCATGTCGGCGCGCACGCCGACGGTGCGCGGGCTGTCGCCCTGGCGCAGGCGGCCGACCACGCCGGTGCCGCCCACATGGCGCGTCACCTCGTAGCCCCAGCCCTCGAGCTGGCTGGCGACCAGTTCGGCGGTGCGCACTTCGTCGAAGGCGAGTTCCGGATGCTGGTGGATGGTGTGGCGGATGGCTTCCAGCTCGGCGCGGCTGTCGGCCGTATCGGCCAGCTCGCACAAGCGCGCAAGGCGGAAGGCAAAAGGCTTGAGAGAAGGACTTGCGGGGGAGTCTGAAAGCAACGACTCCATCAATTCGGGGGCGTGTTCTGACATGGCAGTGCTCGTTTTTTCTAAGCGTATAGAAAACAGTATTTCACGCTAAGCACTGAGCGCAAACGGTTTAACCCTTTGTAGCGAAATCGGGCAACAAGTGTTGCGAACGGGGGACGGTCCGCGCACGCCGGGATCACAGGGGGAACTCGACGCGGCGACGGGGATCACAGTCCCCCCGCCTTCTGCGCGCCTCGCCGCATTCGTGCCGGCAGGTATCGCACGCGGTACAAGCCGCGTCCGGGCCGAGTCCGGGCGCAAAAAAAAGCGGCCGTTGCCGGCCGCCTTTTCCTCGCACTTCGCGTGACGCTTACCCCTTGGCGTACGCCACCACTGCCTGGGTCTGCTCGCCCAGCCCGTCGATGCCCAGCCGCATGGTGTCGCCAGCCTTGAGAAAGCGCGGGGGCTTGAAGCCCATGCCCACGCCCGGCGGCGTGCCGGTGCAGATCAGGTCGCCGGGATGCAGCGTCATGAAGCGGCTGACATAGCTCACCAGCGTGGCCACGTCGAACACCATGGTGGCGGTGCTGCCCTTCTGCACGCGCTCGCCGTTGACGTCCAGCCACAGGCCGAGCGCCTGCGGGTCGGCCACTTCGTCGCGCGTGACCAGCCACGGGCCGACCGGGCAGAAGGTATCGCAGCCCTTGCCCTTGTCCCAGGTGCCGCCGCGTTCGAGCTGGAACTCGCGCTCGGAGACATCGTTGACCACGCAGTAGCCGGCCACATGGGACAGCGCCTGCTCGCGCGGGACGTCGCGCGCGGCCGTGCCGATCACCACGCCCAGTTCCACTTCCCAGTCGCTCTTCTCGGAGCCGCGCGGCAGCATCACCGTGTCGTCGGGGCCGTTGAGCGAGCTGTTGGCCTTGAGGAAGACGATGGGCTCGCCCGGCAACGGCATGCCGGCCTCGGCGGCGTGGTCGGCGTAGTTCAGGCCGATGGCCACGATCTTGCCGATGCCGGTCCAGGGCACGCCGAAGCGCCCGCCCTGCACCACCGGCAGCGTGGCCGGGTCCAGCGCGGCCAGCCTGGCCAGCGCCTCGGCCGACAGTTGCTGCGGCCCCACGCCGTCGATCACGCCTGACAGGTCGCGCACGCGACCTTCCTTGTCGATCAGTCCCGGACGTTCTGCGCCCGGCTTGCCTACACGTACTAGTTTCATCGTTTCCCCTTGGCTTCGGTGGCTAAGCGGTGCGCGGGCTCGGACAGGGTCCGCGCGACCACGGTCAGGACTTCTTTGGCGGTGTTCTCGGAATGCCCGCGCAGCACCTGCGCCAGCCGTGGGCGGCCGGGTTCGCGCAGCGCGGACATGATGGCCTCGTGCTCCTCGTGCGATTCCTGCCAGCGCAGCATATCCGCATTGGCGGCGCCGCGCGCGCGGTGGACCTTGCTCATCAGCATGGCGTAGATGCCGGCCAGCACCGGGTTGGCGGCGCCGTCGATGATGAGCTGGTGGATCTCCTGGTTGGTGCGGAAGTACTCGGTGCGCCGGCCCGCTGCGTGCGCGTCGAGCATGGCCTGGTGCTTGCGCTCCAGGCGCGCCATCGTGGCATCCGACAGCCGCGTCGCGGCGAGTTCGCCGGCGGTGGCCTCGAGCCCGTGCAGGGTCTCGAAGGTGGAGCGCAGTTCGTCCAGGTCCAGCGCCGCCACGCGGTAGCCGATGTATTGCCGGTGCAGCACCAGCCCTTCCGACACCAGCACCTTGAGCGCCTCTCGCAGTGGCGTCTTGGAGACATCGAACATCTCGCAGAAGGCGCGCTCGTCGATGCGCGCACCTGGCGGCATCTCCCCTTCTTCGATCATGGTGCGCAGGCGGGCGGCGATTTCGGCCGACATGCCGAGCGTGCGCAGGCGCGTGGATTTAGGCAGCGTTTGAGTCACAGACATCACCGGGATGGGGAACATGCACCACAACAAGGCTATCACACACCGAAATTGTGCGTTTGCATCATAATAAAATCAATGACTTACAAGAGTTGTAATTACAGATTACGTATCCTATACTCCAGCCGGTTGCGCGACACACGAATTCAAACCGCCTCGGAGGTCGTTTCGGAAAGCAGCGAAGCAAGCCCCGGCCACGCGCCGGGCACGCTCGCCGGACGCTTTCCGGAACGACTTCTAAAATTCCTCAAAGGAGACACGCGTCATGCAAACGACAAGCCGGGCCGCGGCGCTAACGGAGACGAAGAGCTCCGTGCGCTGGAAGATTTTCCTGATGATGCTGTTCCTCATCGCCATCAACTACATCGACCGCGCGTCGCTGTCGGTGGCGATGCCGCTGATCGCCAAGGAGTTCGACCTCAGCCCCACCATGCAGGGCCTGATCCTCAGCTCCTTCTTCTGGACCTACGCGCTCATGCAGATCCCCGGCGGCATGCTGGCGGACAAGTACAAGCCGCGCATCGTGATCGCCATCGCCACCGTGTTCTGGGGCCTGTCCCAGGCGGCCGCGGCGTTCTGCACCAGTGCCACCTCGCTGCTGCTGACCCGCCTGGGCCTGGGCGCGGCCGAAGCGCCGATCTACCCGGCCGGCGGCAAGCTCAACGCGATCTGGATGACGCAGAACGAACGCGGCCGCGGCGCCACCCTGCTCGACGGCGGCGCGCCGCTGGGCGCCGCGCTCGGTGCCGTCATCATCACGTGGCTGATCACCGTGCTTGGCTCGTGGCGGCTGTCCTTCATCGTGGCCGGCGTAGGCACCGTGCTGGCCGGCCTGTGGGCATGGCACTACGTGCGCAACTCGCCGCGCGAGCATCGTGGCGTCAATGAACTGGAAGCGCGCTATATCGAGGAGGCCCAGGCCGCCGAACATCGCGCCGAGCCGGCCAATCTGTCGGGCCGTTCGCTGGACTTCTTCAAGTACCGCTCCGTGTGGTGCATGGCGATCGGCTGGATGTGCTTCAACAGCGTGTTCTACGGCCTGCTGACCTGGATGCCGAACTACCTGAACAAGGTGCACGGCTTCGACATCAAGCAGATGGGCGGCGCCAGCTTCATCATCTTCTTCTCGGGCTTCGTCGGCGAGCTGGTCGGCGGCTGGATCGCCGACAAGTGGAAAGCCGCGGGCGGCAGGCCCAACCGCGTGATGCGCACGCTGTTCGGCATCGCCGCGGTGGTCGCCACGGTCTCGATCTTCTCCGTGGCCTATGTGAAGGACCCGGTCGTCGTCGTGGCGCTGCTCTCCTCCACCCTGTTCTTCCTGCGCTGGTGCGGCCTGTTCTGGTGCATCCCGTCGATCCTGGGCACCCGCGACAAGGTGGGCGTGCTGGGCGGCATCATGAACCTGGGCGGCAATATCGGCGGCATCTCCGTGCCCATCATCGTCGGCATGATCGTGCAGTTCACCGGCTCCTACTTCCTGGCGCTGATGTTCTTCGCCGCCGCCGGCGTGGGCCTGCTGCTGGCGTCCACCGCGATCGACTACGAGAAGAAGCTGCCGGTCTGAGCAGCGCGCCCGCCATCCATCCACGATAACGAGCTTGGCCCGGCGCGCTGCATCGACGCGCGCCAGGGCCGCCAACTCCTGAAGCGAAAACCCGACATGACCAAACGTACCCTGCTCGGCATGCTCACGCCGTCCTCCAACACGGCGCTCGAACCCATCACCAGCGCGATGGTGAGCGGCCTGCCCAACGTCAGCGCGCATTTCTCGCGCTTCACCGTCACCGAGATCTCGCTGCGCGACCAGGCGCTGGGCCAGTTCGATCTCGACAAGATCATCGGCGCGGCCAGGCTGCTGGCGGACGCGCGCGTCGACGTGATCGCCTGGAACGGCACCTCGTCCGGCTGGCTCGGCTTCGACAAGGACGAAGCGCTGTGCCGCCAGATCACCGAAGCCACCGGCATCCCCGCCACCACCTCGGTGCTGGCGCTCAACGAAATCCTGAAGAAGACCGGCGCGCAGGACTTTGGCCTGGTCACGCCGTATCTCGACGACGTGCAGCAGCGCATCAGGCAGAACTACGAGCGCCACGGACTGCGCTGCACCGCCGAGCGGCACCTGGACCTGCACGTGAACTACAGCTTCGCCGAGGTCGAGGAGGACACCATCCGCCGCATGGTGCGCGAAGTGGCGCAGCACAAGCCCGCCGCCATCACCACGTTCTGCACCAATCTGCGCGCCGCGCACCTGGCGCAGGAACTGGAAGCCGAGACCGGCATCCCCGTCTACGACACCATCTCCACCGTCGTGTGGAAATCGCTGCGGCTGGCCGGCGTGGATACGCGCGAGCTGCGCGGATGGGGTCGCCTGTTCGCCGAAGTCCAGTAAGACAGGAGAATCCATGGACACCGCACTCGACCTGGTCATCCGCAACGCCGACGTGGTCACGGCCGCCGACCGCTTCACCTGCGACATCGGCGTGCGCGACGGCCGCATCGCCATGCTCGGCAGCGGCCTGCCGCGCGGCGCGCGCGAACTGGATGCGAGCGGCCTGCTCGCGCTACCCGGCGGCGTGGACGGCCATTGCCACCTCGACCAGCCGATGCCCGACGGCATGCGCATGGCCGACGATTTCTTCACCGGCACGCGCGCCGCCGTGTGCGGGGGCACTACCACCGTGATCCCGTTCGCGGCGCAGGAGAAGGGCGGCTCGCTCAAGGCCGCGGTGGCCGACTACCACCGCCGCGCCGAAGGCCGCGCCGTGGCCGACTACGGCTTCCACCTGATCGTGGCCGATCCCACCCCGCACGTGCTGCAGCACGAACTGCCCGCGCTGATCCGCCAGGGCTACACCTCGTTCAAGGTCTACATGACCTACGACGACCTCAAGCTCTCCGACCGCGAGATGCTCGATGTGCTCGACGTGGCCAAGCAAAACAATGCCCTGGTGATGGTGCACGCCGAGAACGCGGACTGCATCTCGTGGCTGACCGAGAAGCTGGTCGGGGAAGGGCGCATCTCGCCGCGCTTCCACGGCATGGCACGCCCGGCGCTGGTCGAGCGCGAAGCCACGCACCGCGCCATCACCTTCGCCGAACTGGTCGACGTGCCGATCCTGATCGTGCACGTGTCCGGCAAGGACGCGATCGAGCAGATCCGCTGGGCACAGGGCAGGGGACTGCCGATCCTGGCCGAGACCTGCCCGCAGTACCTGTACCTCACCGCCGAGGACATGGGCCTGCCGGGCGACGATGGCTACGAGGGCGCCAAGTGCGTGTGCAGCCCGCCGCCGCGCGACCCCGAGAACCAGGCCGCGGTATGGCGCGCGCTGGTCAATGGCGTGTTCAGCGTGTTTTCCTCGGACCACGCACCGTTCAGCTACGACGATCCGCAGGGCAAGAAGCTCGGCGGGCAGGCGCAGCCGTTCGACCACATCCCCAACGGCGTGCCCGGCATCGAAACGCGCCTGCCGCTGCTGTTCGACGGCGTGGCCAGGGGCAAGCTCTCGCTGCACCAGTTCGTCGAACTCACCTCCTACCGGCCGGCGCGCCTGTACGGCCTGTATCCGCGCAAGGGAACGATCGCGGTGGGGGCCGATGCGGATATCGCGCTGTGGGATCCGCAACGCAAGGTGCGCATCGCCAACAGCGCCTTGCACCACGCGGTGGACTACACACCGTACGAAGGCATCGAGGTGACCGGCTGGCCGGTGCATTGCCTGTCGCGCGGCGAGATGCTGGTCGAGGACGGCGTCTATCTCGAGCCGCAACCCGGCCGCGGCCGCTTCCTCGAAGCCGGCGCGCCGCTGCTGGACTGAGCCGTCGCCGGCCGCGCACCCGAGGTCGTTCCGACGCCCCTGGCGGCGTCGGATCTTCGTATTCCCTGTTCGAGCATCATCATGCGAATTCTTGTTGTGAACCCGAATATCTCCGAGAGCGTGACGTCGCTGATCCATGCGGAGGCTTCGCGCTCGGCGTCGCCCGGCACGGCCCTGGCGATGGCCACGGCGCAGTTCGGCGTGGCCTATATCGAGACGCGCTTCGAAGCGCTGGTGGGCGGCTACGCCACCGCGTGCGCAGTCGCCGCGCACCAGGGCCAGTTCGACGGCGTGGTGGTGGCGGCCTTCGGCGATCCTGGCCTGGCGGGGCTGAAGGAGTTGTGCAATGTGCCGGTGGTGGGCATGACCGAAGCGGCGCTGGCCAGCGCCTGCCTGCTCGGGCAGCGCTTCTCCATCATCGCGATCTCGCACCGTATCGAGGCGTGGTATCGCGAGTGCGTCGCGGCCAACGGCCTGTCCGCGCGGCTGGCCAGCGTGCGTTCGCTGCAGCAACCGCTGCGCGATATCGGCAGCGTGCAGGAGGACCACGCCGCGCGGCTGGAAGAACTGAGCCTGCAGGCCGTGCGCGAGGACGGCGCCGACGTGATCATCGTGGCCGGCGCGCCGCTTGCGGGGCTGGCGCGCACGCTCAAGGACCGCATCCCGGTGCCGGTGGTGGACGGCGTATCGAGCGCGATCCGGCATTGCGAAAGCCTGGTCGCACTGGCGCCGGCCGGCGCCACCGAAGGCAGCTTCGCGCGCCCGCCGCGCAAGCCCAACCGCGGGCTGCCGCCGACGCTGGCGGCAATGCTGGACTGAGCCCGCGTCGCTTGCGCTACGCCGCCGCGCACAGGCCGAGCTGGTCCAGGCTCGTGCGCAGTGCCTGCCCGAGCGGGGTGCGCGGCAGCGCGCCCACCAGCGCGTCCAGCGCGCTGCCGTCCATGGCATGCGGCACCTTCCACAGGTAGGCCATCTCGGCAAGCTCGCGCCACATCGGCACCAGCGCGGCGCCGGCGCGGATCAGCCACCACGGCATGCCGCCCACGCGCGGCGGCTGCCGCAGGCCGCCGGCATCGCCCAGCGCGGCCACCAGTTCGTCGCCCGTCAAGGTGTGCCCCGCGAAATGCAGCACCGTGTGGCCGCGCAGCGTCGCGTGGCGCGTGGCCACGGCGACAAAGGCCTGCGCCAGGTCCGGCAGGTAGGCCCAGGCATGCGCGCGGTCGCGCGGACCCGGGTAGACCACCTTGCCCTGGCCGAGCGACCTGGCGATCGCCAGGTCCATCCATGATCCGCGACCCGGGCCGCCGAAATAATCGCCGGCGCGGATGACCACGCTGCGCAACGCCGGCGTGCGTTCGCGCATGGCCGCCTCGATGTCGTGGCGGATCTTGCTCTTGCGTGCGGTGGGCCGCTGCGCAGTGTCCGGGCGCAGCAGCGGCGGCATCGATTCCCCAAAGTTGTAGACGTTGCCGGGAAACATCAGCAGGGCGTCGAGCGCCAGCGCCACTTCCTCGGCGGCGCGTGCCAGCGCGGCAGCGTGCCGCGCCCATTCGGTATAGGCCGGGTTGAGCGCGTTGATCACCACGCTGGCGCCGTGCGCCGCCGCTGCCAGTCGCGCGGTCTGCGTCACGTCGAGGTCCAGCGCCCGCACCGCCGGCGGCACCGGTCCCGCCAGCGGCCGGCGCGCCTGCGCCAGCACCTGCCATCCGGCGCCGGCGAAGGCGTCCACCAGGGTCCGGCCCAGCCGGCCGTTGGCGCCAAGGATCAGCACGGTCTTGCTCATGACGTTCTCCATGTTGCGCCGGTCGCATCGTGCTCCGGCCGGGTCCGATGCAGGCTATTGTGCGCGGGGTGCGATGACTCCACAATTGCATGACTTCGCAATCCGCGAATGCAGTTTTGAATAGCGTCGCCGGGCGCGGCGCGGCATCGCTCAAGGAGCAAACCGGGTGGCGGACGAATTCGACTGGACGCTGATGCGCTCCTTCCTGGCGGTGATGGAATGCGGCAGCCTGCTGGGCGCGGCGCGCCGGCTCGCCAGCAGCCAGCCCACGCTCGGGCGCCATGTGGCGCAACTGGAGACGCAGCTCGGCGTGCCCCTGTTCGAGCGCACCGGCCACGGCCTGCGGCCCACCGATGCGGCGCGCGCCATTGCCGGACACGCGCGCGCCATGCAGGAAGGCGCCGACGCGGTGGCGCGCGCGCTGGCCGGCAGCGATGCGGGCATCGCCGGCACCGTACGCGTATCGGCCAGCCGCGTGGTGGCCAGCTACCTGCTGCCGCCGCTGCTGGCGGACCTGCGCCTGCGCGAGCCGCAACTGGCCATCGAGGTGGTGTCGTCCAACGAAGTCAGCAACCTGCTGCGGCGCGAGGCCGACATCGCCATCCGCATGGTGCGGCCCAGCCAGGCCTCGCTGATCGCGCGCAAGGTTGCGTCGCTGGCGCTGTGCGCCTGCGCGCATGAAGACTATCTGCGCCGCAAGGGCGTGCCGCGCACGGCGCGCGACCTGCTGCGCCACGAACTGATCGGCTACGACCGCGACGACACCATCGTGCGCGGCCTGCGCGGCACGGGCCTGGAGATCACCCGCGACGCGTTCAGCGTGCGCAGCGACGACGATATCGTGTTGTGGCAATTGATACGCGCCGGCCTCGGGGTGGGCTTCGCCGCGCGCTATCTCGTCGCCGGCGATGCGCGCGTGCGCACCGTGCTGCCGGCGCTGCCGATCCCGCCGCTACCGGTCTGGCTCACCGTGCACCGCGAGATCCGCGGCAGCGCGCGCATCCGCACCGTCTACGATTTCCTGGCCAGCGCCATTCCCGCCGTGGTGGCGGCATCGTAGGCCGGCAGGGCTTGCGCTGCGCGGCGCCTATTCGTCCAGCCTCACATGCTCCGCCAGGTGGCCGACCACGGTGGCAATGCGGCGCAGGTGGCGCGATTCGGGATGGGTCAGCAGCCACAGGTCGGTCTCGCATTCGTCGAGCGGACCGCTGAGTGCCACCAGCTTGCCGCTGCGCCGCCCGATCATCAGCGAGACGATGCCGGCGCCGAGCCCGCCTTCGATGGCCTCGACCACGCCGGCAATGCTGTTGACGCGGTACTGCGGCGCCACGCGCGGCAGGTGCTTGCGGCGCCAGCGCACGGAAGGATGATCGGGCATGGCTTCGTCGGGCGCGACCCAGGGCAAGGTGGCGAGCGCCGCGAGATCGACGCCCGCGCCGTCCTCCGGCACGCTCACGCCCGCCGCCGCGAGCAGGTCGCGCGAGGCGAACACCGCCACGCGCAGGGGACCAAGGCGCCTGCCGATCAGGTGGTCGGGCGGCTGGCGCGTGGCGCGCACGGCGATGTCGGCATCGCGCCGGGTCAGGCTGACCAGCTCGTTGGTGGCGATCAGCTCGAAGCTCAGCCCGGGATGGGCGCGTCCGAGCGGCGCCAGCGCGGGCAGCACCATGCCGTGCAGCACGGTGTCGGTGGTGGTGATGCGCACCAGCCCAGACACCGTGCCCGCGGTCACCGAGGCATGCGCGCGGGCCGCTTCCAGCTCGGCCTCGATGCGCTCGGCGTGCTGGGCGAACTGCTGCGCCAGCTCGGTGGCGAGGTAGCCCGCGCGGCTGCGCTCGAACAGGCGCCGGCCCAGGCCCTTTTCGATGCGCTGCAAGGCGCGGAACACGGTGGAGGCATCGAGCCCGAGCCGGCGGCCGGCCTCGGCCAGGGTCGAGCAGCGCACCAGCGCCAGCACGATGTCGAGATCGGGGGAAGACAGCTGATAGGGAGTGGGCATAAGCACCGCCATTGCAATCCTGCAGTCATGACTTGCAGTCGCGCGCATTGCGATTGCACATGCGCAATCCTAGACTGCCTGCACGGTCGCGACAAGTTGTGGCGCCAGAAGCTGAGAAACCCGAAGGCAACCCGAAGACCCAAAGGAAACCCGATGAAGCTCTACTACACTCCCGGCGCCTGCTCGCTCGCCGTCCATATCGCGCTGCGCGAAGCCGGCCTCCCTTTCACGCTCGCCAGGGTGGACCTGGCCACGCACAAGCTGGCCGAGCCGGAGAATGGCAACACCGATTTCTACGCGGTCAGCCCGCGCGGCTACGTGCCGGTGCTGCAACTGGACGACGGCTCGCGCCACACCGAAGCCACCTCGCTGCTGCAATACGTGGCGGACCTCGCGCCGGCCAGCGCGCTGCTGCCGGCCGCCGGCACGCAGGCGCGGCTGGAGGCGACAGGCTGGCTCACGCTGATCTCCACCGAGCTGCACAAGGTCTTCAGCCCGTGGCTGTGGCACAAGGAAACCGCCGACAGCACGCGCGAAGCATGCAAGGCCAAGCTGGCGCTGCGCTTCGCCGAGCTGGACCGCCACCTGGCGACGCGCGACTACCTCGCCGGCAAGCAGTTCGGCGTGGCGGACGCGTACTGCTTTGCCATCGTCAACTGGGCCAGCATCCTGCACATGCCACTCAACCCATATCCCGCGCTGCAGGCCTACCTGTCGCGCGTGGCGGCGCGGCCCAGGGTGCATGAGGCGCTGGTGGCCGAAGGGCTGGCGCGCGACTGAGCCGCTTCGGCGCTACATCGGCGCTACATCAGCGCTACATCAGGCCGCATCAGGCTGCCGCCGCTGGGAGGGGCGGCAGGCCGGTCAGGCGGCGCCGGTGGATGGCGCACGTGCTACGCCGTGCTGGCGGGCCTGGACGCGTTGCTGGCGGCGGTGCTGCTGCGCTGGCTGCCGCGCCGCCAGCCGGATGGCGGCCACCGTTACGCCGCCCTGATCGGCTCGATGTGGCATCTGCTGCGCGGCCAGCGCGTGCTGCGCCAGCACGCGCTGACGGCGGCGCTGTCGATGGCGGCGTTCAGCGCGTTCTGGACCGCGGTGGCGCTGCGGCTGGCCCAGCCGCCGTTCGCGCTGGACAGCCACGGCCTCGCGCTGTTCGCGCTGGCCGGCGCGACGGGAGCGGTGGCGGCGCCGCTGGCCGGCCGCCTCGCCGACCGCGGCCATGGCCACGCCGGCACCCGCGCGGCGCAACTGGCGGTGCTGGCCGCGCTGCTGCTGGCGGGTGCCGCCGGCGGTGGGTGGTTCGGTTTCGATACCGGCAGCCATGCCGTCGCCGCCATCGGCATGCTGGTGATTGCCGCCATGGTGCTGGACGCCGGCGTGACCGCCGACCAGACCTTCGGCCGCCGCGAGATCAACCTGCTGGACGCGTCCGCGCGCGGGCGCCTCAACGGCCTGTTCGTCGGGATTTTCTTCGTGGGCGGGGCAAGCGGCGCGCTGGCGGCCGGCGCCGCCTGGGCCGCGGGGGGCTGGAGCGCGGTGTGCCTGGCCGCCATCGGCTTTGCCGTGCTCAACCTGCTGGCCCACGCCGCGCTGACCCGCGGGCTGGCCGACGCTAGTGCGTGGCGCTGAGCAGTTGCTCGATCTTGCCGACGAATTCCCGGTCGTCGGGCTTGGTCATGCTGTTGAAGCTGGCCACCACCTGGCCGTTGCGGTCGATCAGGTATTTGTAGAAATTCCACTTCGGCGTGGTGCCGGACTGCCTGGCCAGCAGCGCGTACATGGGATTGACCTCGCTGCCGCGCACGTGCGACTTGCCCAGCATCGGGAATTTCACGCCGTAGGTGTTGTAGCAGAAGTCCGCGATCTCCTTGGCGGAGCCGGGCTCCTGCGAGAAATCGTTGGAGGGGAAGCCCAGCACCACCAGGCCGCGCTCGCGGTACTTCGCATAGAGCGCCTCCAGCCCTTCGTATTGCGGGGTGAAGCCACAGTAGCTGGCGGTGTTGACCACCACCACCACCTTGCCGGCGTACTGGCAGAGATTCTGCGGCGCTTCGTCCTGCAGGCGCGGGAACTTGAAATTGAGCGAAGCCGGGCAGGCGCCCGCCGGCTGGGTTGTGGCCGCGGGCGCATCGGCAGCGCGCGCGGGGCGCGGGCTCACGACGGCCGCGGCGGCGGCCAGGGCCAGCGCGCCGGACACGGCGGTGAATCGCAGGGCGCGCTGGCGCTGGGCGGAAGTACGGCGCATGGAGGACACTCCGGAGTGGGTTGTCCGTAGTTTACGCCGTCGGCAACGGAATGGATGCGCAGGCCCGGCGTGGCGGCTGCGCGGATAGCACCTTTTACTCCATCGCCAGCGTGGCCGCGTGCTCGGTCACGCTGCTGCGCAGTTCCACGTCCGGCATGCGCCGCACGATGACCAGCGCCAGCAGCGCGGCCAGCGTGCCCACCGCAAAGATCAGCCGGAAGCCGGACTCCACGCCGTCCGTCAGCATGCCGCGCACGGCGGGCGACAGGCGGGCCAGCGCCTCGCTGCCATGCCGCAGCGCGCCAAGGTCCAGCGCCTGCGTCACGCCGGATGCGTGCAGCGCGTTGTGGAACGAGAGCGTCAGCAGGGTGCCCGCCAGCGCGCCGCCAAAGGCGCTGCCCAGCGAGCGCAGCACCAGCAGCGCGCCGGTGCCGGCGCCGGTATCGCGGCGCTCCAGCACGTTCTGCACGGTCATCAGCGTGCCGACCATGGCCATGCCCAGGCCCACGCCGGCCACCATCATCGCCAGCAGCACCATCGCCAGCGGCGTGGCGGGCGAGACCGCCACCAGTCCCAGCAGGCCCAGCGCCGCCGCGATATAGCCGCCGGTCAGGATGCCGCGCATGCGGCCCAGGCGCGGCGCCAGCGCGGCCACGATAAAGTTGCCGCCCACCGTGGCGAGCAGGAAGGGCACCACCAGCAGGCCCGACTGCGAGGCATCGGCGCCACGCACCAGCTGGAAATGCAGCGGCAGCGCAAAGATGCACAGGAAGATATTGAGCGCCGCCATGGCGGAAGCCGCCACGCCCAGCACATAGGCCCGGTCGCCGAACAGGCGCGGCGGCAGCATCGGATCCGCCGCGCGGCGCTCTTGCCACACCAGCCCGGCCAGCGCGGTCATCACCAGCAGCGCCAGCCCGGCTATCTGCGGCGATATCCAGTCATAGACGTCGCCGCCCCAGCTCATCGCCAGCAGGAAGGCCACGATGGATACCGTCAGCAGCAGCGCGCCACCCCAGTCCACCCGCGCCGACCCGCCGCGCGCCTGCAGCTGGCTCAGGCCCCGGTGGCACATGAACATCGCCAGCACGCCGAGCGGTACATTGATCCAGAACAGCCAGCGCCAGGACAAGTGATCCGAGGTCCAGCCGCCCACCAGCGGCCCGGCGATCGACGCCACCGCCCACACCGTGGCCAGGTAGCCCTGGTAGCGCCCGCGCTGGCGCGGCGCCACCACATCCGCGATCGCCGCCTGCGCCAGCGACATCAGGCCGCCGCCGCCGATGCCCTGCAAGGCACGGAACAGGATCAGCTGCTCCAGCGAAGCCGCCATCGCGCAGGCCACCGAAGCCAGGATAAAGAGCCCGATCGCCAGCATCAGCAGGCGCCGCCGGCCGTAGTTGTCGGACAGCTTGCCGTAGAGCGGCGTGGACACCGTAGACGTGATCAGGTACGCGGTGACGATCCACGACAAATGCCCGAAGCCGTTCAGGTCACTGGCGATGGCCGGCACCGCCGGAATCACCACGGTCTGGTCGAGCGCGGCCAGCAGGATGCACAGGATGATTCCGCCGATGACGCGCATGATGTCCTGATGGCTCAGGGCGGGGGTGGCGGTCGCAGAAGCGGATGCGGATGCGGATGCAGATGGAGAAGCGGAAGCGGACATCGGGAGCGGCGGGGGCACGTAGGCTTGAGCGGCCAACGTTGCACCAAACGACAGGCAACTCACGCGATTTGCCAGCGTACAGCGGGAAACATGACCACAAAATCGGATACAACTGAGATTTTGCGTACCCGGTGCTGCGCGCTGGATGAAGAAGGCCGCAAGCAAGATCCGGCCGCCCTGCACGGCCCGGGGCTGGCCGAATTCAGTGAACGCATAATTATATGCGGATACTGAATATCGAGTGCGCCGCTAAGTCGGAATTCGAGCCAGGAAAAACGGGAAGCACGCGGCTGCGGCGGCTCGTTATGGAACGATGAATGCCGGTTGGCCGGAATTGGATGAATTTGCGCGCATGAACGCGGCGTACTCACTTCAGCGTGGCGCCGATGCGTGGGCGCTCCGGATGTGGCCTCGGGCGGACGGGTCCGGGCGGTTCAGCCGGCGGCGACCGCTTAGCAGCGGCCGCCCGGCTGAACAGGAAGGCGCCGGCCTATGGATGCACGCTTCCGGAGATGTAGTGCTCGAGCTGCTCGATGATGAATTTCTGCTCGGAGATGATGTCCTTCACCAGGTCGCCGATGGACAGCATGCCCACCAGGTGGCTGCCGTCCATGACCGGCAGGTGACGCATGCGATGCTGGGTCATCAGCGCCATGCATTCGTCGGTGCTCTGGTCGGCGCGCACATAGATCACGGCCGACGTCATGATGTCCCGCACAAAGGTTTCGCGCGACGTACGCTGCATCAGGATCACCTTCCGCGCATAGTCACGTTCGCTGAGAATGCCAACGATATCGCCACGCTCTATCACCAGCAGCGCGCCGATGCCTTTCTCCGCCATCAGCTGCAGCGCAGCATAAACAGTGGCGTTGGGAGCAATGCTGAAGATAGCCTGGGTCGGCTTTGATTCCAGAACCTGACGTGCAGATTTCATCACCCACTCCTTGTTCCGTCCGAAGGATTTGCAACTCCGCCCGCGCGCTGGCGGGAGTGTTCGGCCGGGCGCTGGTGCACCGCGGCGTCTCGCCTTCAGATTAGCACTAGCGGCGCGCGGCTTACAGGGTGACGCACACGAATCTTTGTAAAAACTATGCAGACCAGAATGTGGTCTCGTGAGGCACGGGCACGGCCGCGCCGCTACGGCGCATCACCCAGCGCAAGCAGGCAAAGCCGCTCCATCTGGGCTGCCCACGCGGTCTGCGCGGGCGCCGATGCACCCAGGAGCAGGCGATAACGGCGCGCTCCCCAGAGCGCCTGCAGCAGGCTTTGCACGGTGGCGGCATCCGGCTGGCGCGGCAGGTCCTGGCACGCCGCCAGCGCGCGCAGCCATGCCGCGTTCAGCTCGTCGAACACGCGGCGATGGTGCTTGGGCTCGGCGATGCGCGCCTCGAGCATCAGCATCTCGTGGTCGAAGGCATCCGGCACGGCATCGTCCGCGCCACACGTCAGGCGCGCCAGCCGGGCCACGCGCGCGCGCCAGTCCAGCCCCGGCGCGCTGGCCGCCTCCGCGTCGATGCGGGCCAGCAGCAGCTCGATGGTGTGCCGCACAAAGCCGGACAGCAGGGCTTCCTTGTTGGGGAAATACTCGTACAGCGTGCCGACCGAACAGCCCGCCTCCAGCGCCACCGCGCGCGTGGTCACGCCATGCCAGCCGCGCGCGCGCCATATCCGAACAAAAGCCTCGTAAATGGCATTCACGGTAAAGCGCGCACGCTGCTGGGACGGGCGTTTCAGCGGCCGGGCGGGCGCCTGCGCCGGGCCGGGTGCCGCATCCGCGTTTCCGAACCCGGCCGCCGGCTTGCGGCGATACATTGATGTCATCGGCCTCGAAGGAACAAGAAAGGAGACAAGATGCAAGACAACACGGACCAGGCGCTCAAGGTGACCCGCCTGCTGACACGCAAGGATGCCCTAAACGAAAGCCGCCTGGAAGCGCGGCAGGAAAGCGCCGCCGCCGCGCCGGGCGAAGTGCTGCTGAAGATCGACCGCTTCGCGCTCACCACCAACAACATCACCTACGCCGCCTTCGGCGAGGCCATGAACTACTGGCAGTTCTTCCCGACCGGACAGCAGGACTGGGGCCACATGCCGGTCTGGGGCTTCGCGGATGTGGTGGACTCGCAAGTGCCGGGCGTGGCGGCCGGCGAGCGCTTCTACGGCTACTTTCCCATCGCCAGCCATATCCGCATGCAGCCCGAGCGCGTCACCGCGCGCGGCTTCTACGATGCCAGCGAACACCGCAGGACGCTGACCTCCGCGTACAACCAGTACACCCGCGTGAGCAACGACGCCGCCTACGCGCCCGAACTGGAAAACCACCAGATGCTGTACCGGCCGCTGTTCATCACATCCTTCATGCTGGCGGACTTCCTCGAGGACAACCGCTTCTTCGGCGCCACGCGGCTGGTGGTATCCAGCGCCTCCAGCAAGACCGCCTACGGTACCGCCTTCTGCCTGCGCGATATCCCCGGCATCTCGCTGGCGGCGATCACCTCCGGGCGCAACCGCGCCTTCGTCGAGGGGCTCGGCTGCTACCGGGAAGTGGTCGGCTACGACGCGCTGGAAACATTGCCGGCCGACGCGCCGACGCTCTACGTGGATTTCTCCGGCGACGAGGCATTGCGCGCACGCGTGCACCGTCACTTCGGCAGCGCGCTGGCCTACGACTGCTTCGCCGGCTCCGCGCAGAACACCGGCTTCCTGCGCGATACCGGGCTGCCCGGCCCCAAACCCGAGTTCTACTTCGCGCCGGTGCAGATCCGCAAGCGCAATGCCGAGTGGGGACCCGAAGGCGTGAACCAGCGCTTCAACGCCGCGCAGCGCAAGTTCATCGACCACGTGAAGGCACCGGCGAACGGCTGGCTGACGCTGATCGAGGAGCAGGGCTTCGGCGCCGCGCAGGAGAGGATCGCGAGCCTGGTGGCGGGGGCCAGCGAGCCGCGGGCGGGGTATGTGGTGCGGCTGGCTTGATGCCGGGCTTGATGCCGGGCTGATGCTGGCTTGATGCTGGCTTGACGGACCGTGCGCGCCGGGCCAGGCCTGACGGCCTGGTTTATCGCGCGCGCCCTTGTCCTTACTCGGCGCTCTGCAGATAACGCTGCCGCGCCTCTTCTTCGAGGCGCACGTCTTCCACTTCCTGCAGCACGGATTCCACGTCCACCGGACTGTCATCGATCGCCACGCGCCCGGTCAGCTTGATGCCCGGATGCAGCAAGCCGGCCTGGTAGAGCGCCCAGATCTCCTTGCCGTATTGCGTGTCGCCGAGCGCCGGCGCGAACTGGCTGAAGTAGAACGCGAGGTTGTCCACGTCGCGCTCCAGCATCACGCTGGCATCGTTGTTGCCGGCGGCGTCCACCGCCTGCGGCAGGTCGATGATGACCGGGCCCTCGGCATCCACCAGGATATTGAACTCGGACAGGTCGCCGTGCACCACGCCGGCGCACAACATGCGCACCACCTGCTCGATCAGCGCGGCGTGGAACGCCAGCGCCATGTCTTCGCTCAGCGCCACGTCGTTCAGCCGCGGCGCGGCGTTGCCGCCGGCATCCACCACCAGCTCCATCAGCAGCACGCCCTCGAAGCACAGGTGCGGCTTCGGCACGCGCACGCCGGCGGCGGCGAGCCGGTACAGCGCGTCGACTTCGGCGTTGTGCCAGGCCTCCTCGGCTACCTTGCGCCCATAGCGCGTGCCCTTTTCCATCGCGCGCGCCTGGCGGCTGTTCTTGACCTTGCGCCCTTCCTGGTAGGTCGCGGCCTGGCGGAAGCTGCGCTGCGCGGCGTCCTTGTAGACCTTGGCGCAACGGATCTCCTGGCCGCAGCGCACCACGTAGACGGTGGCTTCCTTGCCGCTCATCAACTGGCGCACCACCTCGTCGATGAGGCCGTCCTCGACCAGCGGCTGCAACCGCTTCGGGGTCTTCATCGGGACGGGCCTCGCTGGCCGGGCGGGCCGTCGGCGTGCAGCGCGCAGCGCAATGCCGGCGCCGCGCTCAATCGGTCAGCATGCGCACTTTCACGCGCTTGCCCTTGACCTTCCCGTCGTTCAGCTTGCGCATCGCCTCGCGGCCGATGCTGCGCTCGACCGCAACGTAGGTGGACATCTCCATCACGTTGATCTTGCCGATCTGTTCCTTGGTGTAGCCAGCGTCGCCGGTGAGCGCGCCGAGGATGTCGCCGGGGCGCATCTTCTCCTTGCGCCCGCCGAGGATCTGCAGCGTGACCATGGGCGGCAGCAGGCGCTCGTTGCTGGCCGGCGTGAGCGCGGACAGCGGCTGCCATTCCATCTCGACGCTGAGCTGCTGTTCGATATTGCCCACGCGGCCCATCTCGTTCATGCTCGCCAGGCTCAGCGCCATGCCGTCCTGGTCGGCGCGTCCGGTGCGGCCGATGCGGTGCACGTAGACCTCGGGATCGGGCGTGACGTCGACATTGATCACCGCTTCGAGCTGGGCGATGTCGAGGCCGCGCGCGGCCACGTCGGTGGCGACCAGCACCGAGCAGCTGCGGTTGGCGAACTGCACCAGCACCTGGTCGCGCTCGCGCTGTTCCAGCTCGCCGTGCAGCGCCAGCGCTTCGAAGCCCTGCGCGCGCAGCAGCTCCACCAGGTCGCGGCAGCGCGCCTTGGTGTTGCAGAAGGCCAGCGTGCTGACCGGGCGATAGTGATTGAGCAGCAGCGCCACCGCGTTGAGGCGCTCGCTGTCGTCCACCTCGTAGAAGCGCTGGCGGATCTTGCTGTCGTCGTGCTGCTCCTTGAGCTTGATCTCGTGCGGCTTGCGCAGGAACTGCTGGCTGAGCCTGGCGATGCCTTCGGGATAGGTGGCCGAGAACAGCAGCGTCTGGCGCTCCTTGGGGCACTGGCGCGCCACGTGCGCGATGTCGTCGAAGAAGCCCATGTCGAGCATGCGGTCGGCTTCGTCGAGCACCAGCGTGTTGAGCGCGCCCAGCTGCAGCGTGCCACGTTCCAGGTGATCCATGATGCGGCCCGGGGTGCCCACGGCGATATGTGCGCCATGCGCCAGGCTGTCGACCTGCGGGCGCATCGGCGAGCCGCCGCACAGCGTCAGGATCTTGATGTTCTCCTCGGCGCGCGCCAGGCGGCGGATCTCCTGCGTGACCTGGTCGGCCAGCTCGCGCGTGGGGCACAGCACCAGCGCCTGCACATCGAAGCGGCGCGCGTCGAGCCGGTTGAGCAGCGCCAGCGCGAAGGCGGCGGTCTTGCCGCTGCCCGTCTTGGCCTGCGCGATCAGGTCCTGGCCGGCCAGCGCGACCGGCAGGCTGGCAGCCTGGATCGGGGTCATGGTCTGGTAGCCAAGTTGCTCAAGCGTCGCCAGCGTGGCAGGCGAGAGAGGCAAGCGGGAGAAAGAGGCGCCGGCAGCGGCGGACGGCGCGGCCGCTGCGGAAGAGTTGGGGCTTGAGTTCATGCCGGATTATAGCGGGCTGGCGCCCTCCCTCATGTGACCTAGCCGCCGGCCTTGCCTGCAGCCTTCGTGGCGGGCTTCGTGGCGGGCTTCGTGGCGGGCTTCGTGGTGGCCTTCGCGGTGGGCTTCGTGCCGGCCTTCGCATCCGCCTTGCCGCCTTCATCCCACGGCGGCGGCGCCCACCCCAGGCGGGCCAGCAGCGCACCCGCCGCCGCGGGGGCCCGTTCCTTGCCGCCATTGATAAAGAAGACAAAGACCTCGCGCTTGCGCTTGGCCGGCGCCGCCGCCTCCACGCGCGGCAGGTCGTCGGGCATGCCGCCCGCCGCCCAGGCCGCCACGCGCCCGGCCCACGCATCGAGCGCGCCGGGCGCGTAGCCGGTCTCGATCGTCTCGCTGCTGCACATCAGCCGCGCGTAGACGAAATCGGCGGTCAGGTCGGCGAACGAGGGAAACTTGCCGGCGTCCGTAAACACGGTGGCTGCCTTGTATTTGCGCGCCAGCCTGAGATAGTCCGGCGCCATGAAGCTTTCATGCCGCACCTCGAGCACGTGCCGCAGCTTGCGCCCCTCCACCGCATCCGGCAGCAACGCGAGGAAGGCCTCGAAATCCCCGGCGTCGAACTGCTTGGTCGGCGCGAACTGCCACACGATGGGCCCGAGCTTGTCGCCCAGCTCCGCGATGCCGCTGTCGAGGAAGCGCTCGATGGACTCGCCGGCTTCCGCCAGCACGCGGCGGTTGGTGGCGAACCGCGACGCCTTGACCGAGAACACGAAACCGTCGGGCGTCTCGTCGCGCCATTTGGCGAACGACGTGCGCTTCTGCGTGCCGTGGTACGTGCTGTTGATCTCGATGGCGGTGAGGTGGCGGCTGGCGTACGCAAGCTCGCGGCTCTGCACCAGCTTCGCCGGATAGAAGTTGTCGCGCCACGGCGCGAAGTTCCAGCCGCCGATGCCGACCCGGGCGAGGCCGTCCGTATTCCTTTTCTTTGCGCTTGCTTCCGCCATGCGTGGGCATCCTTGTCAGGAAAGGCAATCAAGAAGAACGAATCAGGGGCAGCAATCAGAAAAACCGCAGGCAATGCACCGGCGGCAGATGCGCCGTCAACAGCTTCCAGCGATCGCCGCCATTCTCCGACAGCCACAGGTTGCCGGTGGTGGAACCCATGGCCAGGCGCTCGCCGCCGGCGTCCACCGCCAGGCCGTGCCGGTCCACCATGTCGTAGACCGGCGCCTCGGGCAGGCCATCGTCGCAGGCCTCGAAACTGCGCCCGCCGTCGCGCGTACGGTTGACCACCAGCCTGCCCTCCACCGGCACCCGGCAATTGTCCGCGGCCAGCGGCACGAACCACGCGGTGTTGGGACGGCGCGGATGCGCCGCCACGGCAAGCCCGAAGCTTGACGGCCGCGCGGACAAGCGCTGCCACGTCACACCCGCATCGCCGGAGCGATACATGCCGCCCCGGTGCTGCACCCATATGGCATGCGCATGACCCGCGCACTGCGCCATGCGCAGCGGGTCCTGGTGCACGCCATGCTCGTCCTGCGCCGCGGCCATGCCGCTGATGGTGCAGATCCAGCCGAGCCCGCCGTCCCGGGTCTGCCATACGCCGCCGCACGACACCGCAATCGTCACATGGCGGCTGTCATGCGGATCCACGCAAATGGAATGGATGCCGGGCACCTCGCAGCCGTGGCCGGCCCACGCCCGGCGCTCGGGGCGCCCCCAAAGCGGCTGGTTCAACACCCAGGTGCCGCCGCCGTCGGCGGACCGGAACAAGCCGCCGGGCATGGTGCCGGCCCACAGCACGCCCGGCTGGTCGGCACCGCCGGCCTCGATCGACCAGATGCGCTGCAGGGCAAGGCCGCCCGGACCGGCACCCGACACCAGCTGCGGCGGATAGACCGGCAACGCGCAGCCATTCCAGTCCGGATCACGCAACCGGCGCCGCCACAGCCGCACGCCCCGCCCGCGCCCGAGTGCGGCATAGAGCGTGCCGTTGCGCGGATCGGCCATCGCCATGCTGACCGGCGCGCCGAGAAAATGCACGGCATCCTGCCGCCACACGCCGGTACCGTCGCGCCGCCACATGAACAGGCCCTTGCCGGTACCAACGAGAAGCCGGTCGCTCATGCTGGACTCCTCACAAGGGCCGGCAAACGCCAGCGGTTGCGCCGTCACGTTCGCTGCGGGCAGCGGTTGCCAATGTCTTGGAGTTTAGGAAATCCTGGGCAAAATGCGTGGTCGATTGCACTTTGTAACGGCGGCGGCGGCGCCGGGCGCACCTATGACTGCCAGTGCGTGGCCATATCCATCGGATACACCGGCCGCGCCAGCCGCGCGAACGGAAACTGCGCATAGCGCGAACTGGTGACGCCGCCGCCATCGCACTCCACCACCGCGCGGGCGATCGGCACGAACACCGGCCGGCAGTACATGCGCGATTTCAGCAGCAGGAAGCGCTGCGCATGCGGGTCCACGCCGATATGCGTGAAGATGCCCAGGTCCCAGTGCTCCTGCGGGGTTTCGGTCACCATCACCTGCGCCGCGCCGGTATCGAGCAGCACCGTGCGGCCCATGCGGATGCGCTGGCCGGTATAGGTGGGACCCGAGATGACGTACTCGCCATCGCTGATCGCGGCCACGCGGCCATCCAGCGCCAGCGGCTCGCCCACGATGCCAAGCTGGTCCAGCGGCACCTTGTTGCCTACCGCCAGCGACACGCTGGCGCCCACGCCGGCCGCAAGCAGCGCGGCCACCGCCTGCGGATCGCACACCGGCCCGGCCGCGATGCCGGACAAGCCCTGGCGCAGCGCCTCGCGCAGCACCGCCATGTCGTCGCAAGTGCCGCCCGACATGCAGTTGTCGCCGTGATCGAGCAGCAGGACCGGCCCGCTGCCACCGGCCGCGGCAAGCTGCGCCGCACGCGCGATCGAAGCGGCCAGCGGCTCGCTCTCGTAGACGAAGCCCGCGCGCTCCTGCCAGATCTGCGCCGCGATCCGGTCCGCCGCGGCTTGCGCGCCGGCGGCGTCGTCGCCGACCACCAGCACGCTCAGGCACGGCGC
The DNA here is from genome assembly GCF_052115045.1 of Cupriavidus sp. 2TAF22. Taxonomy (NCBI): domain Bacteria; kingdom Pseudomonadati; phylum Pseudomonadota; class Betaproteobacteria; order Burkholderiales; family Burkholderiaceae; genus Cupriavidus; species Cupriavidus sp. 2TAF22. The sequence continues at coordinate 53,123 of NZ_JBFRFX010000028.1, forward strand.
GGCAATGTCCGACAGCCCGAAGCCAGCCAGCACGGACACCGCCAGCATGCCCTGCGCCTCTGCCTGGCGTGCCGCCGCCACGGCGCGCTGCATGGCGCCTTCGCCGGTATTGCTGCGCAGCGTGTGCGTGACCAGCGGCAGGCGGCGCCATGCCAGGGCGGGGCGCGTCTTCTCCCGCAGCATGCGCAGCAGCAGGCGGCCGGCATGCTCGCCGGTCTCGTACATGTCCACGTGCGGATAGGTCTTGAAGCTGACCGCGATATCGGCGTGGTCGATCATCTTCTGCGTCACGTTGCCATGCAGGTCCAGCGCCACCGCGACCGGCGCATGCGGCAGCACCTCGCGCAGCCGCGCCAGCAGGTCGCCTTCGCCGTCGTCACTGTTCTGCGCCACCATCGCGCCGTGCAGGTCCAGCATCACGGCATCACACCCCCGCGCCGCGCCGACGATGGCGTCGCACAAGGCCGTATACGCGTCTGCCGCCACGCGCCCGCTCGGGTTGGCGCCCGCCGACACCGGCACCACGATCTCCGCGCCCGCCGCCTCGGCCAGGTCGATGAACGCGCCGATGGCCGTGCGCGTGCCCTTGCTGGCCCGGTAAGCCGCCTCGCCATAGTGCGGATGGAACGACGACAGCGGCGTCGGCACCGGCGAAAAGGTGTTGGTCTCGTGGTTCAGGCGTGCGATCAGGATCTTCATGGCGTTGCGCTGCTCCGGCCGGGCTGAGGGAGATACGGGAGATATGGGAGATACGGGAGAAGAGGGCGACGAAAGGTTGCCCTATTGTTCCTTCGCCGGATACTTCAGTGCATTCATCTCCATCTTTTTCTTCACCGCGGCATCCAGGTCCACGTTGAGCGCGTTCAGCAACTGCGACAGGTAGATCGCGATATCCGCCAGCTCCTGCTCCACGTGTTCGCGCTCGTCGGTGGACATGATCTCGCGCGACTCGGCTTCGGTCTTCCACTGGAAGATCTCGACCAGCTCGGCCGCTTCCACGCTCAGCRCCATCGCCAGGTTCTTGGGGCTGTGGTACTTGCCCCAGCCCCGCGCCTCGCCGAATTCGCGGGCGGCCTGCTGGAGGTTCTTGGTATCGATCAGGATCATGGTGGTCTGCTGCATGCGATGAAGTCGAACGGTATTGAACCACGCCTGCGCGGCACGGCCCCGCCCGCCCCGGAAAGCCCGAGTGCCCTAGCATGGCATCTGCGCAAATCATGCGCAGATCCGCTACGATAGCGCCTCCCCAAAAAGTGAATAGGCGGTAGCTCAGATGGCGACCTCGGCGAACTGGCCCCGGCTCGAAAGCGATATCCTGTCCTGTATGCCTGCCCGGCCGGAAGAAAGGATCTTCTCCGGGGAGCTGATCGCCAGGGTGCAGAATCTCCACGGACAGCAGGCCCCGCAGCGCGACACGATCATCCGGGCGCTGGACCGGATGTGCGACGACGGCCTGGTCGGCAAGGAAGGGCGCTCGCGCGACAAGAAGTGGTGGCGCACCGGAAGGAAGGCGATCCCGGGCACGGCGCGGCGCCCGCCGCTGGAACTGGCCATCGCCCTGCTGACATTGCAGCGGCATGCGCCCAATCACCTTCCCAGCCATGTCACCAGCCAGCTCGAGGACTATTTCGCGGGCGCCGCCAAGGTCTTGCAGGAGAGCCCGGTGGATCCCGCGCTGGCCGTCGCGCGCGCCTGGGCAACCAAGACGGTCCGCATCGACGCCGGCTATCCGCTCAGGTCGCCTCCCATCCGCGAAGAGATCCTCGACGCCATCCGCCAGGCGCTGTATGCCACCCGCGTGCTGACGGTCTGCTACCAGAACTCCCGCCTCGACAGCGACAAGCCCGCCGAGTATCCGGTCGTGCCGCTGGCGCTGGTCGAGCGCGGGCCGGTGCTCTACCTCGTCGCGAGCCGCATGCGCAGCAACCGCAGCTTCAAGCGCTACCAGCTCCGGCTCGACCGCTTCGTGTCCGCCGTCTGCACCGACATGCCCGGCGAGCCCGACCCCGACTTCGACCTGGATGCCTATGTCCGGCACAACCAGTTCTTTTCCTTTTTCCCGGAAGCGCCGGTGCAAGTCGAGCTCCGCGTCAGGGAGGATGACGAGATCAAGAGCCTGTTCCGCGAGCAAAAGCTGGCCGATGACCAGGAGATCCTCGAGGAGGAAGGCGGCTTCCGCCTCACCGCCACGGTCATACCTTCCGTCGAATTCCGCAACCTGCTGATGGAGCGCTCGGCGCGGGTCGAGATCCTGTCGCCCCTGCACCTGCGCCGTGAGATCGCCGAGAACCTCCGCCAGGCATGCCTCGCCTATGCTGACGTGCCTGGCGCGGACTAGCGGCCGCGCTTACAGCGCCGGCACGCAGTCCGCCGGCCACGGATAGGCGATGGTGATGTCGGCCGCCAGGTCGAGCGAGCCGGTGTTGCGCCGATACGCGCGGATGCGCTGCAGCAGGTGCGGGTTGAACGAGTCCACGTGGTCCATCACGTGCGCCTGCGCCGCCACCAGCAGCCGCGCCGGCGCCGAGTAGGAGCGGTTGACCGCCGCCCACACCACCGAGACGATGCGCCTGCACAGCGCCTCGCGGCTCTGGTCCAGTTCCCTGGCAAGCACGCACAGCGCGTTCATGGACGCCAGCTCGTGGAAGCCGGAGCGCTTGCCGGCGTCGGGCTCAAGCAGCGGTTCGATCGAGGTCCGCGCCACGATGCCGAGCGCGGCCGCAAGGCTGCGCTCGCCGGCCAGCACCCAGCAGCCGACGCGGTCGGCCGGCAGATGAAGGGTCGACCCCAGCACCACGGCGATCTCGCTGGTTCCGCGCCTGCGCGCCCGGCGCATAGCATCGACCGGACCCATCGCATTCCAGCGGGCACCGCCGAACACGCCGCTCAGGCGGGTCGCATCCACCAGGTGGATGACCAGGTCGGGACGCGGCCTGGCCTGTTCGTCCACCGTCCACTCGAGCCGGCCTTCCAGCGAGGGCAGGTCGGGCAGGAGCCCCGCGGCTTCCTGCGCGGAGAATCCCCAGCGGCGCAGCAGCACGCGCTGCGGCTTGGCTTGCGGTCTGGCGATGATGTTCCCAAGTGCCGAACCCGGAATCGTGACGACTTGCATGGCTTGCTCTCCAAAGCTGCTGAGGAGTGCAGTTTCGCCACGCATCTGCGCATCCGGTGCGCAGATCGGCAATCAATATGCATTCTGTTCCAACCCACCGAGAGAACGGAGAACAGCATGAGCCGGGAAACCCTGAGAGACGCCCACTCCCATGTCATGGGCTACATCGATACGGATGCCAGCGGCGCGCAGACCGCGCGCGACAGCCACATGCATTTGCTCGGACGCTACGACCCGCAGCGCGACGTCACGCGCGACGCGCATGCCCGGCTGACCGGCAGCGGCAACCAGCTGGCCGCACTGATCGCCCGCGCGGCGCACCGCTGAGGGGCCGCCGGCATGTCAGCTCGCGCGGCCCGGCCAGCGGTATTCGCAGCGGTATTCGCAGCATTACAGCCGCTCGTACAGCAAGCCCGCCGCGCGCTCCGACAACACCAGCACCAGCTTCATCGTCGCCCGCGTCGCACCCACGAACAGCCGCCGGATCTCCTTCTCGCCCATCGATTCGAAGTCGATCTCGGCGAACACGATGGCCGGCGCGGACTGCCCCTTGAAGCGGAAGACGGATTCCGCCAGCACATCGCCCTGCGAGTACACCGGCTGGCCCTGCGCGTCATAGCCGCCGGTAAACGAACGCAGCTTGTTCGGGCCGAGCTGGTCGTAGCAGAGCAGCCGGGAAGTCTCGCGGCCCCGGTAGCTCAGCAGCACCACGTCCTGCTGCCGGAAGCCCGCGGAGTAGCACATGCGCATGCCGTCTTTCACACGATCGAGCAGCTCATGATCCTGGTAGACCAGGAATTCCACGTCGGCCGTGGAGATGGGCGCCGTGGCTTCGATCTCCACCTCGGGCGGCAACAGCGGCTGCAGCAGCTTCACCACGGGGCGCGGGCTGCGGAAGTTGCTGCGCGCACGCAGCCGCACCCAGCCGGGCAGCTCCGCCGGCGGGTGCCCGTACAGGTTCTGCATCGGGTCTTCCAGCCAGATCGCGCGCGCCGCCGGCGCGGCGTGGCGCAAGACCAGGTCGCGCCACTGGGGCGCGAAGTCCTGGCCTTCATCGACGATCACCGTGTCGAAGACAAAGCCGGGTGGCACCACGAGCCGCTCCACATCGGCGACGAGCCTGGCGAATGCATCCGGCTGCGTGAAATCCGGCACGCCGCCGTGGTGCCTGAACACCAGTTCGCACAGCATGTGGAACGTGCAGGCGAGCCCGCCCGCCGGCGCGATGCGCGCGAAGTGATCGGCCAGCGGACGGTTGAAGCAGACATAGAGCGGACGCTGCCCGCGCGCGATCGCATCGCGGTATTCGGCCAGCGCCAGCTGCGTCTTGCCCGAGCCTGCCGTGCCGGTCACGCGCAGCCGGAACGGCTCGATATCGAGCTGCCGCGCCCAGTGCGCCAGGCCACCCGAAACCCGCGTCACCAGCGAGCGTGCCTGGCCGATCAGGGCGCTCACGTCGGTCTCGAGCTGGATGGTGTCGCACAGGAAACGATGGACCCGCTCCGCCCCGGGCTCGGCCTCGCCCTCCGGCAGGATCGCTTGGATGATCTGGCAGAGTTGCGCGCGCCGGTCCGCGTCCACGATGCGCTGCGGCGACAGGCCCGCCGTCACCGGATTGCGCACCGTGTAGTCCGGGCAATACAGCAGATGCTCGATGAATACCGCCTGCCCGTTCAGGCTGCGCATCAGCTTGCTGCGCAGGCCATCGGCCGTGCGGCCCATCTGCACCGAGACCACCTTCGAACGGGTGCCGTAGTTCTTGACCAGCCCCTCGGCGGTCTCCTCGAGGAAGCCGCTCTTTTGCTCGATGATGAGCAGTTGCCCCGCGCGGTTGACCACGACGAAGTCGATCTCGCCGTAGATCGCATGCACGTTCGCCACGTTGGTCCAGTGCACCGAATGGTAGATCGTGTAGCCGTCGGGAAGCCCGGCCGCGAGCACCGCAAGCGTCTCGAGCTCGCGCTGGACCGGGCCGCTCGCCTCCATGGTTTCCCAGCCGTCTGGAATCACGCGTGCCACTGGACTTCTCCCCTGTCTCTGAAGCGCACGAGGATAACCCACCGCCGCTGGCGGCGCGCGATGCCGCCTGCCCGCTCTGCCTCATTGCGGCCGGCAGCGCGGCTTGCGTGCGGCGGTGTTCGCCATCCGCGCCTTGCGACCACCTGCCTCGCAGCAGCGATGCGACACAATCTGACGCACCCCTGCCGACAATGACCCCATTCGACAGGAGAACCCATGATTCTGCGCCGCCGCCCGTCCCGCTACTCCCGCATGACCATCGAACTCGCGCCTTCGGTGCGGCTCTGGCTGCTGCGCGTGCTGGTGCCGCTCGGCGGCCACCGGGAATTCGTCCAGCGCGGCGGCTTCAGCAACGACACGCTGGCCGAGATCCTCGGGCTCGACAAGTGGATCGATCCGGAACAGGGCGACTTCGATCCCAAGGCCGTGCGCGCGGCGCTGCGCAAGCAACACCAGGAGGCCGAAGACCAGTGCCGCGACGCCAGTCTTCCCGCCTGCCTGAACGGCAATATCGCGCGGCTGGCCGAGCTGGTCGGCTTGTCCGATACGGACTGCCGGATCCTGGCCTTTGCCGTCATGCTCAAGAATGAACGCCTGCTCGACGACACCGCGGACCTGCTCGGACAACTCTCGTCGGCCAAGGTGGTCCACGTGCTGGCCGCGCTGCTGGACCTGCCGGATGCGGAAGTCCGCGCGGCGTTGAGCACGCACGGGGTGCTGGCGCAGTCCGGCCTGGTTTCGGTCGACCGCGGCAGCAGCTCCACGCTGAGCGGCAAGCTGGACCTGCTTTCGGGCAGCTTCGCCGACCATATCGTCTCGTCCGACGCGGATCCGATCGGCCTGTTGCGCGACACCGTTGCCCTGTCCGAGCCCGCACAGCTGCAGCTCGGCGACTACGCGCACCTCGATGCATCGCTCGCGGTGCTGCGGCCTTACCTGCGCCATGCCCTGGCGTCGGGCCGCAAGGGCGTGAACATCTTCGTGCACGGCGCGCCCGGCACCGGCAAGAGCCAGCTCGCCCGCGCGCTTGCCGCGGACCTCGGCGGCGAGCTGTTCGAGGTGGCGAGCGAGGACGAGGACGGCGACCCCATCACCGGCGAGCGCAGGCTGCGCGCCTTCCGCGCCGCCCAGAGCTTCTTCGGCCAGCGCCGGGCCCTGATCCTGTTCGACGAGGTGGAAGACGTCTTCAACGATGGCGAGGCCCTGTTCGGACGCAAGAGCACCGCGCAGGAGCGCAAGGCCTGGATCAACCGGATGCTGGAGGCGAACCCGGTGCCCACCGTGTGGCTGTCCAACTCGGGGGGACTCGATGCCGCCTTTATCCGGCGCTTCGACATGGTGTTCGAGCTGCCGGTGCCGCCCAGGAAGCAACGCGCCCGCATTATCGAGACCGCCTGCGCCGGCCTGCTGGATGGCCACGCCGTTGCGCGCCTGGCCGAATCCGAGGAACTGGCGCCCGCCGTGGTGACCCGCGCGGCCTCGGTGGTGCGCGCCATCCATGAAGACCTTGGGCCCCAGGGCGCGGCCACGGCCATGGAACTGCTGATCGGCAATACGCTGGAGGCGCAGGGACATGCCCCGCTGCGCCGGTCCGCCGCCGACCGGCTGCCGCAGACCTACGACCCGGCACTGGTCAGCGCCGACGCCGACTTGCTGGAGATCGGCGCCGGGCTGGCGCGCGCCGGCGGCGGGCGGCTGTGCCTGTATGGGCCGCCGGGCACCGGCAAGACCGCCTACGGACGCTGGCTGGCCGAGCAGATGGGCGTGCCGCTGCACGTCAGGCGGGCGTCCGACCTGATGTCCAAATGGGTGGGGGAGAACGAGCAGAACATCGCGCGGGCGTTCCGGCAGGCGGCCCAGGACGGCGCGGTATTGCTCATCGACGAAGTCGACAGCTTCCTGCAGGACCGGCGCGGCGCCAGGGCCAGCTGGGAAGTGACGCTGGTCAACGAGATGCTGACGCAGATGGAATCCTTCCCCGGCGTGTTCGTGGCCTCGACGAACCTGGTCGAAGGGCTAGACCAGGCGGCATTGCGGCGCTTCGACCTGAAGGTCAGGTTCGACTACCTCGCGCCGGCTCAAGCCTGGGCCCTGTTGTGCCGACAATGCAGTGTGCTCGCACTGGATGCGCCGGGCGCGGACCTGCAAGGCCGGCTCGCGCGCCTGGGCAAGCTCACGCCGGGGGACTTCGCCGCGGCCGCGCGGCAGCACCGTTTCCGGCCGCTGGGCTCGCCCGCCGGGCTGGTCTGCGCCCTCGAGGCGGAATGCGCCATCAAAGGGGGCGCGAGGGGTGCGCTCGGCTTCCTGTGAAGCCGGTCCACGCATGGAATAATCCGCCTGCCCGCGCGGGCACGACAACAAGAAAAGAGATGCGCTCACTATCGAAGTCGAAGCTGATGGCCTTCCGGCAATGCCCGAAACGGCTCTGGCAATGCTTCACCGGCCGCAACGTGCCGGCAATCTGATCAAGCATACGAACCCATGCCGAAACGTTCCGACACGATCGAAACCGTGCTGCTGGCGCTGGAGCTGCTGCGCCGCATTCCGCGCGGGCGCAAGATATCCGCGCCGGAGCTGCACGAGCAACTCAGCAATACAGGGCACGCGCGCGACCTGCGCACCATCCAGCGCCAGCTCGAGACGCTCAGCGAGCATTTCGAGATCGAGCGCGACGAGCGCAGCAAGCCCTACGGCTACCGCTGGAAGGAGCGCGCCAGCGGGCTGGCGCTGCCGGTGCTCAACGAGCAGGAATCGCTCATGCTGGCGCTGGCCGAGCAGCACCTGCGCCACCTGCTGCCCGCCAGCCTGATGAAGTCCATGGACGGCTTCTTCCAGCAGGCGCGCGCCAACCTGGGTACCGGCGCTGCGGGCAGGCGCGGGCGCGAGTGGCTGTCCAAGGTCAGGGTGATCAGCACCACCCAGCCGCTGCTGCCGCCGAAGATCAGGCCGGGCGTGTTCGAGGCGGTCAGCAACGCGCTGTACGGCAACTGCTGGCTGGACGTGGACTACAAGAACGCCGCCGGCAAGGCCAGGGCCGCGCGCGTGATGCCCCTTGGCCTGGCCCAGCAAGGCGCGCGCCTGTACCTGGTATGCCGCTACGAAGGCTATGACAACGAGCGCACCCTGGCGCTGCACCGCATCGTCCGCGCGCAGGCCTCGCCGCACACCTTCGACAGGCCCCGCGAATTCAACCTGGAGAAATACGACGCCGACGGCCGCTTCGGCTTCGGCGAAGGCAAGCGCATCCGCCTGACCTTCCGCATCGACAAGGACGCCGGGCTGCACCTGCTCGAATCGCCGCTGTCGACGGACCAGGTGGTCACCGAGCTGGACACGCAGTTCGAGATCAGCGCCACCGTGGTGGAGACCGCGCAGCTGGAATGGTGGCTGCGGGGCTTCGGGGAGCAGGTCGGCGATATCCGCCGCACCCAGTGCAAGGACAAGCAGGCATGAGCGAAAAAGACAGACTCACCGAACCCAGCGTACTGCGCTTCGCCGAACTGATCGGCGCGCCCGGCGACGCGTCGCTGGCGATCGACCATTACCAGCGCGGCTTTGTCTGGGGCGAGGAAAAGGTCCGCCAGCTGATCGCCGATCTCCGTGCGTACTAGCATGGCGCCAGGGACACCGCGTACTACATGGGCACAATGCTCCTGCACCGGAACGCCGGCGAGAACAAGCGCTACATCATCGACGGCCAGCAGCGCTTCACGGCATTGTGCACCCTGTACTTTTCCCTGCATGGCGAACTCCCGCCCAACACCGACCTGAACTACCGCTCGGTCGATTCGGCAACGCATATCCGCCAGGCCCTGGCGAGCTTTCGCGAGGCCAGCGACCTGCCCAAGGCGCTGTTCGACCACCTCTGCTTTACCGTGATCGAAGTGCCTGCGCAGGACCTGGCCTTCGCCTTCTTCGACACACAGAACAACCGCGGCGTGCCGCTCGGCGCGACCGACCTGCTCAAGGCCTTTCATCTGCGCGCGATCCGCGCCGACGGCCCGCAAGCCAGCGACGACAAGCGCCAGGCGCTGGAGCATGCCTGCGCCAAACGCTGGGAGACCATGCAGGTGGCCGCACCGGTCCCGCACCTGCCCGGCAAGCTCACGCCGGCGCTGTTCAACCTCGTGCTGTGGCGGGCGCGGCGCTGGCGCGGGCGCCATATCGGCGTCGAATCCCACGATGCGTTGCTGCGCGAATTCCAGCAGCGCGCGCAGCCGGCCGGCGCGGACCCGGCCCGTGTCCCGCTCTATCCGGGCCGGCACAACCGGCGCGCCGCGGCGCTGCTCACCTACCCGTCGCACAGCTGCCAGCCGGACCACCTGCCCGACGCGCCGGCAAGCCGCCCCGCCGACCTGCCGTTCTCGATGCGCCAGCCGATCCATGCCGGCACGGGCTTTTTCCTCTATGCCGACAAGTACGCCGCGCTGGTTGGCGAGCTGATGCTGGACAAGCATGCCGACGCCGAGGTTCGCGGGTTCCGCGCGCTGTATGACACGGTCGTCAGTACGCTCTCGGTGTACCTGCGCGAAGTGTTCCTGCTCGGCACCGTCATGTACGTGGATCGTTTCGGCTTCGAAAAGCTGGTGGCGTTTGCCACGTATTTCGAACACCTGCTCGGCGGCATCCGCCTGGGCCAGAAGAGCGTCGTGCGGGAAACCGCGAGGAATATCTTCCGCGACGGCCACCTGAACCTGCTCGATGTCATCGCGGGCGCGTTCGAGCCCGAGGAGGTGATCGCGTACCTGCGCGCCGATCCGCATATCGACGAAGCCTATCGCAAATATGAGAAAGAGCCGGCCGAACGCAACACGGTGCGCGGCCGCTACAAGGCGGCAGTCCTGAAACACTACACCGGCGGGCAGCAGTGCGCTGCCGATCTGACGGAGAAGCGCACATGGATGCACGCCCACATCGGATGGGACGACAGGGCCGGAGCATGGGCCGGGACATGGACCGAGACGGGGACCAAGGCGCAAGCACGATGATGAACAAAGACATGATGCCGGATTCGAAGCTGCTGACCCTCGGGAAGATCATCGAGCAACGGCTCTGCTTCGAGGTACCGATCTACCAGCGGCTCTACGTCTGGGGCACCGACCAGGTGCGTACGCTGATGGAGGACCTGCTCAGCGCCTGCGAGCGCGACACGCCGATCTACTATCTCGGCGGTACGCTGGTGATGCGCCGCGGCGACACTGACGGCGCGCCCCCGGTGCTGGAACTGATCGACGGCCAGCAACGCTTCACCACGCTGTGGCTGATCGCGCAGGTATGGGGGGAGGGCGACAGCCTGCAGTCCTTCCTCTCGGTGGAGCAGGCCGGCGTGGTCCGGCCTCGCCTGTCGTTTGCGATCCGCGATTCGGTCAATCGCTACCTGGAACAGTGTCTTCGACAGCATCAGCACGAGGCTGCGCCCGAAGGCCTGTCGCGCGCGGACGCGGATGGCCTGGCATCCCTGCTCGATGCGCAGCGCGAAATCCGCCGCTTCCGGGATGCGCTGCCCACGGGCGGCCAGGCGACTGCGCCGCACTCCGGCAATGTGCACGGAGAAGACCGGAGGCACTACCGGGTCACGCGCGAGCAATTCAACCGCTTCCTGCTTGGCAACGTCAGCATCGTCCAGACCGAGATCCCCGCCAGGACCGACCTCAACAAGCTGTTCGAGGTAATCAACAACCGCGGCATTCAACTCCAGCACCACGAGATCCTCAAGGCGCGCATGCTGCGCGTGCTCGAGACCGCCGGCGCGCCCGGCGCGCAGGCTTACGCCTGGCTATGGGATGCGTGCGCCGGCATGAACGGCTACGTGGAACGCAACCTCGCGCAGTTGACGAACCACCCGGTGACGGCGCTCTTCGCAGGTGAAATGCCCAGCGGCAAAGGCGAGGCCCTCGCGAGCGCTCACCGCGTGATCGCACATCTGGACCAGATCGCAAGTCGTACCCCTGGCGGCCCCGGGGTCGAGCTGCGCTCGCTGGCCGATATCCTGCGCCCGCAAGCCACGGACGCCGCGCAGAGCCGCCCTGCCGGCACGGACGACAAGGCGGGTGCCGCCGGCGACCCGCCTGCGCAAGCCATGGACGAAGGCCGCGCCGTGCGTTCCATCTTCGGCTTCTCCGTGCTGCTGCAGCATGTACTGCGCATCTGGCTGCAGCAGGAGTCGGAGCGCCGGCACGAGGCCGTGGAAGATATCGACCGCATCGCCGACAAGGATCTGCTGGCGATCTTCCATCAGCACTTCTTCGGGCGGGAGCCGGGTCCGGAAGACGTCAGGCGCTTTATCTGCCTGTTGTGGGAGGTGCGGTACCTGTTCGACAAATTCATCATCAAATGGGTGACGCCCGACAATGAAGGCGAGGTACACCTGATCCGCAAGCTCCGCCTCAACACCAGCCTGGTGCGCGACTGGGAGGAGCCCGAGTCGCTGCGCGCGTTTTCGCTGCTGCAGAGCATGCTCTACCACTCGCAGCAGATCACCACCCAGTACTGGGTCACGCCGCTGCTGGCCTTCCTGCACCGGCAACAGCGCGTCACGCCGGAAACCTGCACCGGCTTCCTGCAGCACCTGGACAATTTCCTGCTGTGCACGGAGGACACCCGGCCCCTGATCGAACGCTCGCGCGATTTCCTCGGAGCCAGTCCCCCCGCCGCGGGCAAGCCGCACTGCGATCTCCTGCGCGGCAGCCTGGGCGTGGGCTTTCCGCACTACTGGTTCTACAAGCTGGAATACGTGCTTTGGCATCGCTTCTCGCAGAAGGCAGGCGAGGCGGCGCTGCCGCCCGGTACGGTCATCACCGCGGAGAAGCTCAGGCACTTCCGGATCACGGCCCGCAACTCGGTCGAGCATGTGTTCCCGCAGACTCCGCCGCCCGGCAGGGAGATCACTGTCACGAAGACATGGCTGGACGCCTTCGGCAATCTCACGCTGGTCTCGCGCAGCATCAACTCGGAGTTCGGCAACAAGTCCTTCGAGGAAAAGCGGGCCCGCTTCAACGAAATGAACCAGGTAAAGCTGGATTCGCTCAAATCCGCGCTGGTGTATGCGCAGGCGCACTGGCGCGACACAGACGTCGAAGAACATCAAGAGTCGATGAAAGACATCCTTTCGGCCTACCTCGCAACCGACTGGCGCAAGGACGCGGGCCAGCAGGCCGCCCGATAAGCGGCTGCGCCCTGTCCACAGGAACCCACGCATGAATACCGAAGACGACAACATCGAGCTGGCCGCCGGCTGGATCCGCAACGCACGCGCGCTGCTGATCACCGCCGGCGCGGGCATGGGCGTGGATTCCGGCCTGCCGGATTTCCGCGGGCCGGAGGGCTTCTGGCGCGCCTACCCTGCCCTCGGCGACGCCGGCCTGGGCTTCGAGGACATCGCCGCGCCGCGCGCCTTCAAGACGCGCCCGGCAATGGCCTGGGGCTTCTACGGCCACCGGCTGGCGCTCTACCGGCGCACCGTGCCGCATGCCGGCTTCGGCATCCTGCGCCGCTGGGCCGAGAGCATGCCGGACGGCTACCGGGTCTTCACCTCGAATGTCGACGGGCATTTCCAGCGCGCGGGCTTCGACGCCGCCAAGGTGCACGAATGCCACGGCTCGATCCACGTCCTGCAGTGCACGCTCCCGTGCGCCGCGCAGACCTGGAGCGCGGACGACTTCCAGCCCGAGGTGGACGAGGCGCGCTGCCTGCTGCTCAACACGCCGCCGCACTGCCCGCATTGCGGCAGCATGGCACGGCCCAACATCCTGATGTTCGGCGACTACTCGTGGGTCGAGGAGCGCGAGGCCCTGTCGCGCGCCAGGCTCAACGCCTGGACCCAGGGGCGCGGCGACATCGTGGTCATCGAACTGGGCGCGGGCACCGACATCGCCACGGCGAGACGCTTCGGCGAACGCCACGCCGCGCGGCTCATCCGCATCAATGCCCGCCAGGCCGGCGTGCGCGACACCGGCTCGGGTATCGGCCTGCAGGGCACCGCGCTGGGCGTGCTGACGGCACTGGACCAGGCCGTTGGCCGCTGACCCGGCGCGGGCGGGAGCGCGCAGCGCTCCGGCGCCCGCGGCGCCCCACTCGCGCAGGGGGTAGCCGGACGGGGCGACTTCATGAATCATCGCCGGGCTCGTCGAACACCGCGCCAGGCGCAATGCAGGAGGAAAGGATGTTGAAAGAAGGCGATCGCCGGACAGTGATCGTGCAGGGCCGGCTGGCCACGCGCGAGTGGCGGCTGAAGGCTGCGCGCGAGCGCATCCACGGCCTGCAGATCATGGGCATGGAGCAGATGGCGGCGCGCCTGGCCGGCGGCTTCCTCGTGCCGGTGGATGACGAAAGCCTGCGCGCGGCCATCCAGGGCGCGCTGCCGCTCACGCCACTGGGCGAGCTGGACGGCATCAAGGACCTGCCCGGCATGGTCGACGCGGCCGCCGACTCGCTGCGCAAGGCCTGGCGCGCCGGCATCGACCTGCAGGAACGCGCCGCCCGGCATGCCCGCCTCGCGTCCATGGCGAGGCTGGAGGCCGCGGTGCTGACGCGGCTGCCCGCCGGCATGAAGCGGCCGGCGGACCTGGCGCAGGCCGCCCTGGCACGGCTCGCGCACGCGCCGGCGGTGCTCGGCCCCGTCGACATGGCCGGCCTGGCCGATGTGCCGCCGTGCTGGCGCGCCCTGCTGGCAGCGCTTGCCACGCGCGTGCCGCTGCGCTGGCTCGCCGGGCCGCACGCCGTGCCGGCGTGGCTCGAGGGCACCGCTGTGCGCATCGAGCGCACGGCGCCCGAACAAGCCGCCATCGCGGTCGTCAGTGCATCCACGGCCTACCACGAAGCCATCGAAGCCATGCGCTGGGCGCGGGCCCTGCTCGCCTCCGGCCGCGCCCGGCCCGGCGAGATCGCCATCGCCGCCGTGGCCCCCGCGGAGTACGACGACCACTTCCTCGCGCTGCGCGCCGACGCCAACCTCGAACTGCATTTCGTGCACGGTACCAAGGTGACCGCCAGCCGCGACGGGCAGGCCGCGGCCGCGCTGGCGGACATCCTGGTGCGCGGCCTGTCGCAATCGCGCATGCGCCGCCTCGCCGCGCTGCAGTCGGGCGGTAAAGGCGCCAGGGGCATGTTCGCGACGCTGCCCGCAGGATGGACCCGCATCCTCCCGGCCGATGCGCCGCTGAGCTCGGTCCAGGCCTGGGAGCGGCTGCTGGCACGCCTGTCCGCCAGGGACTGGCCCGACGGCGCCGACCATGCCCCCGCCGTGCGCGCCATCGTCGCGCTGCTCGGCCAGGGCATCGGTGCCGCCGCGCAGATCGGCGAGGCCGTGCTCGACGGCCGCGCGCGCACGATCTGGCGCAAGGCGCTGCTGGCCGGACCCGCCGCCTCGGTCGACGCCACGCTGGAGAACCTGAAGCAGGATGACGGCCTGGAAGCCTGCGTGTCGGTGGCATGGATGCCGGCCGGCGAGCTGGCCGCCGCGCCGCGCCGCTTCGTGCGCCTGCTGGGGCTGAACTCCTCGCGCTGGCCGCGCGGCTTGTCCGAGGACCGGCTGCTCTCCGACCACATCGTGCCCAGCGCCGAACTGGACCCGCTCCCGGTCGCCGCGGCGGACCGGTACAGCTTCCATGCCATCCTCGCCACCACCGCCGGCGAAGTCGTGCTCTCGCGCGCGCGCCGCGACGGCGAGGGCCGCGTGATGGGACGCAGCGCGCTGCTGCATGGCCTGCCCGAGGAAACCTACCTGCGCCGCAACGCCGTGCCGGCCCATGCCTTCAGCGAGACCGACCGCCTGCTGGCGCGTCCCGCCGAATTCCGCACCGCGGCGCAGGCCAGGTCGGCCGTTTGCTGCTGGCGCAACTGGCACAGCCCCGAGCTCACGCCGCACGACGGCATGGTGCGCGCCGGCCATCCGGTGCTGCAGGCCGTGCTCGGCCGCAGGCAATCGGCCAGCTCGCTGCAGCGGCTGCTGCGCAACCCGCTGGGCTTCGTCTGGCAATACGGCATGCGCTGGCGCGCGCCGGAGGGCGGCGCCGAGCCCATCGTGCTGGACGCGCTGGGCTTCGGCAACCTGGTCCACCTGGTGCTCGACCACGCGCTGCAGACGCTCGAAGCCGGCGCCGGGCTGGCGCACGCCGACCCCGCGCAAGCTGCCGCCGCGGTGCGCGACGGCGTGCGCGCCGCCGCCGCGTCGTGGGAAGCCACGCAGGCCGTGCCGCCGCACGTGATCTGGCAACGCACGCTCGATGAGGTGCGCCTGCTGGCCGGCCGCGCGCTGACGTGGGGAGACCCTGCCGGGCCCGGCACGCGCGCCTTCGGGGAAGTCCCGTTCGGCGGCTCGGAGCCGCGCGCCGGCGCCACCGCCACATTGCCGTGGGACCCCGCGGCGCGCGTCGAGATCCCAGGCACCGGCTTCCACATCTCCGGCTATATCGACCGCCTGGATATCTCGGGCGACGGCAGCCGCGCCATCGTGCGCGACTACAAGACCGGGCGCACCCTGAAGCAAGGCGCCCGCCTCGACGGCGGCCGCGAGCTGCAGCGCTGCCTGTACGCCTTCGCCGTCAAGGCGCTGCTGGGGGCCGGCGTGGACATCACCGCTTCGCTGCTGTACCCGCGCGAGCCCGCCGAAAGGATCCTCGACAATGCCGACGCCGCGCTGGCCGACATCACCGGCTACCTGGCCTCGGCGCATGCCAGCCTGCTGGCCGGCGCCGCCGTGATGGGCAAGGACACCGCCGGCAACTACGACGATCTCGCCTTCGCCCTGCCCGCCAATGCCGCGGCCACGTATTGCCGGCGCAAGCGCGATGCCGCGCTCGCGCAACTCGGCGAAGCCGCCGCCGTCTGGGAAGCCGAATAATGAACAAGAGCGCCATGCCCCTCGAAGACAACCACGCCCGCCGCACCGCCATTGCCGACCATCACCGCTCCCTGCTGGTGGAAGCCGGCGCGGGATCGGGCAAGACCGCCGTGATGGCCGGCCGCATCGCCATGATGCTGGCCGAAGGCGTCGCCCCGCGCCACATCGCCGCGGTGACCTTTACCGAACTGGCCGCCAGCGAACTGGTAATCCGCGTGCGCGAGTTCGTCGCCAGGCTCAGCGACGGCCATGTCCCGCAGGAACTGCGCGCGGCCCTGCCCGGCAACCTGAGCGGGCGGCACCACGACAACCTGCGGGCGGCCGGCGCCGCCATCGACGAACTCACCTGCTCGACCATCCACGGCTTCTGCCAGCGCCTGATCAAGCCCTATCCGGTCGAAGCCAATATCGATCCCGGCGCCGGCATCATGGACCGCGACCAGGGCAGCCTCGCCTTCGACGACATCGTCGACGCCTGGCTGCGCGAGCAGCTGGACGCCGATGGCGGCGGTGACGGCGGTGGCGGCAATAGCGGCAATGGCGCCGGCCTGCTCGCCGAACTGGTGCTCTACGATGCGCAGGCGACCGTGGCGCTGGTGCGCGGCATCGCGGCCACGCTGCGCGCGCACCGCAACGCCACGGCACCGGCGGGACTCCCGCTGGCGCCGCTGATCGCCGCCTTCGGCCAGGCGGCGCACGCGCTTGCGGCCTTCGTCGCCGACACCGAAGCCAAGGACGCCGACACCACGGTGATGTCGGCACTGCTGACGGAGGCCGCGCAGGCGCTCGCCTTCCCGTACAGCCCGCAGCGCCCCGCCGACCTTGCCCGCGTGCTGGCGATCCGCCTCGAGCCGGACACGAAGCTGTGCAAGAAAGACGGCGGCTTCCGCGCATACCGCCGCGCCGGCGCGTGGCGCACGGCGTCGCGCGAGGCGGGCATGCCCGCGGCGCATGGCGATCTGCTGTGCGCGCAGGCGGCGCAACTGCACGCTGCCTGCGAGGATGCCTGGGTGGCGCTGCAGCAGCAGATCGCCAGCCACGTGCTGGCCGCGCTGGCCGATGCCGTGCAGCCGGTGCTCGCGCGCTTTCGCGACTACAAGCGCGCAGCCGCGCTGCTCGATTTCGATGACCTGATCTTCGCCGCGCGCGATCTGCTGCGCGATCACGAATCCGTGCGCCAGGCGCTCGCCACGCGCTACCGCCACGTGCTGGTGGACGAGTTCCAGGACACGGACCCGCTGCAGTCGGAAATCGTCTGGCGCCTGTGCGGCGAGCCGCCCGCCGGCGGCCAGGACGACGCCGACTGGACCCGCTTCGTCATCCGCCCGGGCGCGCTGTTCCTGGTGGGCGACCCCAAGCAGGCCATCTACCGCTTCCGCGGCGCCGACGTGGCGGCCTATGTGCAGGCGCGCGACGCCTTCGCCGCGCAGGACCGCGACAGCGTGCTGGCGATCTCCACCAACTTCCGCTCGCGCGCACCGATCCTGGCGTACGTCAACGCGCGCTTCGAGGCCATCCTGTCCAGCCCCGACCAGCCCGGCTTCACCGCGCTCACGCCGTACGATGCCAACGACGACGGCCAGCCAGGCGTGCTGGCACTGGACGTGGCGGTGACCGGCGCGGACGGAAAGGTGGCCGCCGAGCACCTGCGCGAGGCCGAGGCCGGCGCGGTCGCCGAGATGTGCGCGCGCATGATCGGCAACCACGACATCGCCGACCGCAAGACCGGTGCGCAGCGCAAGTGCCGGCCCGGCGACATCGCGCTGCTGGCGCCCTCCGGCAGCGACCTGTGGCGCTACGAAGCCGCGCTCGAGCGGCGCGGCGTGCCCGTCGCCACGCAGGCCGGCAAGGGCTTCTACCAGCGCCAGGAAATCCAGGACCTGATCGCGCTGACCCGCGTGCTGGCCGACACGCGCGACACGCTGGCCCTCGGCGCGCTGCTGCGCGGGCCGCTGGCCGGCCTCACGGAAGAAGAACTGCTCGACATCGTGTGGCAGCTGCCGCGCGCGGAAGATGCGCCCGACAGCCTGCCCCGGCTGGACCTGCGCGTGGAAACTCAACATATTGCGCACGACCTCGCGCGCGACCTCATCGGCAAGCTGCAGGCGCTGCGCCGCAAGGCCAACGCCACCACGCCCTACGACCTGATCGCGCAGGCGGTCGATGCACTGCACGTGCGCGCCATCCTGCTCGAGCGCCACCACGGCCAGGCCGAGCGCGCGCTGGCCAACGTCGACCTCTACCTAAACCTGGCGCGTGCCTATGGCGTGCGCGGCCTGCGCGCCTTCGCCGAAACCATGAGCGCGGCGTGGAGCGACGCCGCGCGTGCCAGCGAAGGCCGCCCCGATGCGCAGGAAGAAGCCGTGGCGCTCTACACCATGCACGCGGCCAAGGGGCTCGAGTGGCCCATCGTGGTGCCGGTCAACACCATGACCGAGGTGGTCGCCACCGACACCGCCGTGGTCGAACGCGCCAGCGGCCATTTCCATTGCCCCGTGTATGGCCTCACGCCCGCAGGCTACGAGGCCGCGCGCGACGCCGAGAAGGCCGAGCTCGCGCGCGAACGCATCCGCCTCTGGTACGTGGCCGCCACGCGTGCACGCGAACTGCTGGTGCTGCCCCGGCTCGATACGCCCGCCAGCAACAGCGCATGGGTCAACCTGCTCGACCTGTCGCTGTCCGCGCTGGATCCGCTCGTGCCGCACGACCTGCCCGACGGCGTGGCCGCCGCCGGCGCCACCGTGGAGAACCGGCAGACCCGGCAGTCGTTCGGCGACGAAGCCCTGTCCATCGTCCTGCAGCACAAGCGGCTGGCATGGCTGGCGCCCAGCCGCGATGAAGGTGCCGGCGGCCCGCTGCTGCAGGAAGAAGTGCCCACCATCATGCTGGCCACCGACGACGCGGAGCCCGCGGGCGCCTCCGCCTATCCCGCCTATCCCGCCTATCCCGCCGTGCAAGGCGGGCGCGAGCGCGGCCTCGTCATCCACAAGCTGCTCGAGGAAGTCCTGAGCGGCGAAACCGAAGAAAACGTGACGGCCCTCACCGCGCGCGGGGAGACGCTCGTGCGCATGCTCGGCCGCGAGCCCGGCGACGATCCCGCGGCCGGCCTCGCGCCGGCCGAGATGGCCCGGTGCGTGCTGCGCACGCTGGCCCTGCCCGACATCGCGGCGCTGCGCCCCGGACTGGTACCGGAGTATCCGGTCTATGGCTCGGCCGTGACGGCGGACCAGGAAAGCGCCACCGTCGGCATCGCCGATGCCGCCACCTTCGCCGACGACGGCACGCCGCAGGTCATCGTCGACTGGAAGAGCGACGTGCGCCCCGATCCCGCCACCCTCGATCACTACCGCGCACAGGTGCGCAGCTACCTCGACATGACCGGGGCCAGCCGCGGGCTGATCGTGCTGGTGACGTCGGGGCAGGTGATTCCGGTCGGCCCCGGTCTCGCCGCGGCGGCATGAACGCGCGCCGGTCCCTTAACCATTGAAGGTCATTCACAGGAAGCAATCGATCATGATCAACAACAATTCCCCGCTGGAGAGCCTCGCCGCCTTCGCCATCGCGTTTGCCGCCGGCGCGGTCTCTGCCATCGGCCTGGGCTTGTATATCGGAAAGCTGAAGCAGGACGCGCAGCGCGCCGGTGCGGCCGACACCGTGTCGCCGCTGCACAGCCGCTGAAGCGCGGCCGCCGGCCTTCGCAGTGCGCCCCCCTTGAGAGGGGTGAAGGAAGCGCCGCGCTGGCCGATATCAATCCGGCATTGGTGTGCCGTGTATCTGTCCTGGCGCACCGCCATGACACACGGTAGGCGGCGGCCTGGCTGGGCCGCGCCGGCCGCCCATCAATTCCAGGAGTCATCGTGAACGCTTTCATCTGGGCCGGCATCGCCGTCCTCGTCGTCATTGCCGCCGTGCTGGTACTGCGCCGCCGCACACCAGCCGCCGCACCCGCTCCCGCGGCCGCGATCATGCAACCGCCGGCCACGCCCGCCACGCAAGCCCCCACGGCGGCACAACCGGAGCAAGCCGAGGATACCGTCGCCATCCTGGTGGGTCCGTCGGCCGAAGAACCCGTCCTCAGCATCACCGCGCTGGACGGCAAGCTGCCCAAAGGCGCGCGCAAGGTGGAGGCCGACAGCACCACCCTCAGCCAGCTGAGTCCGGTCCTCCAGGCGGTGCCCAACTTGCTGAGCGCGCGCGAAGTCGCCCGCGGCGGCTATATGAAGGTGATCATCGACGGCCCGCTGGTCAAGGCAGCCGATGGCGAGGGCTATCGCGCGTTTACGATGGGCGCCAAGGGTATCAAGCAACAAGCCAGGCTACTGGACCCGTCACGCCTGTCGAAGATGGTGAATGCGGCGGCCATCCTGAACATCGCCTCGCTGATCGTCGCCCAGAAGCATCTGGCCGACATTGGCAAGAAGCTCGACGAGATCAAGCAGGGCGTGGAACGCATCGAAGCCTTCCTGCGCGACGAGCGCAAGGCCGGCATTCTTGGCGCGCTCGACTACCTGCGCCAGGTTGCTCACGCGCTGTTCCAGGGCGAGCTCTCGCCTGCGGTACGCCAGAAACTCGAGGACTACGAGGGGCAGCTGCTGGCCACCGAGCGGCACCTCAAGGCCGAACTGACGCGCGAAACGCAGGGCATCGCGGAGATCAAGGATCCCGATACGTTCCGCACCAACGGCCTGGTGACGAAGATCCGCGAGCGGCAGACGCTGCTGGACGGACTGTACGAGCAATGGCTGTTGTGCGTGCGCGCACGCGTGGCGGGCTGGCAGTTGCTGTCGGCTTTCCCGGGCGAGCATCACATGAAGCAGGCGCGCCTCAGCAGCCTGCAGGATTCGGTCGACTCCCTCGCCCGGTCCGGCGGCCTGCTGGATGAGGCGAAGCAACTGATGGAAGGCAAGATCGAATCCGTGAAGTCACGGCTGGAGTTCGAGTCCGCGCTGACCGAGAAGCGTGCAAGCCTGCGCAAGTGGATCCAGGGTGAACTGGCCGCCGCCGGCGCCGCCATGCGCGAGYAGGGCCGCGGCCTGGCCGCCGGCGAGGCAATGCTGCTGGAGCAACAGAAGCCGACCGTCCTGGCGCTGAAGCTGAATGCCGGCCGGATCGTGGAAGCGCATCATCTGCCGGCGTAACCACTAAGCGCTCTTTGCCCTTATTGCCCTTGTTGCCGGACTCGCGCCGCCGCCTGGCGGCGCGTCCGCTACCGTCCGATCCACCCCGGCAACTGCGCCAGCAGGTATAGCGCGGCCCCGATCAGCCCGCCCACCACCGTGCCGTTCATGCGGATGTACTGCAGGTCGCGGCCGACGTTCAGCTCGATCTGCCGCGACATCTCGCGCGCATCCCAGCCGCGTACCGTGCTGCTGATATGGCGCGTGATGAAATCCGCGAAATCCGGCGCCATGCCGCGCGCCGCGTCGCGCAGGTGATCGTTGAGCGAGGCGCGCAACGCGGTGTTGCGCGTCAGCTCCGCGCCGATCCAGTGCCCCGCCTCCATCACCCTCTGGCGTACCACGGAGTCCTCGCGAGCGAGGTCTTGCTTGAGCCAGCGGCACCAGTCCGTCCACAGGCTGCCGATATACGCATTGAGCGCGCTGTCGCCCCTGAGCTGCTGCCGGATCTGCTCCGCCCTGGCATGGAAGGCGGGATCGTCCTTCAGGCGCGCGATCAGCTTCTGCACGGCCGTATCGAACGCCTTGCGCAGCTGGTGGCTGTCGTCGGCCTCCACCTGCCCCAGCACGCGCCCGAGCGCGGCGGCGATCAGGTCGGCGCCATTGCTGCCGATCCATTCGCTGGGCAGGAGTCGCTCCTTCCTGGGGTGATCGCTCTTGAGCCACTCCACGATGCGCTCCGAGATAAAGGCGCGCGTGGCCGGCTGGTTCAGCAGGGCGATCAGCTGCGCGAGCGATTCGTCCAGCAGCGCCTGGTGGCGTCCGTTCTCGGTCAGGCTCTCCAGGATGGTGGCGGCCGAGCGGGACAAGTCCACCTTGCCGATCATGGTGTGCGCGGCGTTGCGGATCAGCTTCTGGATGTTCTTCTCGTCCATCACATCGAGGAGCGTGCCGGCCGCCCTGGCCACCACATCGCCGATCTCCCGCGTGTTGGCCGGCGACGCCAGCCACTGCGCCACCACCTGCGCGGGGTCGTGCTTGCCGATCAGCGCGACGATGGATGGCACGTCGAGGAACTTGTCCCTGACGAAGGTGGCAAGGCCGTCGGCGATATCGTCCTTCTTGCGGATGATGATATTGGTATGCCCGGCCAGCCCCGGCAGCGGGATGCGATGGAACAGCGCAGCCACCGCGAACCAGTCCGCCAGGCCGCCCACCATGGCGGCTTCCGCCGCCGCGCGCACCCAGTCGGTCAGAAAGCCATGCGGCAGCAATACCGTGGCGACGAAGACGGCGAAGGCGAGCAACAGCAGCGCGAGCGCCTTGCGCTTTGCGGAGCGGAGTTCCTTCTCTTGCTGCATGCGTGGTCCAGAATGGTGCGGAATGGTGCGGAATAGGGCGGTCAGGAGGCAGGATACTTCGTCGAAATCCGCTGCACCAGCTTCTCATCCTTCGAATCGATGCCGATATCCCAGGTGGGAAACGCGCACAGGTCTTCGGCGATCTCGGCGATCACTTCGCGCAGCTCCAGGGGCTCGAGCCAATGCGAGGGAATCGCCTCCTCGCCCAGCAACGCACCCAGCAGGTTGCCGGTGATCGCGCCGGTGGAATCCGAGTCGCCGTCATGGTTCACCGCGAGCACCACGCCATGGCGGAAATCCCGCGCGACCAGCGCGCAATAGATCGAGATGGCCAGCGCTTCTTCCGCGACCCAGCCTTCGCCAAGCGCGGCGATGGCGTCGTCATGCGCGGCGCCGGCGGCGGCGAGCGCCTCGGCCTGTTCGATGGCTTGCAGCGTTTCCTCGTGATCGGGATGCGTGGCGAGGCAGGCCTTGGCCGCGTCCAGCGCGGCGGCCAGCGTCGCGCCGCCCGCCAGTTCGCCGATCATCGCGGCGAGCACGCCGCCGGTGAGCGACCCGGTCGGGTGGCCGTGGGTCAGGGCGGCCAGCTTGGTGCCGAGCTCGAATGCCTGCTCGGGGGAGCGCCGCTGGGAACGCCGCCAGACAAAGAGACCCGCGGGCGCCACGCGCATCACGCCGCCGCAGCCCTTGCTGTGGTTGCGCGCGGGCTCGCCGAGGCTGTTCATCGCAGCCAGCGCGGCAAGGCAGGTGTTGCCCGGCGCGCGGCGGCTGTGCAGGGCCTTGTGCTGGAACAGCCAGCCCGGCGCGCCACCCATGCTGATCGTCGCGGCGGGCTGCATGCCCTGCGTCTGCAGCCAGCGCAGGTAGGCGCGCGCCGTCACCCCGGTATAGCTGCCCACGCCACGCCCGCTGCCGCGCACCCAGGCGCGCAGCAAACCTTCGGCGGTAAACAGCGTCATCTGCGTGTCGTCGGTGATGGTGCCGAAGCCACCGTAGGCGCGGGCGTAGCCGGTGATGCCCTGCGGCCCGAACTCCTCCACGATCTCCTCGCGCGACATGAATTCCACCGGCGCGCCGAGCGCATCGCCGACGGCGCCGCCGAGCAGGCAGCCGCGAAAGCGGCTTTGTGCGGTAACGTTGGCCGCAGGGCTGGGCATCACGCGATGCATCCAATCAGGCGAGTTCATGCAGATTCCTTTGTTCAGACTTGCTTTGTTCAGACTTGTTTTGTTCAGTCACGGCTTCCCACGGCAGGCCCAGGTCTTCGCGCCCGAAATGGCCGTACGCCGCAGTTGGATAGTAGATCGGGCGCAGCGGATCCGGCGTCTCGATGATGCCTTGCGGGCGCAGGTCGAATTCACTCGCCAGCGCCGCGGCGCAAGCCCGCACAGGCGGCGCGGGCGCTATCGCAACAGGATCAGTTGCGGCACGGCATCGGCACCGCTCCAGACGACGGCATTCTGCCCGTACCGCGCCCCGAGCGCCCTGGCCGCATCCAGTGACAGGCCGGGCACCAGGAAGCTCTCCTCGCCATCCCAGCCGTTGGTCGGATGCTGGCCTATGCCGTCGATGCAGCGCAGGCCCAGTTGCGTCAGTTCGCGCACCAGCGCCTGCTGGCGAACCGCATTGGCGGCGGGATCGTCTTCCTGCTGGCTAAAGGGGTTCCACGCGGTGATGAACGCGCTGCAGTCCACGCCCGCCGCCGCATGCAGCGCGGCCAGCGCAGGATTGGGTTCGCCCACGTTCAGCGTGAGTGGCGTCGCGCCGCGGACGTGATAGTGCGTCTCCCGGTAAGCCTGGATGATCTTCGGATCGATACTTGAATTGCCGGCGCCAGAAAGCAAAAAACCCTCCGTGAAAGGAGGGTCGACGCATTGCCCGCTTGCTTGCTCCTCCAGGAGCCACATCCGCTCTCGCGATCCACCTTGCCCGGGAAGGCAGGTTGGCATGGGCGTCGACCCAAATCAGAATGTGGGACGGATTGAAACATGCGGGCCCCGGGGGTGTCAAGGGCGCCCGGCCGGTTGCGCGAGGTGCGAAGCGCGCGGGCAGCAACGCGAAGCGGACCCGCGAAGAGACGCGCCATGTCTTCGGGGTGGCGCGGGCAGAGGCAGCCGGACAAACCCCGCGCGCTCGGGAATCCGACCGCGAAAACCGCCGTTTATCCGGCATTCCGAACGCGTTTTGGCACCGGCGTGGTGCGTCCCGGCAATGCGCTCAAGTCCGCCACATCCCTACCGTAATAGCCACGGCAGCCCCCTTGCCCCACCCGGGCCAACCAGAGAAGAATCCATCACATGCTTTCCTCCCTCCGCGCACGCATCGTGGCCCTATCCGTGGCCATCGTCGTGGCGGCGCTAGCCGTCAACGCCGTTCTCAACCATGTCGTGGCCAGCGCGTATAACGCCGATGCCATCGACAACAATCTGGCCGCCGTGCAGACCGGCCACACCGACGCCATTGCGGACTGGGTCGCCAGCCATACGCAGATGATCAGTTCGCTGCAGGACGCCGCGCTGCAGCCCGATCCCATTCCCGCGCTCAGGCAGGTGTCCGACGCGGGCGGCTTCATCAAGGTCTACGTGGGCTTCCCCGACAGGAGCCATCGCTTCTCGGATGCGAGCGGCCTCAAGCCCGACTACGACCCGACCGCCCGGCCCTGGTACAAGCAGGCCGTGGCCGCGGGCAAGCCGATCGTGACGGCGCCCTACGTGGCTGCCAGCAGCGGCAAGCTGGTGGTGACGTTTGCCGCGCCCATCGTGCGCGATGGCAGCGTCAAAGGCGTGGTGGGCGGCGACGTGGCGATGGACAGCGTGATCGCCAACGTCAGATCCATCCACCCCACGCCGGGCAGCTTCGGCATCCTGGTGACGAAGGGCGGGCAGATCGTCGCGCACCGCGATGACAAGCTCACGCTCAAACCCATCGCCGAGCTGGTGCCCGCGCTGGACGCCGACAAGCTCGCGCCGCTGCTGGGCGCCACCACGCCGATGCAAGTGGAGGTGGCCGGCAAGCCCAAGCTGCTGCGCGCGCGCGAGATTGCCGGCACCGACTGGATCGCCGTGATCGCGCTCGACAAGGCCGAGGCGACCGCCGGCATGCGCTCCGTGCTGATGGCATCGCTGCTGGCACTGCTGGTGATTGCCTGCGTGGCCGCCGCCATCGTGGCCGGCGTGACCGCCGTTTCGTTTCGCCGGCTTTCGCAGATCCGCGACGCCATGAGCGCCATCGGCTCCGGCGACGGCGACCTCACGCAGCGCCTGCCTGCCGACGGCAGCGATGAAGTCGCGCAGATCGCACGCGCGTTCAACGCCTTCGCCGACAAGCTGGTCGGCGTGATGCGCCAGATCCGCGACGCCAGCGAATCCGTGCGCGCCGCCGCCGACGAGATCGCCGCCGGCAACGTCGACCTGTCCCGCCGCACCGAGGGCGCTGCCGCCAGCCTCCAGCAGACCGCGGCCTCGATGGAGGAGATCACCGCCACCGTGGGGCAGTCCGCCAGCTCCGCGCACCAGGCCGACGAATCCGCCATCGCCGCTTCGCGCGTGGCGGCCAGCGGCGGCACCGCGCTTAGCGACGCGATCCGCACCATGGGCGAGATCGAGCACGCGGCGGTGAAGGTCTCCGACATCATCGGCGTGATCGAAGGCATTGCCTTCCAGACCAATATCCTCGCGCTCAATGCGGCGGTGGAAGCGGCGCGCGCGGGCGAGCAAGGCCGCGGCTTCGCGGTCGTGGCCGGCGAAGTGCGCGCGCTCGCGCAGCGCAGCTCCCAGGCCGCCAAGGAGATCAAGACCCTGATCGAGTCGACCGTGGGCAGCGTGAGCTCCGGCTCGGGCCAGGTGCGCCGCGCCGGCGACACCATGAGCGAGATCGTGGGCAATGTGAGCAAGGTGACCGGCATCGTCTCCGCGATCACCAGCGCCGCGGCCGAGCAGACGCGCGGCATCCAGGAAGTCAACCGCGCGATGAGCCAGCTGGACCAGATGGTGCAGCAGAACGCCGCGCTGGTGGAGGAGTCCACCGCCGCGGCCGCCGCGCTGCAGGCGCAGGCCGGCGGGCTCGCGGGCGTGGTGGGGCAGTTCAGGCTGGAGTAGCGCAGCGAGAGCGGGCGGGCAACGGTGCGGGAAGCAGTGCGGGAAGCGGTGCGGGAAGCGGGGCAAGCCCGCGAGGCACCACGGCGCCACGCCGCGCGCCCCAAAGTAAATCGTACTTATCCGTGCAAGCGGCGTATGCTCAACGGAGAAAGGAGATCATCATGTCTCAGAACAATGCGATCTATAAGGGGTTCAAGGTATCCGCCATCGTGCGCCGTGCCTCTGACGGCAATCCCGACAATGCGTCCGCGCTCGCGGGCTTCCTGGCTACCGTCACCATCACCCAGGTCAGCCGCGACAGCGGATCGCTGCGGCTGGTGCCGCCGCTGGAGCAACAGACCGCCCGCACGCCGCATGACGCCATCGCGCTGGCAGTGACCCATGCGCGAACCGTCATCGATGGCATGTCCACTTCCGTTGCGCACAAGTAGCCGGCCATAGTCAGCGGCCATAGTCAGCAACCAAACGGCGACCCGGAGCAACCCGCCGCACGACATCGCGCCGGGCAGACGCATGCGCCACGCCACACCCCCATTCGGCAGCATAACGCGATCGGTGTTATGATCTGCCGTCTTGCCGATGTGCGAACGTGCGTCGATGCAAGCTTGCCGGCAGCCTTGGCGCTAGCCGTGCGCCTCACCGCGATAGCAGGCGGGCTCCCCGCCGCAGTGGCCAAATAGCCGGGCAAAGCACCCGGCAAATTCAGGGCGAATACACGCCCCTCACCCATCCGACCCGCGGCACAAGCCGCTCCGCAGCGCCACGCAGGGCTATCCGCGTGTGCAGACAGCGCAGGCACGGTCCACTCTCCGCCAGCCCCCTTTTTTCGCGCATGTGCGCGGCAACGACGGCGCTGGGCAATCCATACGGCGAGCGACTACCGAAGAGAACCCGTCGCGCACAGTGCGTGCGCAGGCGCGCCTCGGATCGTCCGCCCAGATCCAGGACATACCTTGCAACACAAAGCATCCCCGTACACCGTGTCGGTGTACCCCATCGAGCAGCAACCCGGCGTGTGGTTCGCCACGTACATGATCAGCGAATACCGCAGCGGTGCCGAACACATCGTCGCCAATGTCTCGATGCGCCACGCCACCCACGGCACCGAAGCGCAGGCCAAGCAGGCCGCGCGATTTGCCGCCGAGCGCGCCGCCGCGGGCATGCGCCTGCAGTAATGACACCACGGCGTGCATGGCCGGTGCGCTGCACCGCGCCCGCACGCCACCCAACCTAGAGAGGCATCATCCTTGGCAAAAGAAGAACTGGTGGAATTTGGCGGCAAAGTGTCTGAAGTCCTGCCCGACAATCGCTTCCGCGTGATCCTGGAGAACGGCTTCCAGGTGTGGGCATACTCGTCCGGGCGGCTCAAGAAGAACCGCATCCGTATCCTGGCCGGCGACCGTGTCACGCTGGAGATGTCGCCCTACGACCTCACCAAGGGCCGCATCAACTACCGCCACAAGTTCTGACGCCGGCGCGCAGGACAACACGCGCACAAGCCGCGGCGCCCATGCCCGCGGCCGGGGCGCACCCCTCGCAGCATCAACTCATCAACGTGAAAAAGGAAACGGAATGTCGGTCAGTGAAGAATGGGAAGAAATGCACCTGACGCCGAACGGATGGGTCGCAGGCAGCTACCAGCACGTGCCCGGCCCCGCCGTCACGCGCGAAGCGCCCGCCGATGACCTGCTGACGGTGCGCCGCCACGTCACCGCGACCTACGGTGGCCCTTCGCGCGCCATCGAAGACCGCACGCCCCGCACCGACAAGCTCGAAGTGCTGGAGCAACTGCTGGAACGCTACGGCAGCCCCGCCTTCAGCGTCTGAGGCCAGGCGGGCCAGGTCGCGGCCATCGCCGCGCCACCGTCACACCCGGCATTCCCGCCCGGTCCCGTTCATTGCGGCATGACGCCGCCGGAACGAGGCGCGGGAACGACAAGATTCAGATCCATGGCATGGCCGCCCTGGCTTGCCAGCCCGGCGCATCCGCACCGGCCCGCATCGCTCGTTGCGAGCAAATGCGCGGCACGCATCGGCACCGATGGTGCCGAAGGTGCCAATGTGTGCCGCCGGGCAACCCGGCAGATCGACAAGACAGCAGGACTACAGCGTGGTCACCGACTCACCGGCGATCAGGCCGTTGATGATGTCCTCGCCGAACTTGACCGCGCCACGGCGCGCGGTGCCGATGTTCTCCCACTCTTCGCTTTCCAGACGGAACACCTTGGTGCGCTCGCCACCGGGCCGATAGCCTTCGCGGCAGATCACCACGGACGCGGTAAAGCTGCGATCCGGCTTGGCGCGGGGCCACGACTGGGTGGGCTGGACCTTGTAGACCAGGGGGTAGAGATCAAAGCCCTTGTAGCTCGCGCTAGGCGTATTGTTCACGTAGTTTGCTCCATGCGGCAGCGTTGCCTGTGGCCACTCCGTCCCTGGCGCACGCCGGCTAGAACGGGACCAGGCGATCGACCACGATCACGATCACCCCGTCCGAGCAGCCTGCCGGGCTCCGGGAGCCCAGCCGTGCGCGCAGAAAGCGGTCCAGGCCGCGCTGCAGTTGATATAAGGCACGCTGGTCCGCGGAACGCAATTGCTCCGCGGCCTCGTGCGCGATTTCGATCTCCACCTTCCTGGCCGACCAGGCGCAGCTGCTGGTATCGGGAATCTGCCAGTTGGCGTTGACCGCATGCTGCCTCACCGGCCAGGTACGTACGTCCTGGCCCGTGATTTCGTCGAGCACCGGCTTGATGAAAGCGACGAGATCTAACATTGGCACCCCTGCACCGTGCCCCGCCAGGCGGCGGAGCCTGCGCGGCAGGCAAGGCAGCGCCGGCATCCAGCCGCGATCGGGACGCCGGGCAGGCTGGCGACAGTAACACACCAGGATTGCCCACCTCCTGGCCCAGGTATCCCACTCTACTCCGAAGCAGGGGGCTTCGACGATCTTATTTTGCCCGCGGCACCGCCCGACTCCGTCGTCAGCGTCATCAGCATGTCCGCATACCAGGCCGAATTCAGGCCCAGTGCCTCGTCCTCGTCCAGGTCGCGCGTACCCACATCGAAGCGCGCCGAATGCACCCCCAGCAGCAGCCACGGCAGATCATGCCGCTTGCCGCGCGTGCCACGCATGCGCATCACCACCGGCGCACCGCTGGTGCCGCGATGCGTGCGCGCGTCGGTCAGGAAGAAGCCCTGCCCCTGGAAACGCATCCCGAACGCCGAAGCCACCACCGCCTGCCGCGCCACCGGCAGGTGATGCAAGGCATCGTGAAACCCCAGCGGAAAGCCGACGATCAGCAGCGAATCGCCTACCTCCACATGGTCCGACGGCTGGGCCAGGTGATCCGGCGTAAAGGCGCGATACACCAGCCCCGCCGGCAGCGCGGTACGCTCCAGTTCCACCACCGCCACGTCCACCGGCCCGCCCCCGTCCTCGCCGATGCGCCAGACCGCCAGGCCGTTGCGATACAGCGGGATCGAAAACCCGATCGAATTGGCCATGTTGCCGGCCTCCCGATGCAGCTCGATCTCGATGCGGTCAGGGTGGTGGCCGGTGGGCTCGTCGAAGAAAACGTGGCGGCTCGTGACCACGAACAGATGCTTGCCGCGCTCGAAGAAAAAGCCGCTGGCGTTGGCCAGGCCTTGCTGGCCCTCGAAGGACGAAACGCGGACTGCGCATAGCAGGATGGATTCGACCATGTTTGCCTGGAGTGCGTGTCGTCGCGCGGGTGAATCCCGCGCACGACGGGGAAAGGCGGATTACGGCAATCCGGAATGCGGTGGCACGCGAAGGAGAAGCCCGCCCGATCGGTTATATAGATGCGGGCCTGACGTGTCAAACGCAGCAGATGCAGCGCCGGTCTCCACGCAGCAGCGGCGAGCCACAGTCCTCAACGATCACAAATCGAAGGCCCGACGGCTGCGTTCGCCGCCGCGACGGTCTCTCCGTCTCTCTATGGGCAACCGAACAGATGGCCCATGCCGCCTCCTGCTACGTTGCCTCCGATGGCCACAGCGCGCCAGCGCGATGCGCCATGCCGCAGGAGGACGCGCCATGAGCAGAATCTACATCCCGGCCGCCGTGGCCGATGACTGGGCCCCTTTCCTTGCCGAGCCGGTGAAGCACTGGAAGACCGGTTACCCGGCCCGCACGCTCGCGCACTGCTGGCAGGACGCCGACGGCTTCCCCGCCGAAATCGCCAATGCCATCGAAGCCAATCCCGTCCTGCGGGGCACGGCCATGCTGATGGGCATCCCCGAGCACCAGGTCGCGCTGCCGGGCGGCATCACCCAATCCCAGAACGACATCTGGGTGCTCGGCAAGCGCGACGACCAGCTCATCTCCATTGCCGTCGAAGGCAAAGTCTCGGAACCGTTCGACCGCACCGTGGCGGAGTGGCTCGAAGCCGCATCGCCCGGAAAGCACCTGCGCCTCGACTTCCTCGCGCATACGCTCGGCCTGCGGGCCGTCCCCTCGTCGATCCGGTACCAGCTACTCCACAGGACCGCCTCCGCCATCCTGGAAGCGGAGCGCTTCAACGCCGATCACGCCGTGATGCTCGTGCATTCGTTCAGTCCGACCAATGCCTGGTTTGAAGACTACCGCGCCTTTGCCGCCCTGTTCGATGTGGATGCCAGGCCCAACTACATTCATGGCGCGGGGAGGCTGGCGAAGACGGAATTGCATCTGGGGTGGATTTGCGGGGCGGCGCGGTATCTTGAGCGGTAGGGGGGGCGGCGCAGACGCCGGAGCCTTTTGCGGGCATTGGATGTACTGCCAGGCAAGAGGCTGCACGGCGCCCTATTGGCGGGTCCCCGTCCCGCCCCGCAGCACATCCCGCGCCACGATCAGCTTCTGCACCTCCGTCGCGCCCTCATAGATCCGCAGCGCCCGTATCTCCCGGTACAGGCTCTCCATGATGCCCCCGACCTGCACGCCGCGCGCGCCGAACAGCTGCAGCGCGCTGTCCACCACGGCTTGCGCGTTCTCGGTGGCGACCATCTTCGCCATTGCCGCCTCGCGCGTGGTCGGGACCTTCTGTACGTCGCGCTGCCATGCCGCGCGGTAGGTGAGCAGGGCGGCGGCATCGATCATCGCGGCCATTTCGCCGAGCCTGGCCTGGGTGAGCTGCATCTCGGCGAGGGCGGCGCCGAACAATTGCCGTGAGCTGGCGTGCGCCAGCGCCTCGTCGAAGGCGCGGCGGGCAAAGCCGAGCGCGGCGCCGGCCACGGAGACGCGGAAGATGTCGAGCGTGCGCATGGCGAGCTTGAATCCTTCCCCGGGCCCGCCCAGCAGGCGGTCCGCGGGAATCCGCATGGCATCGAAGCGCAGCGTTGCCAGCGGGTGGGGCGCCATCACGTCGATGCGCTCGGCGATGGAGAAGCCCGGGTCGTCCGGATAGACCACGAAGGCGGAGATGCCGCGCGTGCCGGGTGCTTCGCCGGTGCGCGCAAACAGCACGTAGATATCGGCGATGCCGCCGTTGGAGATCCAGGTCTTCTCGCCGCTCACCACGTAGTGCGCGCCGTCGCGGCGCGCGCTGCATGACATGGCTCCGACGTCGGAGCCCGCCTCCTTTTCCGACAGGGCGAAGGCGGGAATCAGCTCGCCGCGCATCACGCTGGGCAAGACTTGCGCCTTGAGCGCTTCGGAGCCGGCCAGGCTGATCGGCCGCTGCCAAGGCCTTGCATGGCGAATGAGAAATCGGCGAGCCCGTCGCGATACGCCAGTGCTTCGCGCGCGAGTGCCAGGCGGCGCGATTCGATCCCGGATGCCAGGCCGCCATACGCAGCCGGCACGCACGCGCGCAGCAAACCGGCCTTGCCCAGCCCGGCAACCAGCCGGCGGCACGATGCGTCGACCTGGCGGTGATCGACATTGTCGAGCGCGCCCCCATCCGCAAACTCATCCACGTCCTGCACGAAGGCACGGTGCCCGGGATCGAAGAAGGGCCATGCAAGGAAGTCACGCTGGTGCGTCGGCGAGAAGGCATGTCGGCTCATATCGCGTCCCTGAGAGAGTGGATGCGACTCAGCGTAGTTCATACGCATGAGTATGTAAACCAACGAGCATCTTCACCATTCTTCACCGTAAGCCCCGTCTGATAGGGATTTCACGAGGGATCCCACGCTTGCCTTATCCAGCTCCGTTACCTAGCATACTGATGCGTATGTTCATGGAAGCGCTCCCGGAAGACCATCGATGACGCTGATCTGGTGCCCCTCGCTGGACCCTGCCGCCGCACGCTGGCAAGCGCAGGCACGCGAACTGCCTGCCGACGCCGGCACGCGGCTCTCGCCTGCCGAGGCGCGCGAGTGCGGGCTGCTCAAGATGTTCCGGCCCCGGCCCCAGGCTGGCCTGACCGCATCGGTCAGCGCGGTGGTTGCCGCGGTGGAGGCGCTCTCGGGTTCCTCCACGCAACGAGCCGCGCTGCTGGCCGCCGTGCTGGCGGGCGCCGCCCCGGTCCTGCAACTTGGCAGCAACCAGCAGAAGAAGGCATGGCTGGGTCAGCTTGGCGACGGCGACACCCTGCCGCCCCTGCTGGTCGGGTCCGACGACGACACCGCGGGCGATGCTGGCTTCAGCGCCATCCCGGATGCACAGGCGTGGGCCTTGCGCGGCACGGGGCGCGCGCCGGCCGCTTGCGAGCTGGCCGGCGCCTTCGTCGTGTTTGCTGCCCAGCCTCGTGAACGGGGTCCGGCACAGCTGTCCGCCTTCATCGTGCCGCGCGACACGGCCGGCATCGACATCGGGAATGAAGATGGCTACGACATCGCAGGCGAACGACTGACGCTGGACGCGCGCCTGCCGTCGTCGCGCCTGCTCGGCGCAGCGGGAAGCGCGGGCGCCGCGCTGGCGTGCTCGGCCGCATGGCGCCGGATTGCGGCCGCGGCGCAGGCCACCGGGCTTTGCCTAGCCGCGTACGAGCAAGCCTGCCGCGTCGTGCAGCTGGAAGACAGCGGCGCCACGCCATCGCACGCGGCAATCACGCTGGCGTCGTGCGCCACCGCCATCTCGGCCGCACGCATGATGCTGTACGAGGCTGCACGCGCCACCGACAAGGGCGAGGACATCCTGCTGCTCAGCGCCATGGCGATGTTGTCGGCCAACGAATGCGCCGATCGCGTCATGGCGGCCACCGTGCAGATCGCCGGCGGCCATCCCGCCGCCGATGCCGCGCGCATGCAAGCGCTGCTGCGCGCGCGGCGTATGCAGCAGGCCGCAGCGGGTGCCAACGCCTCGCAAGCGCAAACAGCGCTGCTGGCCGGCGCCATCGCCCCTTCATCGCACACCACAAAAGGAGGCATGCGCGCCATGCGCAAGAGTCCATCCACTCCCACGCCCGCATCCGCGGCCACGGCCACGGCGCGCACTAGCGAGACGCACGGCCGCGTCAGCGAGATCCTCGATGCCGCCGCCAATGCCTTCACCCAGCAAAGCTACGACGCCACCACGCTCGACTACATCGGCGATGTGATCGGCGTCACCAAGGGCAGCATCTACTACCACTACCGCAGCAAGGCCGACCTGTTCGTGGCGGTGTACCGCCGCGCCATGGAAATGAATATCGAGACGATCACGCCGATCGCGCAGCAGCAGGGCGCGCGCGCCATCGACCGGCTCTACCGCATGGCCTATGCGCATTCGCTGCAGGTGATGAAGCATCTCTCCTACCAGCGCCTGGCGGTGCAGGGGCTGGAGGCGCAGCTGATGGACCGCGTGACCGACGAGCAGCGCGCGCAGCTCAAGGAAGTGATCGGGCTGCGCGACCACTACGAGAAGCTGTTCGTGCAGGTGATCACGCAAGCCATCGATGCCGGCGATCTCCCGCAGCAAAGCCCACGCCTGGCGGTGAAGCCGCTGTTCGGCGCCATCAACGGCACCACCATGTGGTACCAGCCACGCGCCGGCGAGACCGCGGCCGACCGCGAACGCATTGCATCGCAACTGGCGGGATTCGTCGTGTCCGGCCTGATGCAGACGTACCGGCCGCTGGCCGATACCGGCTCCAAAGTCGCGCGCGAAACAGGCTGAAGCCAGCAGCGGCTCGCTCTCAAAAAACATAGAACTGGAGACACGCATGCAAACGCGATACATGGCCACCGAAGCCGGCACCACGGCACCCGACGCCGCCAGATGGTCCGCCGTGGCCGAGTGGTACCACGCCTACTTCACCGGCCTGGTCATGACCATGGTCACCCGCCGCGGCGCCCGCGAAGCGGCCGAGCTGGTGTTCCACATCTTCCGCCGCCAGCACCTCGAGCGCTTCCTCCCCGGGCTGGAGAAACTCGGCCTGCAAGGCCTGCCGCCCGCCGTGGCGGCCGCGCGCTATCACTACCTCTCCAACGCCATCGGCGGCGTCAGGGTCGAGTACATGGAAGAATCGCCGCAGAAAGCCTGGGTACGCTACGCGCCGCCGCGCTGGGCCTGGCACGGCACCGCCGTCTGCGCCATTCCCGGCGAAGTCTCGCGCGCGGTGCTGCGCGGCTGGCACGCGCACAACGGCGTGTCGCTCGGCACGCAGCGCCTGGGCTTCGTCTGCACCAAGCAGACCATGGATGGGCAGCCCGGGCTCGAAGGCTACTACTGCGAGTACGACCACGACATCACGCCCGACGAACGCCTGCGCTTCGCGCGCGGCGAAGAAGCGCCCGACTTCGATTCCGCGCAGGCGCCAGTGCTGCTCACCGCAAACTGGCCGGCGGAACGGCTGCAGAAAGCGCGCCGCAACTACGCGATGGAATACGTGCGCACCGCGCTGCCCGAACTGATCGGCCTGCATGGCCCGTTCGACGCCGCCTATCTCGGCGGCATCACCGGCCAGCTGATCGGCATGCAGTTCTACAGCGAGACCGCCGCCGCCATGGGCCTGCCCGACCACGGCGACGCCATGGACTTCGCCCGCTTCATGGTGGCGCTGGCGCGCGCCCAGGGCGACGAAGCCGAACTCCTCACCGGCGGCGGCAATCCCCGTGTGCGGCAGACCAGCTGGAAGCTCATGTCCGGCATTGGCAACCTGCACGGCGCCGCTTTCGATGCATGGAACTGCCTGCTCGACGGCGCGCTCAGCGCGCACAACCGGCACCTGGCGCTGAAGGTGAGGCGGCGGCTGGATGAGGGGGATGCGGGCTTTGAGTGGGAGATTGCGCCGCGGGGGAAGCCGGGGAAGTTTTGAGATAGCCGTGAGCCCCAAGGCCATCCAGCAAGCCGCAACCAAGCCGACGCATCACCCATCGCCATCGGAGACCGCCGTGAAACTCAAGCACCTTGTCTGGCTGGCCACCTTCGCCATCACCGCCCTCACGGGAACCCGCGCGCTTGCCGCGGACGACTTCCCCACCAAGCCCATCCGCCTCATCTCCCCGCACCAGGCCGGCACCACCACCGAACTCTTCGGCCGCCTGCTCGCGCCGGAAATGAGTGAGCTGCTTGGTCAGTCCGTTGTCATCGAACCCAAGGCAGGCGCTGCGGGCACCATCGGGGCGCGTGAGGTCGCGATCAGCAAGCCGGATGGGTACACCGTGTTGATCAATGCGTCCATCCAGGTCATGTACCCCGGGATGTTCAAGCATCTGCCGTTTGACCCGGCCAAGGACTTTACGCCGGTGGGCGTATTTGGCTTTGCGCCTATGGTGGTTGTGGTGGGGGCGCAGTCGAAGCTCACCAGCTTTCAGGACATGCTTGATACTGCGCGGGCTAACCCCGGCAAGCTGACGTTTGCTTCTGGCGGGCTTGGGTCGTTGCCGCATCTGGTTGGCGAGCTGGTCAATCTGCGCAGTGGCACGCGGATCGCTCACGTGGCCTACAACGGGACCGGGCAGGCCGTGACCGACGTCACGGGCGGGCATGTCGACGTCCTCTATGCGTCGGTGGCCAGTGCCGTGCCGTTGATCAAGGGCGGGAAGTTGCGGGCATTGGCCGTGACCTCTGCCGCGCGCATCGACTCGCTGCCTAATGTGCCCACGATTGCTGAATCGGGGTTAGCGGATTTTGATGTTACATCGTGGTATGCGATGTGGGCACCCAAGGGGACGCCGCCCGAGGTGGTTGCGCGGCTTAATAAAGCGATGCGGGATGCTTCCACGCTAGCTGCCGTACAGCGGCGGCTGAACGACAATGGCGTGCTTGCGAGCAAGCTCACGCCAGATGAGTTCACAAAGTTCTCGGCGCGGGAGGGTGTTAAGTGGCTGGAGGTGATGAGGCAGGCTGGTGTGCAGGCGAATTGAGACTTTGCGCACAGCGTTGCGCAGACGTACGCAAGAGTATTGAGGGTTACAGCGGAGCAACAGACCTGGCTTGGTATGCGCAAGCCAGGTCTGTTGTTCAAGGTCAGGCGTTGGAGCCCAGCTCTTCAGTAGCCAGCGCGCCGGCTTGCTGTGGCGTGCGCGAGAGGAAGCCAAATACCGCGACAGCCGACAGGACGGTGATGACCGTCAGCACGTGCAGCAGCATGCGGAAGGCGTCTCCGTAACCGGCGACCAGCAGTTGGTGGCTGACTTGCGGCAGCGCCTCGGCAGCGTGCGCCAAGTCTCCGGTAGCGAGCCGTTGTGCCGCTTCGCTGACCTTCCCGGCAGTCGATCCGGCTTCTGCCGGCACCGCGCTCAGGCTGACCTGTGCAATGGCAGCCAGGACAGCGCTGACCGTGGCGAGAGCGATCCCCTCACCCGCCACGCGCGTCGTATTGAAGATGCCCGTTGCCATCCCCGCGCGTTCCTTGGGTACCACGCTCACTGCGAGACCATCCATCAGGCCCCAAGGCATGCCAGCGCCGATACCAATCAAAAGCATCGGCCCCACCACGGCAAAGCCGGCAGCGCCGACGTCGATCTGGCTGAACCAGTGAAGGCCAACTGCGGCGATGAGGAACCCAATGCCCGAGAGCATGCCGGCGGAGACCCAGCGAGTCAGCGTGGCGACCAGCACGGGGACAACCAACATCGGTGCCGACAGTGCAATCATGAGGATGCCTGCATCGATTTCGCTCATGCCTTCGATGCCGATGAACCGCAGCGGCAGCATCACCACGAGCACGATGTAGCTGTAGCACGTGCCGATGGGGAGCATCTGCACACCAACAAAGCGCGGAATGCGGAACAGGCTCAGGTCGAGCATCGGGCGCGCCGAGCGAGATTCGACATAGATGAAAATGGCCAGCGTCAGTGCCGCGGCAGCGAGCGAACCCGCGACAAGCGCGCTGGACCAACCACTTTCGGGTGCCTGGATGACGGCGAACGTGAACAGGACCAGTGTGGCGGTGAACGAGATGGTACCGGGCCAATCGAGACCCTGCGCGTTGGGGTCGCGGGTCTCACGCATGCGCGGCACGCCGAACAGCATGGCAGCTGCGCCAACCAGGGCCGTCGACAGGAACACGGAGCGCCAACCGAACGCATCGATGAGCACGCCGCCCAGGAGCGGGCCGAAGGCGAGGCCGATGCCGAAGCTCGTGCCCAGCATGCTGAATGCACGGGTGCGCGCGTGGCCGTCGAACTCCTGCGCCAGTGCTGCGGTACCGCCGGACAGTGCCGCAGCGGCCGCAATCCCCTGGACGGCACGCAGGATATCGAGCCACGCGACCGACGGCGCGGCAGCGAGTGCCAGCGACGTGAGCACGAAGAAGCCGATGCCGATGGCGAACAAACGCTTGCGGCCATAGACGTCGGCCAGCGCCCCGGCCGCCATCAGCAGGCTGCCGAAGCTGAGCATGAAGGCGTTGGTGATCCAGGTCAGCGAGACCGCACTGCCGCCGAGCTCGCGGCCG
Source organism: Cupriavidus sp. 2TAF22 (assembly GCF_052115045.1). NCBI lineage: Bacteria > Pseudomonadati > Pseudomonadota > Betaproteobacteria > Burkholderiales > Burkholderiaceae > Cupriavidus > Cupriavidus sp. 2TAF22. The sequence goes on from NZ_JBFRFX010000028.1 coordinate 91,431, forward strand.
ATGGCGGGCGTGGAGACTGCACCGCCGGTGAAGCTTAGTGGCAGCACGATTGCGGCCATGCAGACCGCTAGCAGGATGAGAGGTTTGCCGCGCTCGGAAGCGTGACTGTCAGTTGAGGAATCTGGCGATTTCATTGGTGACTTTGATAATGGATTGGATGCCGTCAATGGCATCGAGATGCTCGAATCTGGGTGCGATCCGCCAACGGCGGTTGGGTGCAGAATCCAACGATGCGTGTTTGGCGGGAGGGAGATTGCGCGTGCCGCTCACCGCAGCGATTGGCCGCATGTCGGCGGCGCAGGAAGGCGGAAATGTAGCGCTTGACGCCTCCTGGATAAAGGCTTCGAATGGCGACTCACCGTATCCAGAATCGAAACAATCGCGGACTTCTGAATCAGCGCTTCACGACGCTGGTTTCCTTCGGCTCGTCTGCCTTGGCGCTATCCGCAACCGAAGCATCACCCCAACCGCCACCAAGCGCGCGGATCAGGTTCACCGTGGCCGCGGCCTGCACGCTCTGCAATTGCACCGCTGCCCGCTTCGTCTGCAGCGCAGTGCGCTCAGCGTCAATGACATCAAGGAAGTTGATGGCACCCTCGGTGTACTGCATGCGCGAAATATCCGCGGCTCGCGTAGCCGACTGCACCGCCTCGGCCTGGGTCTGCTTCTGCCCTTCCAGGATGCGCAGGTCCGACAAACCATCTTCCACCTCGCGGAATGCGGTCAGCACCTGTTGACGGTACTTCGCCACGTCTTCCTCGTAGGCGGCGCGCGCATTGGCCAGGTTGGCGGTACGGCGACCACCATCGAACAGCGGGATGTTCAGCGACGTGCCGGCCAGCGGCCCGAGCAGGAACGCGCGGCTGCTCCACTTGAACAGGTCGCCCAGCGTGGCCGACTCGAATCCGCCCACGCCCGTGATGGTGAGCGACGGGAAGAATGCCGCCTTTGCAATGCCGATCCGCGAATTCGCGGAAGCCATTGCGCGCTCGGCGGCGGCGATGTCCGGACGACGCTCGATCAGCGACGACGGCAGGCCTGCCGGGATTCGCAGGTTGACGGCTTCGATGGGCGCCGCGGGCATCGAGAACTCGGCAGGCGTCTTGCCGAGCAAGACGGCCAGGCTATGTTCGGACGCCGCACGCAGACGCTGCACCGACATCGCATCGGAGCGTGCGGTGGCTAGTTCCGCCTTGGCGCGCGCGACGTCGAGTTCGCCGATGTCGCCTTCGTCGAACCGGCGTTGCACCAGTTTGAGCGCCTGTTCACGCAGGCTCACCGTGTTGGCGAACACTTCAGCCTCGGCATCGAGACCGCGCAGCGTGAAGTAGTTCTGCGCCACGTCGGCCTGCAACGCGAGCTGCACCGAGCGGAACAGCGCTTCGCTCTGCTGCATGTCCGCCTTGGCTGCGTCCACCGACGATGCCACGCGGCCGAACAGGTCGACTTCGTACGAGGCGCTGGCCTGCGCGCGCCACAACGTCTGCTGCGGGATCGTGGTGCCGTCAGGCTGGCGCAGCGAGGCACCAGACACCTGCTGGCGTGTCGGGCCGAAGCCCGCGTCGAGCGTGGGGAACAGGCCTGCACGTGCAGCCTGGTTCAGGGCCCTCGCCTCCTTCAGCCGCGCGGCGGCGGCAGCCAGGTTCTGATTCGCCTCGAGCGCCTGCTGTTCCAGCGCATTGAGCTTGTCGTCGCCGAAGATGGTCCACCATTCGCCGCGCGAGAGTTCCTCGGACGGCCTGGCGGTCTGCCAGGTGCCGGCTTCCGCCGGCTTCAGCGTGGTCTGCGTCCAGTCAGCCGGCGCCTCCTTGAAGCTGGTGCCGGCGCCGTCAGGCACGGCAGGCTTGTTGTAGGTCGGTGCCAGCGAGCAGCCGGCCAGAACAAGCAGGGACGCCAGCAACATCGAGCCCTTGCTCAGCCATTGGGTCATGGATGAGTTCATGATGATCTCCTTGGTTTCCCTGTTCATTGCGCCGAAGCCGACTTGACGACGTGCAGCGGGTGCCCAGCGTGCAGCGGTTCGGCATGCGTGTGGTGCTTGTCAACAATCGGCTTGCTACCAGCCATCTTGCGCAGCGCCACGTAGAACACCGGCGTCAGCAGCAGGCCGAACAACGTCACGCCCAGCATCCCGAAGAACACCGCGATGCCCATCGCACGACGCATTTCCGAGCCGGCGCCGGTCGACATCACCAGGGGAATCACGCCCATGATGAAAGCGAACGAGGTCATCAGGATCGGGCGCAGGCGCAGCCGGCTCGCCTCGATGGCGGCCTGCATGATGGTGCGGCCCTGCATTTCCAGCTCGCGAGCGAACTCCACGATCAGGATGGCATTCTTCGCGGATAGCCCCACCAGCACCATCAGGCCAATCTGCGTGAAGATGTTGTTGTCGCCGTTGGTCAGCCACACACCGAGCAGCGCCGACAGGATGCTCATCGGCACGATCAGGATGATGGCCAGCGGCAGCGTCAGGCTTTCGTACATCGCGGCCAGCACCAGGAATACCAGCAGTACGCTGATGGGGAACACCCACATGGCGGCGTTACCGGCCAGGATTTGCTGATACGTCAGGTCGGTCCACTCCATCTTGATGCCGCGCGGCAGCGTTTCGGCGGCAATGCGCTCGATGGCGGCCTTGGCCTGGCCCGACGAGTAACCGGGCGCCGGGCCACCGTTGATGTCTGCTGCGGTGAAGCCGTTGTAGCGCACCACCATTTCCGGACCATAGGTCGGCGTGACCTTCACCAGCGACGACAGCGGCACCATTTCACCGGCGGCGTTGCGCGTCTTGAGTTGCAGGATGTCGGCGGCGGTGGCGCGGAACTGCTGGTCAGCCTGGGCACGCACCTGATACACGCGACCGAACTTGTTGAAGTCGTTCACGTACAGCGAACCGAGGTAGATCTGCATGGTATCGAACACGTCGGTCACCGGCACGCCGAGCTGCTTGGCCTTCACGCGGTCCAGGTCGACGTCGAGTTGCGGCACGTTGATCTGGTAGCTCGTGAACATCGGGCCCAGTTCCGGCGCCCTGGAGGCGGCCTTGATGAATGCCTGCGTCGCCTCGTTGAGCGCTTCGTAGCCAAGTGCGCCACGGTCTTCGAGCTGGAGCTTGAAACCACCCAGCGTACCCAGGCCCGACACCGGTGGCGGCGGGAACGTGGCGATCTGCGCGCCCTTGATCTGGGCAAACTTGGCGTTCAGCGCGGCAGCAATCTCCGCAGCCGATTCGCCAGGGCCGCGCTCCTTCGACGGCTTGAGCACCGGGAACACCAGGCCGCTGCTCGACGAGTTGGTGAGGCCATTCACCGACAAGCCCGGGAACATCGGGGCATGCACCACGCCCGGTTGCTTCAGCACGATTTCACCCATCTGGCGCACCACGTCTTCGGTGCGGTCCAGCGAAGCACCGGCCGGCAGTTGCGCGATGCTGACCAGGTAGTCCTTGTCCTGCGCCGGCACGAAACCGCCCGGCACAATCTTGCCCATCAACAGGGCCAGCGCCAGCAGCAGTCCGTATAGGACGAACATGATGAGCTTGCGCTGGATCACGCCGCCCACGCCCTTGCCGTAAGATTCCGAGCCGCGCTGGAACACCTTGTTGAAGCCGTTGAAGAACGGGCCGAGGATGCGGTCCATCACGCGGGTCAGACGGTCCTTCGATGCGTGGTGGTCCTTGAGCAGCAGCGCAGCCAGGGCCGGCGACAACGTCAGCGAGTTGAATGCCGAGATGACCGTCGAGATGGCGATCGTCATGGCGAACTGCTGGTAGAACTGGCCGGTCAGGCCCGACATCGAAGCCAGCGGCACGAACACGGCTACCAGCGTCAGGGCGATGGCGATAATCGGCCCGCTCACCTCCTGCATGGCCTTGTACGTAGCCGCACGAGGCGACAAACCTGCCGAGATATTGCGCTCGACGTTTTCCACGACCACGATGGCGTCATCGACCACGATACCAATGGCGAGCACCATACCGAATAGCGACAATGCGTTGATGGTGTAGCCGAACGCATGCATCAGCGTGAACGTGCCGATGATGGAGACGGGCACGGCCAGCAGGGGAATCAACGAAGCACGCCAGGTCTGCAGGAAGATGATGACCACCAGCACCACCAGCGCGATGGCTTCGAACAGCGTGTGAACCACCGCGTCGATACTCTCCTGCACGAAGCGCGTCGGATCGTAGACGATTTCGGCCTTCACGCCGTCGGGCATGTCCTTCTGCAGTTCGGCCACGATGGCGCGCACGTCATCCGAAATCTGCAGCGAGTTCGCACCCGGCTGCTGGAAGATGACGATTTGTACCGCATCCTTGTTATCGAGCATCGCACGCAGTGCGTACTCCGATGACGACAGTTCGATGCGTGCTACGTCCGACAGGCGCACCACGCCACCCTCAGGCGTGGTCTTGAGGATGATGCCGCGGAACTGCTCTTCCGTTTTAAGCCGACCTTGTGCGTTTACGCTCAGCTGCATCGGCACGTTTGCGGCCATCGGCGATGCACCGATGATACCGGCCGCCACCTGCACGTTCTGTTCGCGAATCGCCTTGACCACGTCGGTGGCCGTCATGTTCTGGCGGGCCACCTTCTGCGGATCGAGCCAGACGCGCATCGAGTAGTCACCGGCGCCCCACAGCGCGACCTCACCGACGCCGGGCACACGGGCGAGCCGGTCCTTGACGTTGATGAGCGCGTAATTGCGCAGGTAGGTCAGGTCGTATTTTCCATTCGGCGAGACAACGTTCACGCCCATGGTCAACGTCGGTGACGACTTGACCGTGGTTACACCCAGGCGTTGGACGTCTTCAGGAAGACGCGGCATCGCCTGGTTGACGCGGTTCTGCACGAGCTGTGCAGCCTTGTCCGGATCGGTGCCGAGCTTGAACGTGACGGTGGTGGTCATGTTGCCGTCGCTGTTGGCCTGCGACTGCATGTACAGCATGTCCTCGACGCCGTTGATTTTCTCTTCGAGCGGCGAGGCGACGGTTTCCGCGATGACCTTCGGATTGGCGCCTGGATACTGCGCACGCACCACCACCGAAGGCGGCGCCACTTCCGGGTATTCGGCCGTGGGCAGCTTGAAGAGCGAGATCACGCCGCCAAGCAGGATAATCACCGACAGCACGCCCGCGAAGATGGGCCGGTCGATGAAGAACTTAGAGATGTTCATGATGTGACTCCGTTGCCCCGTATCAGGCTGCCGACTTGGTGTTACCTGCGCTCACCATGTCGACGCTGCGCGCCTTGACGGTGTCGTTCGGGCGCACGCGCTGGACGCCGTTGACGACGATGCGCTCACCCGGCTTCAGACCGGTTGCCACGATGCGCAAGCCTTCATGGAGCGCGCCCAGGGTGATTTCGCGGTATTGCACGCGGTTGCTTGCGTCGACCACGAGGACATACTTCTTGGCCTGGTCCGTACCGATGGCGGCGTCGTCAACCATGACGACGGGTTGCACCTGGCCACCGCCGACCTTGACGCGGGCGTAGAGGCCCGGCACCAGCGCGCCGTCAGCGTTGTCGATACGAGCGCGAACGCGGATGGTGCCGGACGTGGTGTCGAGATGGTTGTCGACCGAGACGATCACGCCCTTGCGCGAGTAGCCCGCTTCGTCAGCGAGGCCCAGTTCAACCGGCATCGGCGAATTGGCACCGCGACGCAGCGTGCGCAGGTAGGTCTGTTCGTCGGCGTCGAACGAGGCGTAGATCGGCGACACCGACACCAGCGTGGTGAGCAGCGGCGCACCGGCGCCCACCGATACGATGTTGCCAACCGTCAGTTCGGCGCGCGACACGCGGCCTGCTACCGGCGCCACGACGTTGGTGTACGAGAGCGTCACCCTGGCTGCCTCGAGCGCGGCACGCGCGGCCTTGAGGCTTGCCGATGCTTCGCGCGCGGCATTGTGCTTCTCGTCGAAGTCCCGGCGGGCGATGGCGTTGCTTTCGATCAGGCGGTCGGCACGGGCTGCATCGCTGGAGGTGTAGCTGGCGCGTGCCTCGGCAGCAGCCAGTTGCGCGGCAGCACGGTCGACTTCAGCTTGATAGGGGCGCGGGTCGATGGTGAAGAGCGAGTCGCCCTTCTTGACGAGCTGGCCGTCCTTGAACTGGACCGCCACGATCTTGCCAGGCACCAGCGGACGAATCTCGACCTTGTCGATGGCTTCTAGCCGGCCCGAGTAGTCTTGCCATTCCACGATGGATTGGCTCACCACGGTGGCGGCGTCTACATCGATGGCTGGCGCGGCGGGTGCAGGGGAGGCAGCCGTAGCGCTCGCCACCGAGCCGTCGCTGCCATGGGTGAGCGCCAGGCCCGCCACACCCACGACAAGCAGCATCCCAACTGCCATCGTGAGTTTCTTGCGATTGGTAGTCATGATTCAGATTCCTTTTCCGTCTTAAAGTCGTTTCAAAGCAAATCGGGTGCTTCGGTCCAGGAGCTCCATCCATTCGCTACGTCGCGCGGGTGTGGCTCTAGCTTGGAAACCAGTATTACTCTCGCGCGAGCATCGATAAAGACTCGTTTCTTGGTCACTTTGTGTCCCCTATGGATACAATCTGGAAGAAGAGGAGCCCAGGCGCGTCTTGTGTGTAGCGACACGGGTGAACACCTGCATTGCCTGAAGCTGTGCGGCGGCCAGTGCGACGCACACGTGTTTCTAATGTGGGAACTACAGTGCCGCGCAGACGCTTAAGGCGACGTTCCGTTTGATTTCTGGCGGAGCGCCTTGGCGAGGTCGGCGATGTATTCATCCCTCAACCCGCAGTCGAACAGCGCGCGATCCAGCTTGTGGACGTACTCGGCGTTGGAACCAAACGATCCCTTGGCGACGGCGACGATGGATGCGACGCTTTCCACGCTTGCGTCCCGCTCGTACTGGATGCCGGCGGTATTGGCGACGAACACAATGCCGGTCACCCGGGAGCCATCGGCCAGCGCCAACGAGGCCCAGGTGGGCACGTAAGCGCCCGCGATCATTTCGCGCACCCACAGGACTTGAAGGTCTTCCTCGAGATGAACCGAGGTCAACCGGAGCGCAACCCCTTGCGTGGTGCCTCCTTGCTCGAGTGCCAGCATTCTTCCTGGCGCGTCCGATGACGCGCGGCCCGCCACCATCCGCAGACAGAAGCTGCGGCGCCAACCGTGGAGAGTCGCCACGTCGCGCCTGTCGAAAGTGAGCAATGGGTTCCACATCAGGGACCCATAGGCGAAGACCCAGATGTCCTCGCCGGGAGGCCTGGCGCGCATCGTTGCCGCGAGCGAGGCGTCAATCTGGGCGCGGGTCCAGATTAGGGCTTTGGGGAGGGCTAAGGTCCCCAGCCAGGCTCCTGAATGAATTGATTCTCTCGTGTACATGCTCTCTCGCTTGGCCGCAGTCGGCCTAGGGGGATCGCGAATCGGTCTGCTGATGCCGCGGCTATGGCAGCATTGTTGGTGTCGGAAGCCACTTGATAAACATGCTAATCTGGGACTCTTTGTCTCCGGTTAGGACACAATGTCTGATCGCTTGGATGCTTCCGTTTCAGATATCGAGGCTTTCGTCGCCGTCGCCCGAAGCAGCAGCTTCACGCGCGCGGCCGAGGGATTGGGAACAAGCAAGTCAAACGTCGGCAAGTCGGTTCAGCGACTCGAAGCGGCACTTGGCACTCGCCTGTTTCAGCGCACTACGCGCGCGGTTCGGCTCACCGAAGACGGTGAGACGTATCTGATCGCGTCGGAGACTGCGCTTGAAGGACTGCGTGAGGCTGGCCAGGCATTGGCGGCCCGGCGCGCCGAGCCCATGGGCAAGGTGCGGCTCGATCTGCCTGCCGGCTTCGGGCGCCTTCTGTTTCCTGCGCTTGCCGAACTCCGCGTGAAATACCCTCGCCTGAGCTATGAGCTCGCGCTCACCGACCGCATGTCCGACGCGGTCTCCGAAGGCTGGGATATCGTCGTGCGCATCGGAGCCCTGCCGAACGATGGCGAAATGACCGTCCGGAAGCTGTGCGATTTGCGCCTGGGGCTCTACGCCGCGCCCACCTATCTGAAGCAACGCGCCGAAATTCGCTCGCCGGCAGACCTGCCTGGCCACGACGCCATCGTGTTCCGAGGGCCCACTGGCCGGCTGCGGCCTTGGAAGGTGGCCGACGGTCCGCATATCAAAGAGCTGTCGCTCAATCCCGTGCTGGCGCTGGCCGATGGTCACGCTCTGGTGGAAGCCGCCGTGCAAGGTTTCGGCATCGCGCAAATCCATGACCGCGTCGCGCAGCCGCATGTCGACGCGGGCCGATTGACCCACATCCTTCCTGGCTCTGACGTGCCCGGGCCTCCTGTACACGCCATGATTCCGCTGGGCCTGAAAATGCCGGCCAAGACACGCGCCGTACTGAACCAGATCGTGGCGGCTTTGCAGCGGACAGACTAGCGTCGTCGAGCTGCGGCCCGGAGGATGCAGTGGCCGCTCCTGCTTTGTATTGTCTCCAACCCGGAGACACAGCGCATCATTTTGACCTGTTTATCCTGATCCGGGCGATCACTACAGTTGGGTCTGTTGGCGCGACGGACCCGGTGGTTCGAAGCGCAACGCTAACGAAACCCACTGGACCGAATCATGAAACTCTACATCGCCCAAGCCACTTGCTCCCTCGCAGTCCAACTGATTGCCAATGAGCTGGGTCTGAACCCGGAACTGATTCACTACGATGTGTTCGGCAAGAGCACGTCGAACGGCGACAACTTCGCAGAGGTCAACCCTCTCGGGTATGTGCCGGTCCTCGCCCTCGACAACGACCAGGAAGACCTGCTGACCGAAACGACCATCATCACGTCGTACCTTGCGGACCAACATCCGGAAGCGGGCCTGATCCCTGCGCATGGCACGCTCGAGCGCGTGAAGCTGGATCAGCTGCTCACGTTCATCGCAACGGAAATTGCGCAGAAGCACATCCCGCTGATGCGCAAGCTGCAGACGGAAGAGGGTGCGGAGTGGACTCGCAACAAGCTCGTCGTCGCATACACCACGCTGGATGAGCGCCTCGCCGATGGCCGCGCTTACCTGACCGGCGAGCAATTCACGGTGGCCGACGCGTATGTCTGGGCCACGATGTGGCACGAGCGCTCCGGCGCGCAGATTGGCCATCTGAAGAACCTCATGGCTTATATCGCACGCATCAACGCGCGTCCTTCTGCGATCAAGGCAATCAAGGACGAGACCGACATGGTCAACATCCATGAAGCCGAAAAGGCGCTCTGAGTGAAACGCTGAAGCAAGACGGGGCCGCATCCGGCCTCTAGCGTCCAACCGCTCCCCGGAAGTCGCTCATCTCCGTACGCAGGCGACGCGGTAACCGACGCGGTCATGGACAAGGTCACCGCCTGGCAGGGCCCTCACCGGTCGAAACGATGGTGAGCCTTTAACTGCCCTGCACAAAAGAATGACAGGCCCGCCCCGATCCGCAAGACAACCCAACTATTGCCCCTGCCTATGGCTCGAATAACAAACCAGTCTTAGACCTTATAGCTGCCAGCGTCCATTCTTCCTCCATCGAATCCCGATCCACACCAGATCAACCGACGGAGCAAGAACATGCAAGACATCATCGACGGCGTACTGAAGTTCCAGCGCGACGCCTTCCCCCAGCGCTCGGACCTCTTCAAGCGCCTGGCCACCAGCCAGAGCCCCAGCACCCTGTTCATCGCCTGCTCGGATAGCCGGGTGGTGCCGGAGCTGCTCACGCAGCGCGA
>NZ_JBFRFX010000029.1:0-98335 GCF_052115045.1 Cupriavidus sp. 2TAF22
TTGTAAGCTCCGATGCTTGCGCACCGGGCATCCGCTATCAAGCGCCCACACTTATCGGTTGTTTGTTTGTTAAAGAACTTGCCGCGGTTCGCTTTGCTTACCGCGTCGCTGCTTTGTTGTCAGCAGCAGAGAAACGAGATTATGAAGAAACTTAGTAATTAAATCAAGAGTTTTTTGCGAAATTTCTTTTTTTCAAAAACCTCGCTCACCTCGACTAATTACCTTCGCCGACCCAGGCAATCATTTTCCCTGCTTGATTCGCCGCAATATTTCCTGCTGCGGGGGACCGAATACTAAGGGTTCCACACCGAGCTTGCAAGTTTTTTCTGGAAAAAACCAAAAAGTGCCACCATGGCCACATCGAGGGTGCATCGAGGCCCGAAGCCGCCGGCACGCCTTCCTACGGCAGGCCCTCGTGACGGGCAACAGCGCAGGCATCCGGCAAGTTACGCAGGAGCGAAGCGGCATCCCCAGAGCGACGGCGTGTCCAGGTCCATGACTCGCTCAACACCCAGTGCGCCCGGCACTTCGTCGTAGAAATGCCGGGCGCCATGCCCATCCGACATCAGTCATGTGGCGGCGGGACGGGTGCACTCTGCGCTGCGCGCGTTCGCAGGCGTGGTGTCGCGAAGTCCAGGAAGGCACGCAACTTCAACGGCAGCGGCGCTTGTCCTTTATGCACAAGACTGACTGGCAATGGCGCCGACTCGAATTCCTCGAGCACGATGCAAAGTGTCTTATTACGTATGGCATCCGCAACCTGGTAGGACAGCACACGTACCAGTCCAACGCCGAGTATCGCGGCTGCAATAGCCGCCTCCGCGGTATTGACTGCAAGCCGCGAATGAATGGGCACGGATAACTCGGACTTGCCGAATCCAAAAACCCAGGCGCGCATGGACGCGAGAACCTCGAAGGTAATGCATTTATGCCCGGCGAGATCGCGCGGTCCGGCCGGCACGCCGTGAGTTGCCAGATATGCCGGACTTGCACATACGACCCGGCGGACGACTCCGACTCGCGTCGCCATGAGCGTGCTATCGGGCAATTTACCAATCCGGACCGCCACGTCGGCGTGCTCGTCCATCAGATGCACGACGCGATCCGTGAGCGCGAGGTTGATGTCGATCTCCGGATATTGCGCGAGAAATTCCGCAACGACCGGCACGACGTGCAAGCGCCCGAAAGTGACAGGAGCCGTGATGACGAGCTCGCCCCTGGGCGAGGAATGTTCACCGGTCGCAGCGCGCTCGGCCTCTCCGATTTGCTCGAGAATCCGCCTGCAGGCGGCCACGTATGAATCCCCGGCTTCCGTCAGCGAAAGCTTGCGCGTCGTGCGGTGAAGCAAACGGACTTTTAAATGTGCCCCCAGCTCCCCAATCTTGCGGCTGACTGTTGCCAGCGGCACGCCGAGGCGACGCGCGGCGGCGGACAAACTGCCCGAATCGGCGACCGCGATGAGCAGAGACATGGAGTCAAAAAGGTTCATCTGATTCTATCGATTCTATCAATTGATGGAAGGATGACTCTCAATTTTGCTGGATTCTCTTTTCAGATGCAAGGAGGTAACTTACGAACCTAGTATCTCGAGAATGAAAGGAGAGTGCCGTGAGCAACCCATCCAACCCACCCGACAGTCCGCACGCGCCTGCGATGGCGTCCCGTAGCAAGATCGTGATGATGGCAATCATCGCGGGCGCGGTGATCACCAACATCTATTGCACACAGCCGATCTTGCCGTTGATCGCGTCGGACCTGCACCTCGACGTGACAACGGTTGATCTCGTTGCCGGCGCTGCGTTGCTTGGCTTCGCAACGGGGCTGGCGCTTCTGTTGCCTCTGGGCGACCGCTTCGACCGTCGCAAGCTGGTACTCGGCCAGATCGCGCTCGCCTTCGGCTTTGCCGTGGTTGCAGCGCTCGCCCCCGGTGTCTGGGCGCTGATCGCAGCTTCCTTTGGTCTTGGCATTGTCAGCTGCGTGCCGCAACAGCTCGTGCCTTTCGCGGCCGTCATGTCGCCGCCAAGCGAGCGTGGGCGCTCGGTGGGGACGGTCGTCAGCGGGATCATGGTTGGCATCCTGCTTGGCCGCACGATCAGTGGCGTGGTCGGCGCGGCCTATGGCTGGCGCGCGGTCTATGGCGTGGAAGCGGCGTTCATGATCCCGGTCTGGATCGCCGCCGCATCGCTGCTGCCGCGGGGTCGGCCCACCACGAATCTGTCCTATGGACGCCTGCTCGCGTCGCTCTGGCCGCTGGCGCGGGACAATCGCCCGATCCGGGAATCGATGATCATCCAGGCGCTGTTGTGGGCTTGCTTCAATGCGTTTTGGGTGAATCTGGCCGCGCTCCTCGTAAGCGGTCCGTGGCACCTTGGTAGTGCCTGGGCGGGCGGCTTTGGCATCATTGGCGCGGCTGGCGCACTTGCCGCTTCACTCGGCGGTCGCGCCACTGACCGGTTGGGGTCGCGCAGCGTCATTGGGGCCAGTATCGGCATAGTGACGCTTGCGTACGTGCTTCTCGCCGGCGCCGATTCCTCGCTTGCCCTTCTGGTTATCGGTGTCATCGTGCTCGATATTGGCGTGCAGTCAGGCCTTGTGTCCAACCAGACGCGCGCCTTCGCCGTTGATCCGAAGGCGCAGGGCCGCATTAACAGCCTCTACATGACCGCTACCTTCTTCGGCGGCGCCCTCGGTACGGTGATCAGCGGCTGGCTCATGACTCGCTTCGGCTGGACGGGCATCGTCGCATTTGGAATCGTGCTTGGACTCATCGCTTCCGCAATACACTGGATCGGCGCCCGGGGCGGCCAGCGGAGCCCGAATACCGATGCGGCGATCAAAGCGGGCAACATCTCAGCGAGCGCAGATTGAATTGCCCCGGAGCCGGTCCGCGAGGATGCGTCGCGGACCATCCAAGACCTTATTCGAGACGGCGGGGGCCGGGCTCGCGGCCGCAAGCGCGGGCTATTTGCCGATCGCCAACGCTGCCTCAGGAGCGGCCGCCGGCTGGTGCGCCGGACCGGTGATCTCGGCGCTCGTCCTGATGAGGGTCTTGCGGAAAATCTCCACCAGGGGCCGCAGATTGACTTTGTGCCACGCCGCCCACAACGGCGTGCGGTAGGTGAACCACGACAGTTCGTGCAGGACCACCCCGTCCGGCGCCTGGTGGCGCAGGCTCTGCTGGATCATGGTCATGCCGAGGCCTGCTGCCACCAGTCCCAGTGCTGCCAGCGGCTCGGTGGCTTCCATGGTGATGGACGGCGTAAAGCCGGCCCTGGCGCAGGCGGCAATGAAGGTGTCGTGCCGCAGGGCACTCTCCCTGTGCATCACGCCAATCCACTTCTGCGCCGCGAGGTCGTCCGGCGTGAAGCGCTGCGCCGTTGCCAACGGATGTCCCTCGGGAATGGCAAGCAGCATCGGGTCGTTCAGCACCTGTGCGGACTCCAGGTCCGGGTCGTCCGGAGGCGGCGGCTCGCATACCAGGGCGATGTCCAGGCTGCGCTGGCGCAGTCCTTCGATCTGCGCCGCGGAGGGATGGTTGTAGAGCGCGATATGCACGTTCGGGCGCGTCTGCCGCAGTTCGCGCAAGGCATTGGGCAGCACGCCGGAATGCATGGCGTATTCGAGATACCCGATGCACAGCCCGCCCTCGTCCCCCTTCCCCAGGCGCCGGGCCAGTGACTCCAGCCGGTTGCCATGGGTGAGGAAGGCGCGCGTTTCGGCCAGGAATGTGCGCCCGTCCGTGGTCAGGCGGATGCGCTGCTGGGAGCGCTCGAACAGCGTCAACCCCAGCTTTTCCTCGAGTTGCGCGATCTGCCTGCTCAGCGGCGACTGCGAGATGTGCAGCCGCTCCGCCGCCCGTCCGACGTGTTCTTCCTCGGCGACGGCGACAAAATAGTGGAGTTGGCGAATGTCCAGCATCTCAGACCTCTAGAGACTTAACTTTTTCCTGATCATGTCCCGTCGAGGCTCAACTTGCAACGCCCGACCGTGCCGCGATCTGCGGATCTTCATCTCCGCATATTGCATGAAGCATGCCTTGCAATGATTTCCCCGCCGCGCCAGGAAAGGCGTGGCGGGGAGACGATCATTCGCCGCGCCGGAACAGCACGCGCGACGTGCCCGGCCCGGAGCCGACGCAGTACCGGCTTAGGCCGTCGATGGCCTTCAAGACGAAGCGCTGTCGCTGCTGCTGCCAAACGACGCTTCGAGCGCCTTCAGGCCGTCCCGGTAGATACCGCCGAACAGGGCGGACGCCTCCTCATCGCTCACACCAACCGGCGTGAACTGGCCGGACCATTCGACCTGCGCGCCCTGCTCGCCTGGGATTTCCAGCACGCGCAGCGTCGAGCGATAGCCGGTCACGGGGAACGGCGCCTCGAGGATCGAATAGGTGTAGCTGCGCGCCGCGTTGTCGAATACCTCGAGCCGCTCGACGATGGCATTGCCGTCGGGATTGGCCAGGCGACGCACGCGGCCGCCCTCGCTCAACTCGCTCCTGGGAATGTAGGGCAGCCAGTCCGGCAGCGAATCGAAGCCGCCGATCCGTTGCCATACCTGGTCTGCCGGGACCGCGAGCGTGATGCTTGCAAAAGCTTGTGCCATGTTGGCTCCTCAGGCGAGATCGATGGGAAGCGGCGCATTGGGCGCGACCAGGCCTTGCTCGCGCATTTCGCGCCAGAAGCCAGCGGGGATCGGCTCCGACAGCGCGGCCATGTCTTCGGCGATGCGCTCGGGACGGCTCGCCCCCGGGATTACCGCGGCGACGGCGGGATTGGCCAGTGCGAATTGCAGGGCGGCGGCCTTGATGCCGACCTGGTAGCGCCGGGCGATCGCCTTGATGCGCTCGACTTTGGCGACGATGTCGGCCGGCGCCTTCTGGTACTCGAAATGCGTGCCGCCGGCCAGGATGCCGGAGCTGTAGGGGCCGCCGACGACGATCTCGACCTTCTGCGCGGCGGCCGCCGCCATCAGGCGCTGCAGGGCGCGCTCGTGATCCAGCAGCGAGTAGCGCCCGGCGAGCAGGAAGCCATCAGGCTGCGCTTCGGCCAGGTCCAGCGTCAGCTCCAGCGGTTCGACGCGATTGACGCCCAGGCCCCAGGCCTTGATGACTCCTTCCTCGCGCAGCCGGGTCAGCACGCGGAAGGCACCCTTGCGGGCAGTCTCGAAGTAGGACAACCATTCGTCGCCATAGAAGTCCTGCGCGATATCGTGCACCCAGACGATATCGAGGCGATCGGTGCCCAGTCGTTTCAGGCTGTCGTCGATCGAGCGCAACGTGGCGTCGGCCGAATAGTCGTTGACCAGCTTGTTAGGACGCCCGGTGGCGAACAAACCACCTTTT
The DNA here is from genome assembly GCF_052115045.1 of Cupriavidus sp. 2TAF22. Taxonomy (NCBI): domain Bacteria; kingdom Pseudomonadati; phylum Pseudomonadota; class Betaproteobacteria; order Burkholderiales; family Burkholderiaceae; genus Cupriavidus; species Cupriavidus sp. 2TAF22. Next base: position 5,342 of record NZ_JBFRFX010000029.1, read on the forward strand.
TCGCCAAGATCGCGCGCGCTGGCGTCTTCGACTTCGTCCAGGATCAGGCGGCCAACCTTGGTGCTGATCACATAGTCATTGCGGTTGCGCTTGGCCAGGGCCTGGCCCAGGCGGATCTCGGACAGGCCGGCGCCGTAGAAAGGCGCGGTGTCGAAGTAGCGGATCCCGTGTTCCCAGGCGGCGTCCACGGTGGCGGCGGCTTCGGCTTCGGGGATATCGCGGAACATGTTGCCCAGCGGGGCGGTACCGAAACCGAGGACGCTGCCGGCGGGCAACTTGTCTTTGATGCTCATGACTGCTCTCCAGAAGTGAGTTGAGTGAAGGCAGTCTAGGATCGCAAGTTGAGCCTGTCCAAGACGGAATAGGGAGAACTTAAGTCTCCCAAGGTCTTAATATGAACGAGCGGGCTGGGCCGGACGCGCGTACATTGGCGTCGCATGGGCTGCATCGGCCACTCGGCATGCATCGGCGCGCTTCGTCGATGCCCGCGGCGGTGGGGCGATGCCAAGGCGGCTGGCGCGGGCCAGCCCATCCGAGGCCGGGTCCACGCCGACCATCGCGCCCATTTCCAGGTGCCGGCTATTGCGCATCACCTTGAACATCAGGTCGGTGCCGATATTGCCCGGCCCGATGATGGCGACTTTCAGTTTGCGGTTTTTGCTTGTTTTCCTTCTGGCGGCGATACATGGAAGCCTGCATGCCCGAGCCCTTCCATATCGACCGAGACGTACTGCCCCGGCCGGATCCATTCGGCCTGCGTGGCGCCGCCGGCCATTACCAGCCAGCCTGTCTGCAGGGGCTCGCCGGCGGCTGCGGCGACGCGCGCCGCGGCCACCAGCGAGCGCAGCGGATGGCCGAGAATCGCCGCCGTGGAGCCCACCTGCACCGCCCGGCCGTCGATCGACAGCACCAGGCCGAGGTTGCCGAAATCGCGGTGCGGATCGTGCCAGGCGCCGATCACGAAGCCGCTCGACGAGGCGTTGTCCGCGATGACCTCGGGCAAGGTGAACTTGAAATCCCGGTAGCGCGAATCGATGATCTCGAGCGCCGGCGCGATCGCCTCCACCGCGGCAAGCGCCTCGGCAGCGGTCGCGTCGCCGGCCAGGGGCTTCTTCAGCACGAACGCCAGCTCCGGCTCGACGCGCGGATGCACGTAGCGCGAGAAATCGACCGCCCCGCCCTCCTCCACCTGCATGCCGCTGGTCAGGCGGCCCCAGATCACGTCGGACAGCCCCATCTGGATCATCTTGGCGCGGCTGGTAAAGCCCATCTTCACGCCGACCCGCCGCTCGCCGCGCGCCTCGCGGCGACGCACCGCGGCCGACTGGATCGCGTAGGCGTCGGCGAGCGACAGCGTGCCATCGGCATCGAACTGCGCCACGGCGGTCGCGCCGGCGGCGGCGTCGTCCAGCATTGCAGCAAGATCCTGGATCGATGTCAGCGAGGTCATTGCGCGTTCTCCGGTTCGAATACGGCCTTCACGCTGCCCAGGCCGTTGATATGGGCATCGAACACGTCGCCGGGCTGCACCGGCACCATCGGGCCGAGCGCGCCGGACAGCACGAGATCGCCGGCGCGCAGCGGGCTGCCAAGCGCGGCCATCGTGCGCGCCAGCCAGACCACCGCGTTGAGCGGATTGCCAAGGCATGCGGCGCCCGCGCCGGTCGAAACCGGCTCGCCGCGCCGCATCAGCGCCATGCCGCACAGGCGCGCGTCGAATGCCTGCAAGGTCTTCGGCGTGGTGCCGAGCACGTAGGCTGCCGAGGATGCGTTGTCGGCCACCGTGTCCACGAACCGGATATTCCAGTTGTCGATGCGGCTGCCGACGATCTCCAGCGCCGGCAACGCGTACTCGATGGCGCCGAGCACGTCCACCAGGCCCGCGCGCTCGAGGTCAAGGTCGCGGCCCAGCACGAAGGCGACTTCCGCTTCGATCTTCGGCTGCTGCAGCGCCGACACCGGAACCGGCTCGCCATCGCCATAGCCCATGTCGTCGAACAGCGTGCCGAAGTCGGGCCGGTCCACGCCGAGCTGCGCCTGCACGGCGCGTGCCGTCAGGCCGATCTTACGACCGACGATGCGATGCCCGCCAGCCACGCGTGCCTCGGTGTTGATGCGCTGGATCGCATAGGCTGCCTCGGCGTCGATGCCCGGGTACTGCTCGCGCAGCGGAGCGATCCATTCGCCGGTGCGCGCGGCCTCGCGCAGCGCAAGCGCGGCGGCTTGTTGTTGCTGGGGTGTCATGGGTTCTCCCTGGCGGCGCGCGCAGCGTCGATCTCGTCCTTGGTGCGGTCGCCCACGCTCCACTGCGTGGCGGGCAACTGGCTGACCAGCACGCGGATGCTCTCCAGCGGCGCGCCGAGCGTGGCGTGCACGGTGCGCGCCACCTCCTGGATGCAGCGCTTGACGGTCGCTTCGTCGCGACCTTCGATAAGGGTGATCTGTACGATCGGCATGAAGGTTTTCGCTATGGAGTGGAATTCAGGCGGCGGGCGGCGCCACCGCGATATCGGTCTTGCCGGCGCGCTTGAGCGCGTCGGCCACGAAGCCGTTGCGCTTCATGGCTTCGACGAAGTCATGCAACCAGGCGGCACCGGCCTCGCGGCCGCGCGGCAGGCACAGCGCCTGGTCGATCGCCAGGAAGTCGTCGGCCATCACGCGCAGGTGCGGCCGCGTCGCCGCGTATTGCTCGATCACGCGGCGCACGCCGGCGGCGGCGTCGAGCGGCGCGGACTCGAACAGCGCGAAGGCCTCGGCGGCCGTGGGCCGGCGCTCGATCCGCGCCTGTTTCAAGGTCCGCGTCAGGTGCAGGTCGTAGGCGGCCCCCTTGCCGACGGCCACGCTGCGGCCCGGCGCATCGACGTCCTGCGGGCGCTGCAGCGGCGAAGCGGCGTGGACCATGTAGCAGGCAGCGATCTGCACATAGGCCGGCGAGAACGCCAGGCGGTCGGCGCGCACGGGGTCGACCGCCAGGAAGGCTACGTCCCAGGCGTCGTCGGCGAGGGCATCGGTGACCTTGCCCGCGGCATCGTAGGGCACGAGTTCGGTCTCGAGTCCGAGCTGCTCGCCCAGCGCATAGGCCATGGCGACCGAGATGCCCCCCGGCGCGCCGGTGGCCGGATCGCGCTGCGCGAGCGCGGCATTGCCGAAGTTGATCGCAGCACGTACGCGGCCGTGCGGCGCCAGGTCCCGGAGGACGGAAGCATCGATAGTCATCAGGTTCATTCCTGGTCTGGGGGTGGGCCGGTCAGGGCGGGTCGGGTCAGTCAAGGTGCACGCCGGCCGTCTTGATGACCGTGCCCCACTTCGCGCTCTCGCTCTTGATAAAGCGCGCCAGCACCTCGGGGGTGCCGCCGCCGAGCTCCACGCCCGAAGCCGCGAATTTTTCCTTGACCTCCGGCCGCTTGAGCGTGGCATTCATCGCGGCATTGAGCGCCTGCACTACGTTGGCGGGCGTGCCCGCCGGTGCGACGATGGCGAACCAGGCGATGGACTCGAAGCCCTTCACGGTCTCGGCGATCGCCGGGACGTTCTTGAGCGCCGGCACGCGGCCGGGCGTGGCCACGCCCAGCGCCCGCATCCGCTGGGCCTCGACGAACGGCAGCGTTGCCGGCGAATTGTCGAACATCACCTGCACGTTGCCGCCCATCAGATCCGTGGCCGCGGGCGAGCTGCCGCGGTACGGCACGTGCAGCAGGTCGATGCCGGCGCGGCTCTTGAGCAGTTCCATGGTGAGGTGGCTGGTCGTGCCGTTGCCCTGGGAGCCGTAGGAAAGCTTGCCCGGATGCGCCTTGGCGTAGGCGATCAGCTCCGGCAGCGTCTTGAAAGGCTGCCCGGTATTGGCCACCAGCATGATGGGCACGGTGGCGATCAGGCCCACGGGCGCGAAGTCCTTGGCGGGGTCATAGCCAAGCCGGCGGTAAAGATACTGATTGATGCTCAGCGGGCCGGCGGTGGTCACCAGCAGCGTGTAGCCGTCCGGCTTGGCATGCGCGACGATCTCCGCGCCGACGTTGCCGCCAGCGCCCGCGCGGTTGTCGACGATGACTGTTTGCTTGAGGGCGTCGCCCATGCCGACGGCCAGGGCGCGCGCGACGATGTCGGTGGTCCCGCCCGCCGGGAACGGCACGACGATGGTGACCGGCTTGTCGAAGCTCTGTGCGGCGGCGGCGCCGGCGGCAAGCATGGCGGTGCCGGCGAACAGCCCGGCGGCGAGACGCCGCCATGGCGAACGGCCCGGGCGGGTACTGGTGATGCGCAAAGGCATTTCTGTCTCCTGTCTGAATCTTGTCCTGCGGTCAGTCGTCAAAGCCGTACAGGCGCGCCGGATTGTCCACGAGCATGCGCCGCTGCTGGTCCGCGTCAGGCACCCAGAGCGGAATCAGGTCGACGAGGTCGGCATCGTTGGGCATCGCCCCCTTGTAGATGGGATGCGGCCAGTTGCTGCCCCAGATCACGCGGTCGGGATACGCGCGCACCACGGCATGGATCATCGGCAGCATGTCCAGGTGCGGATATGCCTGCGACGACGAGCGATACAGGCTGGCGAGCTTGACCCAGCAGCGGCCTCCCTCCAGCAGGCCCATGAGCGCAGCGAATCCCGCCGACTGCACGCCCTCGTCGCCAAGCACATGGCCGAGATGATCGACGACGAACGGGTTGGGCAATGCCATCAGGCGCGGCGCCAGGTCGCACAACTCCTTCGACTCGTGCAGATGCAGCACCAGATGCCAGCCGAGCGGATGGGTCTCCTGCGCCAACGCCTCCAGGTGTTCGAAACGGGCGCCGCCGCGCACGACGGTGGAGATCCGGCAGCCGCGCATGCCGCCGTCGTGCATTGCCTGCAGCGCGGCTCGCCCGAGTCCCGGCCGGATTACCGCAACGCCGCGTGCGCGTTTTCCCATGCGTGCGATGGCGTCCAGCGTGACACGGTTGTCCGTGCCGTGCGCGCCGCCGTGCACGATCACGCAGCGGTCGATGCCCAGCGTGGCGAGCAAGGCCTCGTATTGTTCGACAGTGCAATCCTCCGGCGTGTAGCTGCGCTCTTCGGAAAAAGGGTACTGCGCCTGCGGGCCGAACACGTGGGCGTGGCAGTCCACGGCGCCCCGGGGCATGCGGAACGCCGGCATGCGCAGGTTGCGGTCCGGCCCCTGGCAGGGCGGGGGGGCGGCGGTGAGGCCGGTGGGCATGGCTTGTCTCCAGTCTGGTGCTTCGCGGGACTTCTGCCCCTGCGCTGATGTGGATCATCGGCCAGTCAGCCCTATACGGTCTAATACTATTTTTTTCCGATACCATACCGATCCGGTATTGCCCTTCCTGATCTCCTCCCAACACGCGGACCTCCCATGGATCTCAAACAGATGCGTTACTTCCTCGCGGTCGCGGAGGAGCGCAATTTCACCCGCGCGGCTGCGCGCCTGCATATGGCCCAGCCACCGCTGACGCGCCACATCCACGCGCTCGAAGAGGAACTCGGCGCCGCGCTGTTCGTGCGCACGGCCAAGGGCGTGGAACTGACGGAAGCCGGCACGGCCCTGCTCGAGGAGGTGCCCAATGTGCTCAGCATGGCGCGGCGGGCAAGCGAAAAGGCGCAGCGCGCGGGACGGGGCCTGATCGGCCGGCTCGACGTCGGCATCTTCGGCTCGGGCCTGCTCAACGTGATTCCGGTGCTGCTGGCGCGCTTTCACAAGGCACGGCCGGAGGTACGGATCGGCCTGCACAACATGGGCAAGGCCGAACAGATCGAAGCGCTGCGCGAGCGCCGCATCACGGTGGGGTTCAATCGGCTGGTACCGAACGAGCCGGACCTGATGGTCGAGACCGTGCTGCGCGAAACCATGCTGGTGGCGCTGCCGGAACACCACCGCCTGGGCAAGAAGCCGGTGCTGACGCTGAAGGATCTCGACAGCGAGCCGATGATCCTCTATCCCAATGCACCGCTGCCGGGACTGGCCCAGGAGGTCATGTCAGCGTTTCGCAGCGAGGGCGTGCGACTGGTGATCGAGCAGGAGGTGGAGGACGTGGTCACCGCCGTCGCCCTGGTTGCCGGGGGCTTCGGGCTTTGCGTGACGACCGAGTCGGCATCGAACCTGCGGCTGCCGGGCGTGGTCTATAAGCCGCTCAGGTCGCGTGTACTGAAGGACATCGAACTGAGCTGCCTGTACCGCCGCGACGATCAATCGCAAATTCTCCAGGCATTCCTCAACGTTGCGCGACAGGGCGCGCAGCTACCGCTGAGGCGGCGCTGACGCAGGCCTGACGCGCCAGGCATCGTGCCCCGCCCTGCCCCGGCGGCCGTCGTCGTGTTGTTGCATTTCAGCTGAAAAAAGAAAAATTCAATACGGAGCGGCGCCTCAGCGACTAGAACTGCATAGACAGCGCGCCGGCATGTCGGCGACGGGCCTTGCCCTGCGGCACCGGCGTGACGAGGGAGGAAAAACACGATGGCTTCCATCACGATCAACGGCATCGCGATCGACACGTCGGCACCCAGGGAGACCCTGGCGGCGTTCTCCCTGGCCAACGAGAACGCCAGCACGACCGACTACATCGTCGTGGTGCCCCATGCCCCGATGAATGCCGCACAGAAGCAGCAACTGGCGCGCGCCGGCGCCGAGGTCCTGGAAGCGGTGCCGGGCGGCGGGCTGGTTTGCTACTTCCCGAAGACCAGCCTCGCCAGGGTGCGGGCACTGCCGTTCGTCGACTGGGCCGACCTGTATCCCAACGTGGTCAAGCTCTCGCCGTCGCTGCGCCGGGTGGCGCCGCAGCCCGGCGGCGTTGCCGTGGCGGCGGCCGCGCTGGCGCCGCCGGCCGAGCTCGATAGTTCGCGCGTCACGGTCGACGTGGTGCTGCACCGGAACGCCAGGGTGGCCGAAGCGCACAAGCTGGTTGCCGCCGCCGCGCACCTGGACGTATCCGCGGTGACCGTGGCCGGGCACAAGCTGCGCGTGACGCTCAAGCGCCGGCGCCTGCCGGAGGTCGCGGCGCTGGACCCGGTGCGCCACGTCGAGGAAGTATTCCCGCGCCGGCTGGCCAACAATATCGCGCGCACCATCCTGCGCGCCCCGGCCGCGGCCGACCCCGCTGCGCTGCGCGGCGATGGCGAAGTGGTGGCGGTGGCCGATACCGGCTTCGACAAAGGCTCCACGACCAATGTGCACCCTGCCTTCAAGGGCCGCGTCAAGGCGCTGTACGCGCTGGGCCGGCCCGGGCGCAAGGACGATCCCGACGGGCACGGCACGCACGTGGCAGGCTCCGTGCTTGGCGACGGCGTGTCCAGCACGGACGGCGCCATCTGCGGCGCGGCCCCCGGCGCCAGGCTGGTGCTCCAGTCGGTGCTGGACAGCCAGTCAGGCCTGGGTGGCCTGCCCGGCGACCTGAACGATCTGTTCCTGCCGCCCTACAAGACCCACAAGGCGCGCGTGCACACGAACTCGTGGTGCAGCCAGGGCAACTTCGGCAAGTACGATCCGCAGGCGCATGAAGTCGATGAATTCGTCTACAAGAACCGCGACATGCTGATCTGCTTCGCCGCCGGCAATGCGGGCACGGACAGCGACGCCAACGGCCAGGTCAACCCGTCTTCGGTCCCGCCGCCCGGGACCGCCAAGAACTGCCTGACCATCGGTGCCAGCGAGAACGACCGCCCGGCCATGAAGATGACCTACGGCGCCGGCTGGCCGGCCGATTTCCCGACCAATCCCATCAAGTCGGACCGGCTCGCCAACAACCCGGAAGGCATGGTCGCGTTCAGCAGCCGCGGCCCGACCATGGACCTTCGCTTCAAGCCGGACGTGGTGGCGCCCGGCACGTACATCTTGTCCACCCGCTCGCGCGCGACCAGGTCCGAAGGCTGGGGCCTGTCGGGCGATCCGCTCTACATGTTCGACGGCGGCACCAGCATGGCCACCCCGCTGGTGGCCGGATGCGCAGCCGTCGTGCGGCAGTTCCTGCGCACCCGTCACCGCTTGCGCAAGCCCAGCGCGGCGCTGGTCAAGGCGCTGATCATCAACGGCGCACGCCCGCTTGCCGGGCAATACTCGCCTTCCGAGGCCGGGGCCGTGCCGAACAACAACCAGGGCTTCGGCAGGGTCGACCTGCAGGCGGTGACCGGCCCCTACGCGGACCACGAGACGCTGCAGTTCTTTGACGAAGCCACCCGGCTCGACACCGGCGAGCGCGAGGACTACGAGGTGACCATCGCCGCCAGCGCGCGCAGGCTCAAGGTCACGCTGGTATGGACCGATCCGCCCGGCGAAGGGCTGCAGAGCGACCTCGACCTGGTGGTCGTGGCGGGCGGGCGCGAGTGGCACGGCAACATGGCCCTGGGCGCCACGGATTTCGACCGCGTCAACAATGTGGAGCAAGTGGAATGGAATCAGATCCCGGCCGGCAGCGTCACCGTATCGGTGGTGGCCCACGCCATTGCGCTGGCGAAGCAGAACTACGCGCTGGTGATCCGCGTGGGCGGCTAGCAGGGCCGCCCTGCCCCGCCCGTGCCGCTACAGCCCGGCAATCACGGCCCAGCACGCGAGCGCGCTGTTCATGCTGGTCCAGTAGCCGAAGCCCTCGTAGTAGTAGACCGCCCACATCGCCTGCAGGCTCTGCTTGGCCGGCTTGTTGCGCAGCTTGCCGTTGATCTGTGGGTCCGAGCAGTTGCGCACCACCAGCCAGTGTGGCGTGGACTTGCCGGCGGCGGCGCGTTCTTCCACCACCATGCCCAGCACCGCATCGCCCATCTCCACCGCGCTGCCGATCTGGTCGAGGTGGTTGAGCGACGTGCCGAACTCGAAGTAGTCGGTGGTGAGAATGGGATGGAAGGCCGGCAGCTCCCTGCCGTCGAGCTTGATGTCGGGATCGTTCTTGCGCACCGGCTTGGGCAGGTTGTCCAGCGGTGCGTAGTTGATCGTGGGCGGGAGGAACTCCGGCTCGGCGATCTGCTCCTTGAAGCCGGCCATCAGCTCCACGGCCTTGGCGAAGTGCGTGGTCTTGACCTGCCAGTCCGACTTGTAGACCTTGTCGTTGAACGGGCTGTCGCGGAACTCCTGCTTGAGGCGGAATTTCGCGCCGCGCGTAACGATCACGTCGCCGAGGTCGTGCTGCGCGAACACCGCGCCCGCGGTGCCCGTGGTGATCACCAGCTTCGCCTGCGTTTCGTCGATGATCTGGTGGAGCAGGTCCCTGATCGGCAGGGATGCCTTGTGCGGGCTGCCCGCCGGCGGCGTGGTGACGCCGTCCTGGTTGAGGTGGAGTTCCGACTTCATGCACAGCACGCGCTTGCTGCCGATCTTCACCGGGAAATAGCTGCCCAGGCGCATCACGCCGCGCGCGGGCGCGTGGGCACGGATGTTCGGCAGGTATTGGGCGAAGTTGCGCGCGTAACGATACCAATGATCGCGCGAGAAGCCCGGCGTCATCACATCACCGAGCGCCATGGTTTCATCCACCGTCCAGGTGATCACCACGACGTCGGCCTTGGGCAGCGGGTCGTTCAGATCGGGGATGGTGGCCAGTGGCACCGGTGTCGGGCGCAGCGCGGCCGGGAAGGCGATCTGCGGGTGTGCGGCCAGCCCCGGCGCGGCCGCGAGCGTGGTCGCCACGGTGGGATGGTTGTCGAAATCGGCGGCCGTCATGCCGGACGACAGCAGCTGGCGCGCCAGCTCCTTGCGGAAATCGAGTTCGTCGCTCATGGCTTCCCCTTTGCGCGCTCTGCGCGTTGCTGTGGCGTAGATAGCCTATGTCGCCGCAAAGCAGACATCAACCGTAGCGCACAACCGTAACGCACAACCGTAACGCGCCATTGAAGGCGGCCGGTTCATGTACTAGAGTCCTTTCCGGATGTGGGAGGTTAGCCAATGAAGTCAGTCGGCAAATCAGTACCGCGCATCGATGGCCACGCCAAGGTTACCGGGCATGCGAAATACGCCGCGGATACCGCGCCGGCCGATGCCGTGCATGCCGTCATCCGCGCCAGTGCCATTGCCAAGGGGCGTGTCCTGTCGATCGACGAAACCACCGCGCGCGCGGTGCCTGGCGTGCTGGAAGTCATCACCTCGTCGAACTGCCTCGCGCTCCATGCGGCCGACCCGTTCCCCGACTCCGCCGGGCAGCACCGCCTGCCGCTGCAGGATGACCGTGTCGACCACCTGGGCCAGGCCATTGCGGTAGTCGTCGCCACCAGCCGCGAGGCCGCCGAATACGCGGCGGACTGCCTGCAGGTGCGCTACACGCCGAAGGCGGCAGTGCTCGAGCCGGCCGCGCAGCCGGTGGCCCGGCCCGCGGCCTCGCCGCTGCACAACTTCCGCTGGGCTGCCGATGTGCCGGACAACGGCCCTGCCCCCGCCGCGGCCGACGTGACCATCGACCAGACCTATGTCACGCCCTTCGAGCACCACAACCCGATGGAGCGCCCCGCCGTGGTTGCCGCATGGAACGGAGCCGCGCTGACGCTGCACGATGGCTCGCAGTGGATACGCGGCGTGCAGGCCATGGTGGCGGCCTGTTTCGGCATGCCGGTGGCCAAGGTCCGCGTGCAATCGAAATTCGTCGGCGGCTCGTTCGGCTCGAAGCGGCTCACATGGCCGCATGTGCTGCTGGCCGCCGTTGCCGCGAAGATGGTAGGCAAGCCGGTGGTGCTGGCGCTCTCGCGCAACCAGATGTTCTCGATGGTCGGGCACCGCCCCCATACCGAGCAGCACCTGACCTTGCAGGCGGCCAGCGACGGCACGCTGAAGGCGCTCACGCATGCCGCCAAGACCACCACCTCGATGAACGACGACTTTGTCGAGCCGGCCACTTCGCGCACGCGCATGATCTACCGCTGCCCCACCGGCCAGGTCAGCCGCGCGCTGGTCCGGCTGGATCTGCCCACGCCCACCACCATGCGCGCCCCCGGCGAAGCGACCGGCTTCTTTGCGCTGGAGTCGGCCATGGACGAACTCGCGGTGGCGGTTGGCATCGACCCCGTGGCGCTGCGGGTGAAGAATTTCGCCAGCACCGACCCGGTCTCGGGCGCGGCATGGACCTCGAACAGCCTGCGCCAATGCTATGAGATGGCCGCGCAGCGCTTCGGCTGGTCGGCACGCACCAGCGCGCCGGGATCGATGCACGATGCGCAGGGGCAGCGCATCGGCTGGGGCATGGCGAGCGCCGCCTATCCGGTCAACCGTTCGGCCGCCTCCGCCAGCGTGGGCATCGATGGCACCGGCACGGTCACGGTCAAGAGCGGCACGCACGAGATGGGCGGCGGCATCTGCACCGCGCTGGCGCAGATCGCGGCCGACGGCGTGGGCGTGGCGCTGGCGCGCGTGCGCGTGGAGATCGGCGATACGGTGCTACCGAAGACCACCGTCTCGGGCGGATCGCGCACGCTGGCCAGCGTCGGGTCAGCCGTGCTGGCGGCCAGCCGTGACCTGCAGGGCAAGCTGCTGGCCGCCGCCTCTGCGCAAGCGGGCACCGTGTTGTCAGGCGCAGCCCCGGCCGACATGGACACAGCCGACGGCCGCGCGTTCCTGAAGGCCACGCCCCAGAGCGGCGTCGCGCTCGAAGCCATCATCGCGGCCAGTGGCGGGGCCACGCTGGAGGCCGCCGCGAATGCCGCGCCACCGGCTACGCCGCCGGGGCCGATGCTGTCCTTCGGTGCGCATTTCGTCGAGGTCGTGGTGGACCCCGGGCTGCCGGTGCCGCGCGTGAGCCGGGTCGTCAGCGCGTTCGGCGTCGGGCAGGTAGTCAATCCGATGCTGGTCAGGAGCCAGCTGGCCGGTGGCATCGTCGGCGGCATCGGCATGGCGCTGCTGGAAGACTCGCCGGCCGATTCGGTTGCGGGCGGCTTTGTCAATGCCAGCCTGTTGTCTTACCTGCTTCCCACCTGCGCCGACGTGCCGCAGATCGACGTGCTGCTGGTCAAGGAGGTGGACGACAAGGCAAATCCGCTGGGCAGCAAGGGCGTGGGCGAGCTGGGCATCGTCGGCCTGGCCGCGGGTATCGCCAACGCGGTCTACCATGCCACCGGCGTGCGCGTGCGCCGCCTGCCGATCCGCATCGACGACCTGCTGAACTGAAGCGCTGGAGAGGCACGCCATGGCTATCGCCACGATCCACCTGACTGTCAACGGCGCTCCGCACGAGCTCAGCGTCGATACCCGCGCCACCCTCGCCGACACGCTGCGCGATACCCTGGGGCTGTACGGCACCAAGGTAGGCTGCAACCGTGGCGAGTGCGGCAGTTGCACCGTGCATGTGGACGGACGGCGCGTGCTCGGCTGCCTGATGCTGGCGGTGATGGCGGACGGGCATGCCGTCAAGACCATCGAGGGCGTGGCGCCATCGGCGACGAAGCTGCACGCCCTGCAGCGCGCGTTCGTCAAGCAGGATGCCTTCCAGTGCGGCTACTGCACCGCCGGCCAGGTCATGTCGGCGCTGGCCTGTGTAACCGAAGGCCATGCCGGCACCGAAGACGAAGTGCGCACCTGGATGTGCGGCAACCTGTGCCGCTGCGGCGCCTATCCGAATATCGTGGCGGCGGTACTGGCCTACGCCCGCGACGGCGGGACCTGACGTGCGCGCGTTCGCGTGGGTACGCGCCACCAGCGTCGCGGACGCCCTGACGGCGATCGCGGCGGGCGACGCCATGTGCATCGCCGGCGGCGTGGAGTTGCTGAACCTGATGCGCGAAGGCGTCTGCGCACCCGGCACGCTGGTCGATCTGAGCGGCATTGCCGAGCTCGGCCAGATCGAGCTCACCGCCACCGATCTGGTGCTTGGCGCGCTGACGCGCATGAGCGACGTGGCAGCCCACGCCGACGTGGTGCGCGAGTGCCCGGCGATCGCCATGGCGCTGGAACAAAGCGGCTCGCCGCAGACCCGCAACGCCGGCACGCTGGGCGGCAACCTGCTGCAGCGTACGCGCTGCGTCTACTTCCGCAACGGTGCCGTCGATGCGGCCTGCAACAAGCGCACACCCGGCAGCGGCTGCGCCGCGCTCGCCGCGGGCGCCACCCGCGCGTTCGCGCTGTTCGGCCGCAGCAGCCAATGCATCGCCACTCACCCGTCCGACCTGGCGGTCGCCCTGGCCGCGCTGGACGCGCAGGTCGTGCTGCGCGGCGCGAGCGGCGAGCGCACGCTGGCGGCGGCGGATTTTCTCCGCCTGCCCGGCACCACGCCCCAGCGCGACAACAACATGAAGCCGGGAGAGCTGCTGATGAGAATCGTCGTTCCGCGCAGCGCGCTGGCCAGACGCAGCATCTACCTCAAGGTGCGCGACCGCGCAGCCTACCAGTCGGCGCTGGTCTGCGTGGCGGCCGCCGTGGCGCTCCAGAACCAGAAGATCACGCAGGCAAGGATAGCCCTGGGCGGGGTAGCCCACCGGCCATGGCGGCTCACCACGGTGGAGGCGGCCATCGCCGGCAAGCGGCTCGACGCCGCGGGCTTCCACGACGCCCTCTCGGCGGCCATGCTGACGCTTGCGCCACAGAGCGCCGATGCCACCAAGCGCCTGATCGCCATCCGGGCCGTGGAGCGCGCGCTCAGGAACGCGGCGGCGGTGCCCTGAGCGACGCGAGGCGCGCCGTCCAGCCGCATGCCGCACGGAGCGCGCCTTATTCTGGCTCGATACCGGCGACCTTGATGATCTTGCCCCAGCGCTCCAGCTCCGCGAGCTGGAACTTCGCGAGCTCCTCCGGCGAGGACACCTTGACCTCCATGCCGTTGTCCGCCACGTAGTGACGGATCGATTCGGTGGCCATGGCCTTGCGCATCAGCTCGTTGAGGCGGTTGATGACCGGCGCCGGCGTGCCTGCGGGCGCGTAGAGCGCATTCCAGTAGCCGAAGTCATAGCCGGCCACGCCCTGTTCGGCGATGGTGGGCACGTTGGGCAGCAGCTGCGAGCGGTGCGGGCTGCTGACGCCGAGCGCGCGCAGCTTGCCGGCCTTGACCTGCGGCAGGCTGGTGGTCAGGTCGACGATCATCACGTCGGTCTGTCCCGCCACGAGATCGATCACGGCGGGCGGATTGGCCTTGTACGGGACATAGGTCAGCTTCGTCCCCGTCATGTGCTCGAACTGCTCGGTGGCGACGCGCGCCGACGACGACCCCGAGCCGAACGTCATCTTGCCGGGCTCCTTCTTCGCCAGCGCGATGAACTCAGGCACGGTCCTGGCCTTCACGCCGGGGTTCACGACCATCAGCATGTAGCCCTGCACTACCTGGCCGATCGGCGCGAAATCCTTGATGGGGTTGTAGGGAAGATTCTTGACCAGGTGCGGGTTCGCGGCCTGCGTGGTGTTGGTGGTCATGAACAGCGTGTAGCCGTCCGGAGCCGAGCGCGCGACCAGCTGGGCCGCGATGCCCCCGAACGCGCCGGGACGGCTGTCGACCACCACCGCCTGCCCCGTCTCCTTGGTGATCTGGGCGCCCATGGCGCGGGCCAGGCCGTCCGTGGTGCTGCCGGGGCTGGAGCCGATCACGATGGTGATCGGTTTCGACGGATAAGATTGCGCGCCGGCCAGGCCGGCCGCAAGCATGGTGACGGCGGCCGCCGCCAGATGGGTGATTCGCATTACTGTCTCCTGATATCTGTTTTTTGATCTTGCCGATATTGCCGATATTGCCGATGTTGCCGGCGTTGCCGGTGTTTCCTGTTCTCTCGATTTTGCCTGTTATGGCTGCTTTACCTGTTTTGCCGACCGTGCCGGTTTTTGCCGGGGCGTCGGCCGGTCAGGTAGTCAGGCTGAACTCCGGCCGCTGGCCGGCGAGCGCCTGCGCGATGCTGGCCAGGACCATCTCTCCCATGGCCGTGCGCGTCTGGTGCGTGGCGCTGGCGCGATGCGCCTGGAGCGTGACGTTGTCCAGCCCCAGCAGCGCTTCGGGCACGTTCGGTTCGTCGACGAACACATCCAGGCCGGCACCGGCGATGCGCCCGGACGTCAGCGCCGCGACGAGGTCGTCTTCCTTGACCAGCCGGCCGCGTGCGATGTTGATCAGGTAGCCGCCCGTGCCCAGCGCGTCGAGCACCGCCGCGTCGACGATGCCCTCGGCCTTGTCCGCGGCGGCGGCGAGCACCAGCGCGTCACTCTTCGCGGCCAATTGCACGAGGTCCGGCACGAAGGTGTAGGGCACATCCGCCATCGCCTTGAGGTCGGTGTAGGCGATGGGGCAGCCGAACGCCGCCAGGCGGGTGGCGATGGCGCGGCCCACCCGGCCCATGCCGACGATGCCGACGCGCATGCCGCTGACGCGGCGCGCCAGCGGAATCGCGCTCGGCTGTGGATTGCGCACCCAGTCGCCGTTGCGGATGAACCGGTCGCCCGGGCATATGCCCCGGCAGGTGGCGATCAGCAGCCCGACGGCGAGATCGGCGACGTCCTCGGTCAGCGCGCCGAAGGTGCCTGTCACCGGGAGGCCGCGCGCGCGGGCATATGCCAGGTCCACCGCATCGGTGCCGACGCCGTTGACCGCCACCACCTCGAGCGCAGGCAACTGCTCCATCATCGCCCTGCCGATGCCGGTGTGGCCGCCGGTGATGACCGCGCGGATCGAGGCGCCGTGTTCGCGCAGGTAGGCGTCCTTGTCGCCCTGCTCGAACAGCCGGTGCACGGTGTAGAGCGTGCCCAGCTTGTCATTGATCTCGGGAATCAGGATCGGATTCAACTGCAGGATGTTGGCCTTCATGCGGTGTCTCGTCGTTATCGTCATCAGTTGTCTTATGACATGAAGGCTAGTGCAGTGGATGAAGACAGTCAAGATCTATTGAATCGCTACCAACTATCGGCGTTTAAAGTGGCTATACAGGCCTTTAATTTTGAAATTCACGGGGGAATCAAACTGAAATATTACGCACCATCCACCTGAGAGCTGAAATCGGTTCCACCGGAGGCTCGACCCAAATCTGGCTCGTTATTATGTGATGTCATATAACATGAGGCGGAATTACCTCCTTTCGTGACGCCAACCCCGCCCTCCCCATGGAGAAGCGCGTTCAAACCCCCGGAACCGCCCGCCGCGGCACAGCCGGGCGGGCTCGCTGGCACAGGCTCAGATGACCGGATTGCGGCCGCCGTTGACCGACAGGATCGCGCCGACGATGTAGCTGGCGCGGTCGCTGGCCAGGAACAACGCGGCATCGGCGACTTCCTCCGGACGGCCATAGCGGCCCAGCGGCACCTCCGCAGATCCGCGGGCAAACGCTTCGTCCCGGCTGATATCCAGCCGCTTGGCTTCCAGCGCCAGCGATTGCTCGACTCGCCCGGTCAGGGTGTAGCCCGGGTTGATCGCGTTGATCCGGATGCCCAGCGCGGCGTAGTGCGCCGCATGGCCGACCGTGGACAACATCAAGGCAGCGTTCGCCGCGCCGCCGGAGATATGGGTGGACGTCGGCATCTTGCCGCCGGAACCGATGATGTTGACGATCACGCCGCTGCCGCGCGGCCGCATATGGGCCAGCACCGCCTCCTGCGCGTTGGCGACCGGGAAGTATTTGTCTTCCATGCCGGCCCGCAAGGCGTTGCCGTCGAGCGCCTCCGGCTCGTAGCGCTTCGCCGCGCCGGCGCTGTTGATCAGCACGTCGACCGGGCCATGCGCGCCTTCGATCTCCGAGACCACGCGCGTGGCGTCCTCGTACGCCGACAGGTTGGCGGCGTAGCCATGGGCCTGGATGCCCTCCTGCGCGAGCCCGGCCAGCGCGCGCTCGACATTGGCCGCATCCCTGGAGACGATGACGACGCGCGCCCCTTCACCGGCGAATGCCCGCGCGCACGCCAGTCCGATCCCTTTGCTGCCGCCCGTCACGACGACGAGCTTGTCCTTCAGGTTGAGTTCCATCGTTGCATTCCATTGTTGCCGTTGAGACCGCCCACATCCTACCCGGGCTTGCTATCCGGCGTGCGGCCGCGGCCTGCCCGGCAAGCAGCCTCGCATCGCCAGGCTAGCTGGCCGCGATCATGCCCTGCAGCGCCCTGAGGACCTCGGGCGAGCGGAACGCGCTGTTGTGGGTGTCGTCCGGCAGGAGCCGGAACGAAGCGTTGATCCCGCGCTGCGCGAGCGCATCGATGTAGCTGCGGGCGAGGTCCGGCGCTGTGTTGTCGTCCCTGGCGCCGGTCAGCGCGACGACCTTCGCGCCGGCGTCAACCTTGCCCGCCCAGGCCATCGGGTTCTCGCTGCGGCTCCATGCGCGGCGTCCGCTGCGCCAGGCCACGGTGTCGCAGGGGCATGAAACCAGCACCGCGCCGTCCATCAGCCTGGGCTTCAGCCCGAGCAGGATCGCGGCAGTCGCAGCGCCGCCCGAGTGGCCGACCACCAGCACGAGCCGGGGCCTGAACCGCTCGCGCAGACGCTCGATCGCCGTGCCGACCTCGGTGACGTTCTCCCGCGTGTAATGATCGGCGCGCCCGCTATGGCTGAACGCGACGGTCGACTCATTCCCGCTGCCGTCCGGATAGCCCGGACGCACCAGGGCGATGGACGCCACGTTGCCACCGAGTTCCTTCGTTGCCGCCTCGGCGGCAGCGAACTGGTAGTTGGCCGGCCCGCCCGTGGAAAGGTCCCCGTGCAGCCAGATCACCATCACTTCCGGCGCATCGGAGCCGAACCGGCGCATCACCAGGCACTGGGACGCGCCGCTGACGTGCAGCTCGGTGATGTCGGGGGTGCAGGTGGCGGCCTGTGCCGGCTGGCCGGAAAGGAACAGGAGAAGCGCGGCAAGGAGGGCAGTGGCTAGCTTCGGCATGGGAAATTCCGTTTCATCAGCGTCCGGTCCGGCAGCATCCCGAGGCTGCGGACAACGAGCGCAAGCATTGCCCGAAACCACGTGCTTGTCCATCCGGCAGGGTACGCCGCCCTGCCCTGGCGCAACGCCGGCCTTTCGCAGGTCATTCTCCGGTCTGTCCCCTGGCGACACACCGCAGGCAAACGGATTCCCTCAGTGCGTCGGGAACACCTCCAGCTGCTTGACGATCAGCGAAGCGCCGTCGCGCGCGGCCCAGAGCATCAGCACATCGTAGGGTGCATGCTCGAGGACGGCGATCGCCACCAGCGGAGAATCGCGGCCCGCGGCGTGGGCGACGAATATCGCCTGCTCGCCGCTGCGTGGCCTGACAAGCAGGCTGCGCCAGTCTGCCGGTGATGCAGTGACGTACACCGGACTTCCGCCGCCATCGGCCTGGCGCTTCAAGCCGGGATCGTTCGCCAGCCCGCGATCGCGCAGGCGCAGCCGCGCGAGCGCGCGGATCGGGGGGCTTTCGGCGCTCATCTTGGCGCCGGCACCAAAGAACGGCGAGAGCACCGGCCCCAGCTCCGCCACCGAGGTGGTCAGCCAGGCTTGCATGAAGCGCTCGACCCATTGCGCTTCGTCCTTGTCCACCTCCGCGCGGGCCTGGCGCGCGGCTTGCTCGGCCAGCGCATTGACCGAGGCGTCGAGCTGCGTGACCGCGCGCGGTTCGGCCAGCGGGACGCGGGCGCCGCGGTAAAAGGCGGGACCTTCCTGCGGCTCGCCACCATCGTTCAAGGACAGGCCGCGCACGATGGCATCCGGATCCGGCACGCCCTCGCCCTTCAGCCACCCGGCCTTGTCGGCCTTGGTCGCGGCATGGCAGAACACGTCGACCCGCGGTTCCAGCCGGTCCCAGGTGGCTTTGCCCTTCGGCAGGCGCTGTGCGCGGCGGTATGCCAGCAGACGCTCGAAGGTAGCGCGGGCAGCGCTACGGCACTGGTCCGGGTACTTGTATGTGAGGTCGGCGTCGTGGGAGAGCGCGCCGCCCTTGGCAGCCGGATGCGCCCACATCAGCAGCCTGTCGCACGGCCCTGTCGAGGGCTCGCCGCCGTGCGAGAAGCTGTCCTGCCAGCCGTGCAGCGCCTGTCCCAGGCGCGTGAGCCGGTCGCCGGCCTCGCTGCCATGCTCGCCGGTGACGGCTTCGACCGCGATCGCGGCGAATGGCTGCCTGGCATCGACCACCCGGTTTGCCGGCTCGGCCGGCGGCGGGTGCTGGGAGCGGAAGTGCAGTTCGCGGGTCAGCGCGCTGGCCGTCTGGTCGTGACGCACGCACAGCGAGTAGAGCATCGCATGGACCGCATCGAGCATGCCCGTATCGCTTCGCTCGTCTCCGGCTGCGATCAGGCGGCTGTCGCCGCCGTCAAAGCCTGCCTGCCCCGCCAGCCAGTAGGTCAGGCCGTAGTGGAAGTCCATCTCGTAGGCCTGCGCGCCGCCCGCGAAGCCCAGCCACACAAGCATCGCTGGTACGACGCGACGTAGAACGGACGAGGAAGCTGGCATGGCGCGTCTCTCCTGGATGACATCGCGAGCGGGAACTCACGACCGGACGGGGGATGCCCGGTGCCGGCCTCCAGCGGGAAGTCTGTTGGCTGGCATGGTCAGGTTCCGTGCGCCACCGAACGGAGCCGCGGAGCCAGGCAGCACGGCAGGCAAACCCGGCCCGGCCCCCTTCCCGGCCGTCATCGCACGGCCGCATGCACCGCGGCTGAACCCCACTTCAGCGGGGGGGAAGTGGCGCTACCGATGATCCGATAAGGTAGGCGGGGCGCGGCAGCTCGCTGGTATCCCGTGTGGTGGATACCATGGGCACCATCAGCGAATCGTCGGGCAAGATCGTGGAGATCATCGGCGTGATCGAAGGCATCGCCTTCCAGACCAACATCCTGGCGTTGAACGCCGCGGTCGAGGCAGCCCGCGCCGGCGAGCAAGGCCGGGGCTTCGCGGTGGTGGCCGAAGAGGTACGCAGCCTGGCCCAGCGCTCGGGCTCCGCCGCCAAGGAAATCAAGGTGCTGATCGACGACTCGGCCTCGAAGGTGGCGATCGGCAACGACCTGTTGGCGCAGACGGGCCGCACCATGGACGATGTGGTCGACAGCGTCAGGCGCGTGACCGACATCATGGCCGAAGTCACCGCCGCCACGCACGAGCAGGCGGCCGGCATCGAACAGATCAACGAGGCCGTGAGCCAGATGGACCACGTGACGCAGCAAAACGCTGCCCTGGTCGAGCAAGCGGCCGCGGCGGCCGGCTCGCTGCAGGACCAGGCCCGCGGCCTGATACAGGCGGCCGGGCGCTTCCAGGTCGCCTAGTTGCCTGCCCCAGGGCCGGCCGGCATCGGTGGTTCAGCCGGCTGGACGCCTGCGCGTGGCGGCCAGCCCGCTTCCGATGCGGGTCAGAACGCCAGCCTGGCGCTCACGCTGACACTGCGCGGATCCGCCGGCTGGATGTAGTCGGCGTACTGGAAGCCCCAGTAGCGCTTGTTGGTCAGGTTGTTGACGGCCGCGCGCAAGGTCAGCTCCTTGCCGGCCACGCGGGTGACGTAGCTGGCACCGAGGTTGAACACGGTATAGCCGGCCAGCGTGATGTCGCCGGCCGGGCGCAGCTTGGTGGTGCCGGTGTACTTGCCGTCGATGCCCACGCGCAGGCCCGGCACGAACGGCACGTAGTACGCCAGCCGCGCCGCCAGCACGAAGTTCGGCGCCCCGGCCACGCGGTTGCCGTTGAAATCGGCGCCGCGCGCGTACCAGCTATCCAGGTACATGGCGCTGCCGCCCAGTTCGAACTGCCCCACGCGCGCGGCGCTGGCCAGCTCCGCGCCCTGGTAGATCGACAAGCCGTCCTGCACGAACACGTTGTCGCTGTTGGCGTACTGCGCGCCGCGTTCGATGCGGAACAGCGCGGCGGTGCCGGTCCAGCTGCCCTGGTCGGTCTTGGCGCCCAGTTCGTACTGCTTGCTGCGGATCGGCTTGAGCTGCGCGCCGGCGTTGGCGTAGATGGTGTCCACGGTGGTGCCGCCTTCGAGCGACTCCACGTAGCTGGCGTACAGCGTGGTGCTCCGCAGCGGCTTGTACATCAGGGCGACGGTCGGCGTGACAACACCGTTCTTGCTGTAGCTCGAGGTGGTGGCCCCGCCGCGCGCATAGCCGTTCTGCTCGTAGTTGGTGTAGCGCACGCCGCCGAGCACGGACCATTTCTCGGTCAGCTCGATGGTGTCGCTCACGAACAGCGCCATTTGCGAGATATCGCTGGCGCGGTACTGGCTGAAGCCACCCTGCGAGTAGTAGGTACGCGTGTTGGGCAGCGCCAGGTTGCCGGAGCCGAGCGAGAAGTACACGTCAGAGCCGGTGCTGTAGCGGTCGATCTGCTCCTGCCACGCCGTGCCTGCCACCAGCTGGTGGCGCAACGGACCGGTGGCGAACTTGCCCTCGACCATGGTCGTCCACTGGCTGAACTGATGCCCCTGCGTGCCGTCGTAGCGGAAGTCCTCGTAGTCGCCGTTCACGTTGGCGAGCACGAAGGAGGTCTCGTTGCGGCTGCGCGAGACCTTGCTGAAGCTGTAGCTGGTGCTGACGGTCCAGTCCGGGTTGATGTTGTAGCGCAAGCCGGTGCTGTACAGCTGCAGGTTGGTGAACAGGTGCTGGTCCGGGCCGGCGAACAGGCCGCCGCGGCCGCTCACCACGCCCGGCAGCGAAGTGCCGGTGTACGAATACGTGGCGAAGGTCGGCGTCTGGCCGAAGGTGCGGCGGTCCTGGTAGATGCCGTCGAAGGTCCAGGTCAGGTCCCGCGTCAGGCGGGCATCCAGCCCCAGCGAGACGGAATCGCGCTTGAGGCCGACCGCGTTGGATGGCTTGCCCTCCTCGTGCGTGACATTCAGGCGGTAGCCGAACATCTGGTCCGGCCCCGCACGCCCGCCGAGGTCCAGGTGCTCGGTCCAGACGTGGGCGCTGCGGTAGCCCAGCTCCAGGCTGCCGGTGAAGGTGTCGGTCGGGCGCTTGGTCACGTAGTTGACCGTGCCGCCCGGATTGGCGAAGCCGTACATGAAGCCGGACAAACCCTTGAGCAGTTCGACCTGCTCCAGTTGCTCGTATGGCAGCGTGATGCCGTATCCCACATACGGCATGCCGTTGATCTTGTAGCCGTTCTGCCAGTCGAGCTGCAGCCCGCGCACGGTCAGGTAGCTGGCCCAGCTATTGTTGGCGTTGCTGTTGTCGGAGACCGACGCATCCACGGCGAACACGTCGCCAAGCTTGGTGACCTGGCGGTCGGCCAGGTCTTCGCCGCTGACGATGGTGGTGGAGTACGGCGTATCGATCTGCGCGCGGTTACCCAGCGCGCCGCTGCCAACCTTCTTCTCGAGCTGCTGGCCGGCGTCCGCCATGGCGCCCGCGCTGACGGTCACGGCGGGTAGTGCCTGCTCGGTGGCTGGCGCGGCCTGCTGCGCCAGCGCCGCGCCACAGAGCGGGAATCCGAACAGGACCGCCATCCTGGCCAGTGAGGCAAGTTGGCGGGCTTGAGGCGCAGCAGGGTTCCGGCGCGCAGCGGGGCCGAGGTGAACGGTCATTGGGTCCTGGAAAGCGAAGTGAACAAGCGAAGTGAACAATTGGATACAACGCAAACGCAAATGCGATTGATTTGCATTTCGTTTTAGAGGTCTCGGATAATGCCCAAAATTGCTGGCTATCGCAACAGGCGCGGTGAATACGAAGCAGACAGGTGCAGGCAAGCCACCATCAGAGTGGCGTAACAGGCATAAAATGGTCGTCCCGGCGAGCCCGCCACCGGTATTCGCTGACTTTCCACAAATTCCGCTTGTATTTATCTGACCTGTCAGCTACTGTTGCATCAACCAAGACGAGGAGCACATCGTGGACCACTACTCGAAGGAAAACTTCCCGCTGACCTACAGCGTCGGGTTCTTCCTCAATCGTGCCCGCAACAGCCTGATGGAAGAACTGGATGCAGCGCTGAAGGAACTGGGCATCAGCAGCCAGCACATGGGCATCCTGCTGTCGATGCTCCGCGGCAGTGCGTCCACCCCGTTCGAACTGTGCAAGCGGCTCGGCGTGGACACCGGCCTGATGACGCGCATGCTGGACAAGCTGGAGAACGAGGGCCTGCTGAAACGCAGCCGCAGCGTGAGCGACCGTCGCGCGGTCAACCTGGTGCTGACCGACAAGGGTCGCGCGATCACCGAGCAGGTTTCCGAAATCGCGCCGCAAGTGCTCAATGCACGGCTCACCGCCTTTTCCCCGGATGAATTCGCCGAATTCAGCCGGCTGCTTGTGAAATTCGCGAGCGCCTGAACCTTTTTTTTTCGCTTAATTAACTGATAGGTCAGAAAATGAACAATCAGAAGATGCAGCCGGCTCGCAGCGTCAGCCGCTTCGTTCGCCCCGCCGGCCTTGCCCTCTCCGCGCTGATGGTGGCCGTTCTTGCCGGGTGCGCCAACTACGCGGGCATTCATAGCGACAAGCAGATCGCCGATACCAAGGCCTACGCCAGCACCCAGAGCATCCCTGCCGAGCAAGGCCGCTGGCCGTCGGCCGACTGGGCCGACCAGTTCGGCGACGCGCAGCTCAAGGCCCTGGTGGCCGAAGCGCTGGAAGGCAGCCCGTCGCTCGAGAAGGCCAGGGCCCGCCTGGCCGCCGCCGTGGCGGCCAGCGAAGGCGCCAACGCCAATACGCTGCCGCAGGTGGGCGCCGGATATTCGTGGACCCGCCAGCGCTTCTCGGAAAACGCCATGACGCCGCCCCCCTTCGCCGGCTCCTGGCAATCGGAAAACAAGGCCATGCTGGGCGCCACGTTCGAGCTGGACCTGTGGGGCAAGAACCGCGAAGCGCTGAAGTCGTCGGTCTCCGCCGTACATGCCACCGAGGCCGAATCCGAGCAGGTCAAGCTGACGCTCAGCTCGGCTATCGCGCGCGCCTACAACGAGCTGGCCCGCCTCTATGCGCTGGCCGATATTGCCCGCGACGAAGTCACCCAGCGCGCCGCCGTGCTGCGCGTGACCAGCGGCCGCGTGACGATGGGCCTGGAAACCGAAGTGGAGAAGCGCACCGCCGAAGCCAACCTGGCCACCAGCGAAGTCGCCGTCTCCGCGCTCGAAGGCAATATCCAGCGCACCCGCTACCAGCTCGGCGCGCTGCTCGGCAAGGGCCCGGACCGCGGCCTGGCCATCGCCCGCCCCAGCCTGGGCACCGGCGAGGAAGTGCGCCTGCCCGACAACCTGCCCGCCGACCTGGTCTCGCGCCGCCCGGACATCGTGGCCGCGCGCTGGCGCGTGGACGCCACCACGCATGACGTGAAGGTGGCCAAGGCCGAGTTCTACCCCGACATCAACCTGTCGGCCGCCATCGGCCTGGACGCCTTCGGCTTCGGCCACTTCCTGCGCGCCGCCAGCCGCACCGCTTCGGCCGGCCCGGCCATCCACCTGCCGATCTTCGACGGCGGCGCGCTGCGCGCCCAGCTCAAGGGCCGCTATGCGGAGTTCGACTTCGCTGTCGCCAACTACAACGAGACGCTGATCAACGCGCTGTCCGACGTGGCCACGCAGCTGTCGGACATCCGCGCCATCGACGTACAGATCGCGGGCGCCGTGCGCAGCGACGAAGCCGCCCGCCGCGCGCTGACCCTGGCCATGGCCCAGTACAAGGCCGGCCTGACCACGCAACTGACCGTACTGAACGCCCAGACCAACGCGCTGGCCAGTGCCCAGGCAGTCGCCAACCTGCGCATGACCCGCCGCGACCGCCAGATCGCGCTGGCCGCGGCGCTCGGCGGCGGCTACACCGACACCTCGGATTCCATCAAGCAGGCGGCCCTGATCCGCTGAGCCAGCCATCGCAATAACGCTAACCGCCAATCGCCAGTTTCCCGCATACAGGTACTGCCATGACTACCCAGAACCAAACCGAACAAGCTGCTCAACCGAACAACCCGCAAGCCGTTGCGCAGGCCGCCAGCCCGGCACCAGGCAAGCGCAAGCGCGCCCTCGCCCTGCTGGGCCTGGTCACCGCGCTGGCCGCCGCCGGCTGGGGCACGTACTACTACACCGAAGCCCGTTTCCATGAAGACACCGACGACGCCTACGTCAACGGCAACCTGGTGCAGATCACGCCGCAGGTGACCGGCACGGTGATCGCGGTCAACGCCGACGACACGCAGATCGTCAAGGCGGGCGAGCCGCTGGTGAACCTCGACGCGGCCGATGCCAGGGTGGCGCTGGCCAATGCCGAAGCCATGCTCGGGCAGACCGTGCGCCAGGTCAGCGCGCTCTATGTCAACAACAGCGTGCTCGAAGCCACCATCGCCCAGCGCCAGGCCGACCTGGCGCGCGCCCGCGACGACCTGCGCCGCCGCACCGAAGTCAGCGAGACCGGCGCCGTCGCCGCCGAAGACGTGGCGCACGCCCGCGATGCCGTCAAGACCGCCGAGGCCGCGCTCGAGACTGCGCGCCAGCAACTGGCATCGAACCACGCGCTGACCGACCAGGCCACCGTGCCCGACCACCCCAGCGTGCAGGCCGCCGCCGCCAAGGTGCGCGACGCCTACCTCGCCAATGCCCGCAACAGCCTGCCGGCGCCCGTGACCGGCTACGTGGCGCGCCGCTCGGTGCAGGTCGGCCAGCGCGTGGCCCCGGGCAACCCGCTGATGGCCATCGTGCCGCTGGACGGCGTGTGGATCGACGCCAACTTCAAGGAAGTGCAGCTCAAGAACATCCGCATCGGGCAGCCGGTGGAGCTGCATGCCGATCTCTACGGCAGCAGCGTGACCTATCACGGCCGCGTGGTGGGCTTCTCCGCCGGCACCGGCAGCGCGTTCTCCGCCCTGCCCGCGCAGAACGCCACCGGCAACTGGATCAAGGTCGTGCAGCGCCTGCCGGTACGCGTCCAGCTCGATGCGGCTGAGCTGCGCGCGCACCCCCTGCAGATCGGCCTGTCGATGCAGGTGGACGTGAACACGCGCAACGCCGGCGGCTCGCACCTGGCGCCGGTGGCCGACGCCGCCAACGCCTACCGCACCACCTACAAGACCAATGTGTTCGAGCGCTACGGCGCGGAAGCCGACGACGAGATCGCACGCATCGTCGCGCACAACAGCAATAGCCAGGGCCAGGGCGCGCAGGTCGCCCGGGCCGCGCAAGCGCCCAAGCCGCAGGCCAGCGCACCGGTGCAGGCAGCGCGCGCGGGAAAGCAAGGCGCGGGCGCCTGAAGCGTTCTTTTTCGTCCAAATATCTGACTTATCAGGCGATGCCGGCAGGGCGCGGGACAGCGACCCTTCCCGCGGCCCTCCCCGGCCGGCATCCCAAGCGACCTGAATACGCGACCAAACAAGCGAAACCTCGCCGGAGCGCACCATGCAAGCCCAATCCCGACCACTCGCCCCGCCACCGCCGCTCACCGGCGGCAAGCTCGCGCTGGCAACCTTCGCCGTGGCGCTGGCCACCTTCATGAACGTGCTCGATTCGTCGATCGCCAACGTGGCCATCCCGACCATCTCCGGCAACCTGGGCGTCTCGATCGACGAGGGCACCTGGGTCATCACGCTGTTCGCCGCCGCCAACGCGGTGTCGATTCCGCTGACCGGCTGGCTGACGCAGCGCATCGGCCAGATCCGCCTGTTCGTCGGCGCCATCCTGTTGTTCGTGCTGTCGTCGTGGCTGTGCGGCATCGCCCCCAACCTGCCTGTGCTGCTGGCCGCGCGTATTCTCCAGGGCGCCGTGGCCGGTCCGCTGATCCCGCTCTCGCAGGCCATCCTGCTCGGCTCGTATCCGAAGGAAAAGAGCGCGACCGCGCTCGCGCTGTGGGCCATGACCGCCACCGTGGGCCCGATCGCCGGCCCCGCGCTGGGCGGCTGGATGACGGACAGCTACTCGTGGTCGTGGATCTTCTACATCAACATCCCGGTCGGCCTGTTCGCAGCCGCCGTGACATGGGCCATCTACCGCGAGCGCGAGACCCCCCCGCGCAAGCTGCCCATCGACGTGGTCGGCCTGGGCTCGCTGATCGTGTGGGTGGCCGCGCTGCAGATCATGCTCGACAAGGGCAAGGACCTGGACTGGTTCAGCTCGCCGGTGATCGTCATCCTGGCCGTGGTGGCGGCGCTTGGCTTCGCCTTCTTCGTGATCTGGGAGCTGACCGAGAAGAACCCCATCATCGACCTGCGCCTGTTCAAGGGCCGCAACTTCCTCGGCGGCACGGTCGCCATCTCGGTGGCCTACGCCCTGTTCTTCGCCAACCTGGTGCTGCTGCCGCAATGGATGCAGCAATACCTGAACTATCCGGCCGTGAACGCCGGCATGGTGACCGCGCCGCTCGGTATCTTCGCCGTGCTGCTCACGCCCGTGCTCGGCAAGCTCTTGCCCAAGATCGACCTGCGCGTGCTGGGCACCATGGCATTCCTTGGCTTTGCCGGGGTGTTCTTCATGCGTTCGCAATACACCACTGGCGTGGATACCTGGACGCTGGTCCTGCCGACCTTGCTGCAAGGCATACCGACCGGGCTGTTCTTCGTGCCACTGACCGCGATCATCCTCTCGGGGCTGGCCCCGGAGAAGATTCCCGCCGCGGCAGGCCTGTCCAACTTCGCCCGCGTGTTTGCCGGCGCGGCAGGCACGTCGATTGCCAGCACCGCATGGAACAGCCGCAGCATCCTGCACCACAGCCAGCTTGCCGAGCAGGCCAGCCCGACCAACCCGCTCTACAACGCCGCGCTCGAATCGATCCAGGCCACGCTGCATTTCAGCCCGGCGCAGGCGGTGGCCTACTTCGAGCGCAGCCTCAACACGCAAGCGATCATGCTCGGCCTGAACGACATCTTCTGGATCTCGGGCGTGATCTTCGTGCTGATCGTGCCGCTGATCTGGCTGACCAAGCCGGTGAAGGGCGCGGTGTCGGAAGCGGCGGCTGCCGCGCACTGAAGCACCCGAGCGCGCCACGGCGCGGTCGCGCCGTGGCCAGCAAGCTTGCGCCTCCCGCCGGGAGGCGTTCCCGCTTTCCCGCTTTCCCTGCGCAACCCCTCGTCAGAACGTCAGAACAAATCCCGTTGCCCCGTCACCAGCCTGGAGAAATCCTCTTCCAGGAACGGCAGGATGGCATCCGCCACCGGCTGCAGCTGGCGCTCCAGGTAGTGCGCGTAGTCGAGCGCGCCGCGCCGCGTTTCCAGCGGCTCGGGCCCCGTGGTGGTCATCACGTAGCTGATCCAGCCGCCGTTCTGGTATTGCAGCGGGCGCCCCTCGCGCTGATTGAATTCGTCGGCGATGCGCGCGGCGCGCACGTGCGGCGGCACGTTGCGCTGGTACTCCTCCAGCGGGCGCCGCAGGCGCTTGCGGTAGACCAGCAGATCGTCGAACTCGCCGCCGAGCGTGCGCGCCACGTAGTCCCGCACGTACTCGCGAAAGGGTTGCTTCTTGAACACGCGCTGGTATAGCTCCTGCTGGAACTGCTGGGCCAGCGGCGTCCAGTCGGTGCGCACGGTTTCCAGGCCCTTGAAGACCATTTCGTCTTTGCCATCCGCGCCGGCGACGAGCCCCGCATAGCGCTTCTTGCTGCCTTGCTCCGCGCCGCGCACGGTGGGCATCAGGAAACGCAGGTAGTGGGTATCGAACTCCAGCTCCAGCGCGCTTTCCAGTCCATAGGACTGCCGCAGGTGATCGCGCCACCATTGGTTCACGTATTCCACCAGCGCGAGCCCGAGCCGGCGGGCATCCTGCTCCGAGTGCGGGTGCTTCAGCCAGACGAAGGTGGAGTCGGTATCGCCGTAGATGACCTCATAGCCCCTGGCCTCGATCAGCTCGCGCGTGCGGTGCATGATCTCGTGGCCGCGCATGGTGATCGACGAGGCCAGGCGCGGGTCGAAGAAGCGGCAGACGCTCGAGCCCAGCACGCCGTAGAAGGCATTCATGATGATCTTGAGCGCCTGCGACAGCGGCTGGTTGCGCTGGCGCTTGGCCGCTTCGCGCTCCTGCCAGATCTGGCTGACGATGGCCGGCAGGCTGTGCTTGCTGCGCGAGAAGCGCCCGCCGCGGAAGCCCGGCACCGAATCGGCATCATCGGGATGCAGCATGCCTTCCACCAGCCCTACGGGATCGATCAGGAAGGTGCGGATGATGGACGGATACAGGCTCTTGTAGTCCAGCACCACCACCGAGTCATAGAGCCCCGGCCGCGAGTCCATGACAAAACCACCGGGGCTGGCCGCCTCCGGCACGTCCCCCAGGTTCGGCGCGACATAGCCCTGCCGGTGCATCAGCGGCATGTACAGGTGGCAGAATGCCGCCACCGAGCCGCCGCTGCGGTCCGCGGCCAGCCCCGTGACCGCGGCGCGCTCCAGCAGGAAATGCAGCAACTCGGTCTTGGCGAAGATGCGCGTGACCAGTTCGCAGTCCTTCAGGTTGTAGCGCGCCAGTGCGGGCTTGTCCTCGGCAAAGCGGCGGTCGATCTCGGCCATGCGCTGGTATGGGTTGTCGATGGACTTGCCCTCGCCGAGCAGCGTCTGCGCCACGTTCTCGAGGCTGAACGAGGGGAAGTTCCAGGTAGCCGAGCGCAGCGATTCGATGCCGTCGATGATCAGCCGGCCGGCGGCGGAGGCAAAGAAATGCTCCTGCTTGAAGCCGTGCTCGCGCCATTCCAGCAGGCCGCCGCCGCGGCCGAAGCGCAGCGGTATGCGGTAGCGCTCCGCATGCTTTTGCAGCACGCGCAGGTCGAACTGCACCACGTTCCAGCCGATGATGGCATCGGGATCGTGCCGTTCCAGCCACTGGTTGAGCTTCTCCAGCATGTCGGCATGGCTGGCGCAGTAGTCGAGGTCGAAGTCGATGCCGCTTGCATCGCCGTTGGGCGGCCCGAGCATGTAGACCTGGCGCTGGCCGCAGCCTTCGAGCGCAATCGAATACAGCTCGCCGTGGGCGGTGGTCTCGATATCGAGCGAAACCAGCTTCAGGCGCGGGCGGTAAGCCGGCGCGGGCTTCATCTGGGCGTTGAGCAGCGGCCCGCGCGGATCGGCCGCGTTGGCTTCGCCGCCGAACCACACCGGCGCATTGATGAAGCGCTCCATCAGGTAGCGGTCGGGGGGGCGGATATCGGCTTCGTAGACATCGATGCCGTATTCGCGCAGCTGCTTTTCCAGCTTGCCGAGCTGGCGGTATTGCGGGCAATACAGGCCCAGCACCGGGCGCTGGTGGAAGTCGGTCAGCGGCAGGGGTTTCAGTTCGGCGCCGCGCTCGCCGCGCAGGACCAGTGCTGCGCGCTCGCCGTGCTCGGCCGGGATGAAGGCCACGGACTGCTGCGGGGCGAGACGGATATGGCGCGGCCCGTCGTCCGTCGCGAGCCAGAACTCGACCTCGGTGCCCGCCGCGGTGTCGCGCCAGTGCCGGGTCAGAAGAAAACCCTGATGTAGTTGATCCACCCTGCTGCTGCCTTGGAAAGCCCTGCCTTTGCGGCCACCGGCTATTCTACCGGCCCGCCGGCCTAGAGCATGGCCGAATGCAGGTGATGGGGATCGTCCAGCGTCTCGGCGACGATCTGCAGCGACTCTTCCACTTCGTCGCGGTCGCTCGGCCCGCCGAGGCAGATGCGCACGGCTTCCGGCGGATTGCCGTCGGTCGAGAACGCGGCGCTGGACACCGCGCCAATGCTCCGGGAGCGCAAGTGCAGTGCCAGCTCCGACGGGCTCCATACGCTTTCGCCGGGAATCGGCAGCCACAGGTGAAAGCCGCTCGGATCGGCGTCGAAGGGGCGGCCCGCCAGCACCCGCTGCGCGATCGCCTGGCGCGCCACGCTCTCGGCGCGGATCGCCTTGAGCATGTCGTCCACCGTGCCGTCCTTGATCCAGGCCGTGGCCAGCAGGGTATTGAACGGACTGGCCATCACCGTGGTGGCGCGCAAGGTGCCGGCCAGCCGCTGGGTCTGGCGGGCGCTGGGGCCGTGGATGAAGGCGATGCGCAGGCCCGCGCCGAAGCATTTCGACAGCCCGGTCACGTAGTAGGTGAGCTCCGGTGCCAGGGTGGCGAATGCATCGGGCACGCTCTGCGGCAGCATGCCGTAGGCATCGTCCTCGATGATCGGCACGCTGTAGCGCAGCGCGATATCGGCCAGGATCTCGCGCCGGCCCTGCGGGATCGTCCTCGTGCTCGGATTCTGCAAGGTGGGATTGCAGTAGAACGCGGCGGGTTTCTGCGCCTTGCACAGCGCCTCGAAGGCCGGCGCGAGCGGCCCCTCTTCGTCGCCGGGCAAGGCCAGCAGCTGCACCCCGAGTTGCGCGGCGATGGCCTTGATGCCGGGATAGGCCAGCGTGTCCAGGCAGATGGCCTGGCCGGGGCGCGACAACTGCGACAGCAACGCCACCAGCGCGCTATGGATGCCGGGGGCGATCAGCACGGTCTCCGCGCTGCATGCCGGCACCAGCCGGCGCAGCCAGCCGGTCGCCACCGCACGGTCGGCCGGCGTGCCGCCGAAGTCCTGGTAGCGCAGCAGCGCATAGGGATCGGTGGCCCCCATCAGGCGCGTCATCGATTCGCGCAGCCGCGCGGCCAGCGCCGCCGGCTCCGGCGGCATGTTCATCGTCATCTCGGCGCCCGTGCCCGCGCGCAGCGGCAGCGCCGGCGCGCGCCCGCGCACATAGGTGCCGCTGCCGGCCTTGGTGTCGATCAGGCCGCGCTTGCGCGCCTCGTTGTAGCCGCGCGCCACGGTGGTGTAGTTGAGCTTCAGCGCGTCGGCCAGGTCGCGCAAGGCCGGCAACCGGTCCCGCGCCTGCAGGCGGCCGCTGGCAAGCGCCTCCTCGATCAGCTCCGGGATCATCAGATAGGCCGGCTTCGCGCTCTCCGCGATGCGCTTTTCCCAATGGTTCGTCAGGCCAGACAAGACGGACTCCGCGATATGGATTCAGCCATTCAGGCTAGCACAAGTGATCGCATTCACCATGCAATATTGATTGCACCCGGATACGCAACATGATGGTGCGCGAATGAGCCTGATTGCACCGATTGAGCGCACGCGATTGCCGCAAAGCCGCCACCCGGTGCATCCCTGCGGCGCCGCGCGCCCGGCCCCGAGTGGTGCCGGCAGTACCTTGCGCGGCCGCCGCGTTGCCGATCACCGATGCGATCAATCCGGCGGCGCCTGCCAGATCGCGGATTGATCGCATGGCTGGACCGCGCGGATGGCATACCGGTTGCACAAGTCTCCACGTCGGCCCCCCGGCCGATCGATCGATCGACGGATCGCTTGATCGACTGAACCACCAACGAATTGGAGCAAAACATGCCCGCAGTGAACAAACCGGCCCACCAGAAGGGCGATTTCCTGGTCGACTACGAAGAGAAGGTCTTCGAGGACGTAAAAGCCGAGCGGGGCGAGAAGGCGCTGGTCACCTTCCACACCGTGGCCTTCGAAGGCTCGATCGGCTTCGTCAACATGCTGCAGGCCACCCGCCTGCAGCGCAAGGGCTTCGAGACCTCGATCCTGCTGTATGGCCCGGGCGTCACGCTCGGCCTGCAGCGCGGCTTCCCCACGCTGGGCGACGAAGCCTTCGCCGGTCACCTGAACTTCAACAAGCAGCTCACCAAGTTCATGGACGAAGGCGGCAAGGTCTACGCCTGCCGCTTCGCGCTGCAAGCGCTGTACGGCCACGGCGAAGCCTCGCTGATCGAAGGCATCCGCCCGATCAACCCGCTCGACGTGCTCGACCTCCGGCTCCTGCATCGCAAGGAGAACGCACTGATCGTCGACACCTGGACTGTTTAAGTAAAGAGAGGCGGGTATCACCATGTCACAGAAACGCATCGTGCGCGCGGCCGCGGTCCAGATCTCCCCGGACCTCGAGAACGGCGAGGGTACGCTCGGCAAGGTCTGCGAAGCGATCGACAAGGCCGCCCTGGAAGGCGTGCAACTGATCGTCTTCCCCGAGACCTTCGTGCCGTATTACCCGTATTTCTCCTTCGTGCGGCCGCCGGTGCAGTCCGGCAGCGACCACATGCGCCTGTACGAGCAAGCCGTGGTGGTACCCGGCCCGGTCACGCACGCCGTCGCCGAGCGCGCGCGCCGGCACGGCATGGTGGTGGTGCTCGGCGTCAACGAGCGCGACCACGGCAGCATCTACAACACCCAGCTGATCTTCGACGCCGATGGCCGCCTGGTGCTCAAGCGCCGCAAGATCACGCCAACCTTCCACGAACGCATGATCTGGGGCCAGGGCGACGCTGCCGGTCTCAAGGTCGCCGACACCGCCGTCGGCCGCGTGGGCGCGCTGGCCTGCTGGGAGCACTACAACCCGCTGGCGCGCTACGCGCTGATGACCCAGCACGAGGAAATCCATTGCAGCCAGTTTCCCGGCTCGCTGGTGGGCCCGGTCTTCGCCGAGCAGATCGAGGTCACCATCCGCCACCACGCGCTGGAATCGGGCTGCTTCGTGGTCAACGCCACCGGCTGGCTGACCGAGCAGCAGATTGCCTCGGTGACCACCGACCCGGGCCTGCAGAAGGCCCTGCGCGGCGGCTGCAACACCGCGATCATCTCGCCCGAAGGCCAGCACCTCGCCACGCCGCTGCGCGAAGGCGAAGGCCTGGTGATCGCCGACCTGGACATGTCGCTCATCACCAAGCGCAAACGCATGATGGACTCGGTGGGGCACTACGCGCGCCCCGAACTGCTGAGCCTAGCCATCAACGACCGGCCGGCCGCCACGTCCTCGGCCATGGCTTCGGCCATGAGCACCGCATTCGCCAACTTCAACGGGAGCACCCAACATGCACTCCAGCGAGACGACGCCGGCCTCGAGCCGGCAGTTGATGACTGAGCTTCAATCTGTCGGGATGCGCCTGGAAGACCCCCGTGCCGGCGCGGCCAGCCGCCGCGGCGGGGCGGGCCCTTCGGACCACAAGGCAGTGACCATCGACGGCGTGACCATCATGGTGCCGGTGCATACCAGCACGGCCTGGGACTCCCCGTTCGTGGCCTCCGCCCCGGATGCCCGGGGCGAGGTGAAGCTCTCGCGCGGCACCATCCCCATCGCCAGCATCAGCTTCCCGAAGGCGCCGCGCTTCTATGCGATGCAGACCATGGAAGGCATCCCCTACTCCCACATCGCCACGCTGCACGGCGCCGACGTGCTGGCCACCACCGTGCTGCAGACCTGCATCCGCTATGAAAGCCGGCGCAAGACCTGCAAGTTCTGCTCGATCGGCCAATCGCTGGCGGCCGGGCGCACCATCGCCCGCAAGACCCCCGAGCAGCTGGCCGAGGTGGCCCGCGCGGCCGTGCTGCTCGACGGCGTCAAGCATATGGTGCTGACCACCGGCACGCCGCCCACGCCGGACCGCGGCGCCAGCATCCTGTGCGACAGCGCGTTCGCCATCCGCGCCGCGGTCGACCTGCCGATCCAGGCGCAGTGCGAGCCGCCCGACGACGACCGCTGGTTCGGCCGCATGCGCGCCGCCGGCATCGACACGTTGGGCATGCACCTCGAAGTGGTCACGCCCGCCGTGCGCGAGCGCATCATGCCGGGCAAGGCCTCGGTGCCCATCAGCCGCTACATGGAGTCGTTCAAGGCGGCGGTAGCGGTGTTCGGGCGCGGCCAGGTCAGCACCTATATCCTGGCCGGCCTGGGCGACACCGCCGAGGCCATCCTGTCGATCTCGCGCGAACTGCTCGACATCGGCGTCTACCCGTTCGTGGTGCCCTTCGTGCCGATCTCCGGCACGCCGCTGGAAGACCATCCCGCGCCCACGCCCGAGTTCATGAAGTCGGTGCTGCAGCCGCTGGGCGCGATGGTCGGCGCGGCCGGCATGCGCTCGGCCGACATCAAGGCCGGCTGCGGCAAGTGCGGCGCCTGCTCGTCGCTGTCGTCCTACGAAGGATTGCCAGCATGAAAGCCGATCTCTGCGTGGAAGTGCCGGCCGCCGACGTCTTGCGCGTGCGCTGGGCCGATGCAGCCTGGGAAGCCGAGCAGGCCTACCGCCTGCGGCAGGCGGTGTTCTGCGACGAGCAGGGCATCTTCGCCGGCGACGACCGCGACGCCGTCGATGACGTGGCCCAGTTGCTGGTAGCGGTGGCGTCCCGGCCCGGGCAGGCGGACCAGGTGGTCGGCACGGTGCGCATCCACGAGAGCGAGCCCGGCGTGTGGTTCGGCTCGCGCCTGGCCGTGGACGCCGCCTTCCGCCGCCACGGCAAGATCGGCGCCACGCTGATCCGCCTGGCCGTCAGCAGTGCCAACGCGCTGGGCTGCCAGCGCTTCCTGGCCCACGTGCAGAGCCAGAACGTGCCGCTGTTCCGGCGCCTGCACTGGAGCGTGCTGTCGGAGGAAACGCTGCTGGGCCATCCGCACCACCTGATGCAGGCGGACCTCAATATGTATCCGCCCTGCCATACGCCGCGCATAGGCTTCGTCGCCGAAGGCAGGGCCGCACGATGACCCTCGACGAACTCGTCCAGGCGCAGCGCGCCAGCCGCGGCTTCGGCCACAAGACCGATATCGCCGGCATGCTCTCCTCGCTGGGCAGCGCGCTGCCCAACGGCGCGCGCGACCTCGCACAGGCCGTGGCGGTGGGCGACGACTGCGCCGCCATTGCCGACGGCGACGACTATCTGCTGTTCGCCATCGAAGGCATGGTCAGCGACTTTATCCGCACCATGCCGTGGTTCGCCGGCTACAGCGCGGTCATGGTCAATATCAGCGATGTCTATGCCATGGGCGGGCGCCCGCTGGCCGTGGTCGACGCGATCTGGAGCCAGGGCGTGGCCGACGCCGCCGAGGTGTTCAAGGGCATGGCCGCGGCGGCGTCGCGCTATGGCGTGCCGATCGTCGGCGGACACAGCAATGCCCGCAGCGACCAGGCCCAGCTCGCGGTGGCCATCCTTGGCCGCGCCACGCGCCTGCTGTCGAGCTTCGCCGCGCGTCCCGGCCAGCGCCTGCTGATGGCGGTGGACCTGCGCGGCGCCTTCGTCGAGCCGTATCCCTACTGGAACGCTTCCACCGAGGCGCCGGCCCAACGCCTGCGCGGCGATCTCGAGATCCTCCCCGCGCTGGCCGAGGACGGCCTGTGCGGTGCCGCCAAGGACATCAGCATGGCCGGCACGCTCGGCACGGCGCTGATGCTGCTGGAGTGCTCCGGCGTGGGCGCCAGCATCGACCTGGCGCGCATTCCCATGCCGCCCGGCGTGGACATGCAGCGCTGGCTGACGGCCTTCCCCAGCTATGGCTTCCTGCTGGCGGTGGACGAACAGGACGTGCAGGCCGTCAGCGCGCGCTTCGGCGCGCGCGGCATCGCCTGCGCGGACATCGGCGCCATCGACGCCTCGCGCACGGTGCAGGTCAAGCGGCATGGCGAGCGCGCCTTGCTGTGGGACTTCGCCCGCGACGCCTTCATCGTTCCGCGCGACGCGGAACCGCTCACCGCATAAGGAGTACCCATGCCAGTCACGCATTTCCGGGTGCAATGGCCGGACCACAGCCAGGCTACCTGTTATTCGCCGTCCTCCGTCGTCACCGAGTACTTCGCCGCCGGGCAGGACTATCCGCTGGAAGACTTCCTGGCGCGCGCGCGGCAGGCCCTGGGCAGCGCCTCCGAGCGGGTCATGGCCAGGTACGGCTACGCCTGCTCCTCGGCCATGGACCAGCTCGGCCAGATCGAGACCACCGCGGCCAGATGGCAGGCCCAGCCCGGCGCCACCGTGCGCGTGCTCGGCTTCGGGCGATAGCCCCCACATACGGCACCCGCAGTTTCGTTTCATCGATTTCATTTCATCGATTTCGTCTCACCGATTTCGTCTCACCGAACGCCAAGAAGGAAAACCATCATGTCCAGCACACACAGCCAAAGCCAGGCCAGCGGGGCCGCCGCAAAGCATTACAGCGTGATCGTGGTCGGGGGCGGCCAGGCGGGCCTGTCCATGAGCTACTACCTGCAGCAGGCAGCCATCGACCACCTGGTGATCGAAAAAAATACCATCACGCACACCTGGCGCAAGCAGCGCTGGGACGCCTTCTGCCTGGTCACGCCCAACTGGCAGTGCGCCCTGCCCGGCTACCCCTACCAGGGCGACGATCCCCACGGCTTCATGAGGAAGGACGAGATCACCGCCTACCTGGATGGCTTCATCGCCATGGTGAACGCCCCCGTGCTGGAGCACACCGAGGTGCGCCGCGTCCGGCCGCGCGAGCGCGGCGGCTACGAGGTCTCGACTTCGCAGGGTGACTTCACCGCCGACCAGGTGGTGGTGGCCTCGGGCGGCTATCACTCGCCCATCGTGCCGCGCATGGCCGAGCGCCTGCCGGCCGGCATCCGCCAGATCCAGTCGTCCGAGTACCGCAGCCCGCAGGCGCTGCCCGCGGGCGGCGTACTGGTGGTGGGCTCGGGCCAGTCGGGCGCGCAGATCGCCGAAGACCTTCACCTGGCGGGGCGCGATGTTTACCTGGCCGTGGGCGAGGCACCGCGTTGCGCGCGCTTCTACCGCGGCCGCGACGTAGTGGACTGGCTCGCCGACATGCAGTACTACGACATGCCGGTGCAGGAACATCCGCTGCGCGAAGGCGTGCGCGACAACACCAACCACTATGTGACCGGGCGCGACGGCGGCCGCGACATCGACCTGCGCAAGTTCGCCACCGAGGGCATGGAGCTGTACGGGCTGCTGCAGGACTACCGCGACGGCAGGCTGCACTTCGCGCCCGACCTGGCGGCCAACCTGCAGGACGCCGACGACACCTACAACCGCATCAACGCCGGCATCGACAAGTACATCGAGAAGCATGGCATCGCTGCGCCGCCGGCCAGCATCTACGAGCCCGTATGGCAGCCCGCCGCGGAGCGTACCGCGCTGGATCTGGCCAGCGCGGGCATCGGCACCATCATCTGGTGCATCGGCTTCCGCCCGGATTTCAGCTGGCTGGAAGCGCCGGTCTTCAACGGCCGCGGCTACCCCGGCCACGTGCGCGGCGTCACCGCCCAGCCCGGCCTGTACTTCCTGGGCCTGCCCTGGCTCCATACCTGGGGATCGGGCCGCTTCTCGGGCATCGCGCGCGATGCCGAGCACCTGGCTGGCCAGGTGCGCGCCTCGCTGGCCAGCGAAGCCCTGGCCGCCTGACATGCACCGCGCTCGCACCCGCTACGTGGCGGGCATGCCGCAACTGTCGTACACGGGCCTGTCGGAAAACTGGCTGCTGAAGACCTGCGGGGACCTGCACTGGCAGGGCCTCGCGGCGCTGGCCGGGCAGCCCGTGCCCGAGTTCCGCGACGCCGGCGGCCACAAGTCCTACGCCGCCTTCCTGGCGATCCGCGTGCGCGAGGCCGCGCTGGAGACGATGGGCGAGCATGCGGCGTTCGCCATCGACACCGGGCTCCAGCGCGTGACCGGCGCGCGCCACCACAGCACGCACCGCGTCATGGCGGGCGACGCGCGCCGCGCCGAGGTATCGATGATGTCCACCTTCATCCGCCGCGAGCGCGAGCGCGACAACCGCTCGGTGGTGCGCGCCGCCTTCGGCCCCGCGGCCGAGGCGCCGCTGGCGCAGGCCACCGAGATGGCAAGCCTGGCCAAACGCTTCCGCGCCGCCGACTGGGGCGCGCACCTTGGGCTGGCGCAGGACACGGCGCCCGCGCGCCATACGGCCGAGTACCTGCCCTGCCCGTACACCGACTTCAACGGCGCCGACCTGCTTTACTTCGCCAGCTTCCAGGCCATCGTCGACCGCGCCGAATGGCAATGGCAACGATTCGACGAGCCGCCGGCGGTATCGCAGCGCGACCTGTTCTTCCACGGCAACGTCAACCTGGGCGATGCGCTGGAGCTGTCGTTCAGCGCCGTGCAGAGCGGCCCCGCCGGGCTCGCCCACTGGTGCGAGATCCGCCGCGCCAGCGATGGCGAGAAGATCGCCGACGCGGTCACGCGCAAACGCTGGAGAACGAGATGACAGCGCAGGACAGCACCACCCTCGCCATGCCCGGCGGCGACCACGGCGTGCCCCGGCGCGCCGTCTATGCCGCCGCCGACCTGGACGGCATCGCCCACCTCGGCACCCCGCCCGGCGAGGCGCCCTTCGTGCGCGGCGTGCACCGCACGATGTACGCGGGCAAGCCGTGGACCGTCCGCCAGTACGCCGGCTTCGCCGATGCCACGGCCTCCAACCTCGCCTTGCGCACCGCGCTGGAACAAGGCGCGCAGGGCCTCTCGGTGGCCTTCGACCTGCCCACCCACCGCGGCTACGACTCGGACCACCCGCTGGCGCAGGCCGATGTCGGCATGGCCGGCGTGGCGATCGATTCGGTCGAAGACATGAAGCGGCTGTTCGAGGGCATTGCGCTGGACCGCGTCTCGGTCTCGATGACCATGAGCGGCGCGGTGCTGCCCGTGCTGGCTGCCTTCCTGGTGGCCGGAGAAGAAAGCGGCGTGCCGCTGGCGCGCCTGAGCG
The DNA here is from genome assembly GCF_052115045.1 of Cupriavidus sp. 2TAF22. Taxonomy (NCBI): domain Bacteria; kingdom Pseudomonadati; phylum Pseudomonadota; class Betaproteobacteria; order Burkholderiales; family Burkholderiaceae; genus Cupriavidus; species Cupriavidus sp. 2TAF22. The sequence continues at coordinate 44,505 of NZ_JBFRFX010000029.1, forward strand.
GCACCATCCAGAACGACATCCTCAAGGAGTACATGGTCCGCAACGCCTGGATCTTCGGGCCGGCGCCGTCCATGCGCATCGCCGGTGACGTGGTGGCCTGGCTGGCCCGGCACGTGCCGCGCTTCAACGGCATGTCGATCTCCGGCTACCACTTCCAGGAGGCCGGCGCCGACCCGGTGCTGGAACTGGCGCTGACGCTGGCCAATGGCCAGGCCTATGTCGAGGCCATCCGCGAGCGCGGCATCGGCGTGGACGCATTCTGCGGCACGCTGAGCTTCTTCTTCGGCGTCGGCAAGGACTTCTACCTGGAGATCGCCAAGCTGCGCGCCGCGCGCCTGCTGTGGTGGGAGATCATCCAGGCCGCCGGCGGCACCAGTGCGCGCGCCGGCGCGCTGCGCATGCACTGCCAGACCTCGGGCTGGTCGCTCACCGCGCGCCAGCCGCAGAACAATGTGGTGCGCACCACGGTGGAGGCGATGGCGGCGGTATTCGGCGGCACGCAGTCGCTGCATACCAATGCCTATGACGAAGCGCTGGCGCTGCCCGGCGCCGACGCCGCGCGCCTGGCGCGCGACACCCAGCTCATCCTGCAGCGCGAGATGGGCCTGTGCGAGGTGGCCGACCCGTGGGCCGGCTCCTACATGATGGAGTCGCTGACCCGCGACGTGGCCGACCAGGCACGCGCGCTGATGGCGCAGATCCGGGCGCGCGGCGGCGTGCTCGCCGCGCTCGAATCCGGCTGGGTGCACGCCATGATCGCGCGCAGCGCCGCGCGCACCCAGGCCCGCATCGATGCCGGCCATCAGGCCATCATCGGCGTCAACCAGTTCGAGGCGCCGGATGAGGCGCCGGCCTGCTTCGCGGTGGACGGGCGCGCGGTGCTGGGCGCGCAGGCGCAGCGCCTGGCCACGCTGAGGGCAAGCCGCGATCCGGCGGCGCTGCAGCGCGCCTTGTCCGCCCTCACGGCGGCAGCCCGCGACGGCGGCGGCAACCTGCTCGCGCTCAGCGTCGACGCCATGCGCTGCCGCGCCACGGTGGGCGAATGCACCGCCGCGCTGGAGCAGGCGTGGCCGCGCCACCGGGCCAGCCCCGTCTTTGCCGAAGGCGAGTATGGCGGCGCGCGCGCCGGGGATGCGGCCTGGGAGCAGGCCGTCGCGCGGGTGCGGGCGCTGGGCGCGCGGCTGGGCCGGGCGCCGCGCATCCTGGTCGCCAAGCTGGGGCTGGACGGGCACGACCGCGGCGCGAAGGCCGTTGCCGCGGCGCTGTCAGACGCCGGCTTCTCGGTCACGCTCGGCCAGCTTTTCCAGCAGCCGGAAGAGGTGGCCGCCGAAGTGGCACGCGGCAGCTTCGACGCCGTGGGCGTTTCCACGCTGGCCGGCGCGCATCTCGCGCTGCTGCCCCGCCTGCTGCAGGCGCTGCGGGCCAGGCAGTTGCAAACCCCCGTTTTTGCCGGCGGCATCGTGCCCGACGGCGATGCGCGCATGCTGCTCGGACTCGGCGTGCGCCGCATGTTCGGCCCGGGAACCGCGATGGACGTCATCGTCCGGCAGATCGCCGTTGTACTGGAGGACGTCGCACATAGAGATCCGGCGCGGCCGGGTGCCCTGCATGCAACTGCCTGACAGGCTGCGCCTTCCGGCGCGCTGACCCGGGTCGGCTCCAGGGCACACGGGTGGCCCCGGCACCGCCACGTGTCAGACGGTCCCCGATTGCCATGCCTGCCAGGGCGACCCAGAATGCAGGTATGCCCTGGCCAGGTACCACGCCGGCAACCAGGCAATAGTCAGGAGAAACAGTCAGGAGATCGAGATGACAGTCCGCAATATCCACGTCGTCCCCCACGGCAACGGATGGGACGTGATCCACGAAGGGGCCAGGTATGCCGACTCGCATCACGACTCGCAAGAGGATGCCATCGAGGCTGGCACGCGCGATGCACAGCGCGAACGCGTCGAGTTGCTGATCCACGGGCAGGACGGCCAGGTCCGCTCGCGCAACAGCTATGGCGGAGATCCGCGCGGGGTGGAGGGCTAGGTTTGCCGCCCTCGCCCGGCTTTAGCCTTGTCTCTGGCTTTTCTTGCGCGCCTTCGCGTCCTCGCCGGGTTCTCCAGCGTCGCCAGAGTCTCCGGGCTCTCCAGCCTGCTCAGGCACTTCAGGCTCGGAGGGCTTGGTGTGACTTCCCACCGTTCCCCGCCAGGCCGGCATCGCGCGCTGCGTTGGCGCGGACCCTGCGTCCTCCCGGATCATCTCGATCAGTGCGCGTAATCCCGCCGGCACATGGCGGCGGCTGGGGTAATACAGGCACAGGCCGCCAAACGGTGGCGTCCAGTCTTCCAGCACCCGCTGCAAGGTGCCCGCGGCGAGGTCCGCGGCGACATTCCATTCGGTCAGATAGGCCAGCCCCAGGCCTGTGCGTACCGCCTCGAGCATCAGCGAGGCATCGTCCAGCGTCAGCGCGCCCTGGACATCGATGCTCATCGATTCGCCATGGCGCGCGAATTCCCAGCGGTAGAGCGCGCCGCTTGGCATGCGCGTGCGGATGCAGCTGTGCGCGAGCAAGTCGGCGGGCGTGCGCGGCACCGGATTGGCGGCGAAGTAAGCCGGGCTGCCCACCACGGCAAAACGCTGCGGCGACCCCAGCGGCACCGCGACCATGTCCAGCGGCAGGCTCTCGGCAAGGCGGATGCCGGCATCGAAGCCGGCCACCACGATATCGACCAGGCGGCCTTCGGTGACGATATCCAGCTTCATCTCCGGATAACGGCGCAGGAAGGCCATGAACAACGGCATCGCCTGCAGGGCGGCACCCACCGCGGTATTGATACGCAAGGTGCCGGAGGGCGTATCGCGAAAGCTGCCCGCCTGCTCCATCGCGCCGCGGATCGTCGATAGCGCAGGCGCAACGCCGTCGACGAACTGCGCGCCGGCCTCGGTCAGCGAGACGCTGCGCGTGGTGCGATGAAACAGCCGCACGCCGATGCGCGCCTCCAGCGCGGCAATGGCGTGGCTCAGCGCCGAGGTGGAAACGCCCAGCTCCGTCGCCGCGGCACGAAAACTGCGCAGGCGCGCCACGGCGATCACGCCTTCGAGTTCACTGAGTCCCGATGTCTGCATTATCCCAATCTGTTCAACAGTCCATGCGAAATTATATGGCTAGACCGGCTAATTAGCAGGGCTTATCGTTGAGCCCATGTTGCTACGCGTCCTGCGCATTCCCGGAGTCTTCATGCATCGCATCGATCAGATCTACATCGACGGCGCCTTCGTCACCCCGCACGGTGAAGAGTGGTTCGACCTTTTCAATCCCGCCACCGCCGAGGTCATCGGCCAGGTGCGGCTGGCCGACGCGCAAGATGCCCGGCGCGCCATCGCCGCCGCCAGGCGGGCCTTTCCCGCCTTTTCGCAAACCACCAAGGCCGAGCGCATCGGCTGGCTGCGGCGCATGCACGCCGCGATGCTGGCGCGCGAAGACGAACTCTTCGAGGCCATCGTCGAAGAATATGGCGCGCCGGTATCGCGCGGGCGCTGGATGGCGCAGCACGCCTCCAGCGTCCTGCTGGAAGCCGCCAAAGTGCTGGAGGATTATGCGTTCCGGCGCACCATGGGCACGGCGGAAGTGGTCATGACGCCGCTTGGCGTGGCCGGGCTGATCACGCCATGGAACAGCAACGGCGGCTTTATCTGCGGCAAGCTGGCCGCAGCCGTGGCGGCGGGCTGCACCGCCGTGATCAAGCCCAGCGAGATGAGCGCCATCCAGACCCGCATCGTCACCGAGGCGCTGCATGAGGCGGGCCTTCCACCCGGCGTGTTCAACATCGTGACCGGGCGCGGGGACACCGTGGGCGCCGAGATCAGCGCGCATCCCGATGTGGCCAAGGTATCGTTCACGGGTTCCACCGCTGTCGGCAAGACCATCCTGCGCGTCGGCGCCGACACGCTCAAGCGCGTCACGCTGGAGCTTGGCGGCAAGTCGCCCGTGCTGGTGCTCGACGATGCCGACCTGGCGCATGCCGTGCCGCTGGCGCTCCAGGCCGGCTTCATGAACAGCGGCCAGGCCTGCGTTGCCGGCACGCGCATCCTGGTGCCGCGCGCGCGGCTGGACGAGTTCGAGGCGGCCGTGGTGGCGGAGGTGGCCCGCACCCGCAGCGGCGACCCGCGCGACCCCGGCACCGCCATCGGCCCGATGGTGAGCGAAAAGCAATGGCAGCGCGTGCAGCGCTACATCCGCATCGGCATCGAAGAAGGGGCGCGGCTGCTGGCCGGCGGCGAGGGCCGGCCCGAAGGCGCGGGCAAGGGCTGGTTCGTGCGCCCGACAGTGTTCAGCGGCGTGCGCAATGACATGACCATCGCGCGCGAGGAGATCTTCGGCCCGGTCCTGTCGATCCTGCCTTACGGCGACACCGAGGAGGCCATCGCCATCGCCAATGACACCAGCTACGGCCTGCAGGCCTATGTGCTGTCGTCGGATGCCGCCCGCGCCCGCGCGGTGGCGCAGCGCATCGAGGCCGGCCGCGTGCTGGTCAACACGCTGGCCCACGAGCCCGCCGCACCGTTCGGGGGATTCAAGCAATCGGGCATCGGCCGCGAATACGGCACGTTTGGCCTGGAAGCCTTCATGGAACCGAAATCGCTGCTGGGCGTGGCCTGAGCGGGCTGGCCAGCGGGTGCACGGGGATCAGGCCGGGTTCCGTGCGACCGGGCCGCACCTGCACGGTGCCAGCCTGGCCGTTCCCCGACAGTTCCCCGACGGTTCCGCGACAGTTCCGCGTCTATTCCTGCGAACTGGCAGAAATGACCGAGACATTCACCGCGGCGATGCCCAGCGGCTGGCGCTCGGCATCGCTTGCCGCCGAGGCGCCGGTCCATGCGCGCAGGGTCTGCCCGAGCGACTGCAGCACCGCGCTGCCATCGGTGGATTCCTGCTCCAGGCCCAGCAGCACTTCGAGCGAGACGCTGTGTTCACCGGCCTGCTGCAAGCGCGCGTCGAGTTCCGCGAGCACCGCATGGACGGCATTGGCCATCTGCAGCACGAAGCCGCGCTGCGCGCCCAGGGACTGGTATTGCGGGCGGATCCAGGATTCCACCAGGGTGACGAAGACCACGCCGGTCTCGTCGGCATTGATTTCGAAGGCGCAATAGCCCGCCGGATCCAGGTCGTGCGCGAGGATCAGGCGGTAGAACAGCACCTGGCCGCACACGTCGTCGCTCTCCATGTCCATCTCGAAGGCCTGGCCCGGCTCCCAGTCTTCGCTGTCGAGCACCTCGCCGCTGGCCTCGGCGTCGCTCTGCGCGGCCAGCAGGCCGCGCAGCCTCCCCAGCACCTCGTCACGGCCCGGGGCCTCGGGCGGCTCGGTATAGATCGCGAAGCGGTTGCCCTCGCCGCGATCGATGAACCCGGTGCCCATCAGCGGCGCGAGTTGCAGCGGCAACGGCTCCTGCAGGGCTTGCCGCAGGGTGTTGGTATTGGAGGCAGAAGTCATGGGTGTGGAAGGGGCGGGATGACGATCGGAAAAAGTAGCGCCGAGTTTGCCACAGATGTGGCGCCGCAAGCCATTGCACCGTCGGCGGGCCGGGCGGCGTGCGCTGTGCCACAATCCACAGCGCGCGCCGCTGCCTTCCCCGCAAGACACAGATCCGGGCACCGGCCGCAACCAGTTCCTCTTGCCAGAAAAGGAAACAGCATGTCGACCCGCCGTCAGTTCCTGAAGACCGTGCCGCTGGCCGTGGTGGCGGGCCTTGGCGCCAGCGCCGCCGCGCACGCGGCATCCCCCGTGCTCGACGAGAAAGACCCGCAGGCCGTCAGCCTCGGGTACAAGGCGGACACCCGCAAGGTGGACCAGGCCAGGTACCCCAGGCACGCGGCCAGCCAGACTTGCGCCAACTGCCAGCTGTTCCAGGAAGGCAGCAGCCCTGCCGCCGGCAGTTGCGTGCTGTTCGGCGACAAGCAGGTGGCGGCCGCCGGCTGGTGCAGCGCCTGGGAACAAGGCTGAGTCAGCGCCCGCGGGCGCAACCGGAGAGCCAACTAGGAAGCCCCGTCGGCGTCCCCTGCCGATGCGCCGCCCTGCGCTTCCCATGGCCGCCCGCGCGTGCGCGGGTCCACCGGCAGGCGCTGCTGCATGGCCGCCTTGGCCAGCATATGCGCGCTGATCGGCGCGGTGAGGAACAGGAAGGCCGTGATCAGCAATTCGTGCAGGCTCAGCCCGTCGCCCCCGGTGCTGAAGCACACCACCGACGCCACCACGATGCTCCCCACGCCCAGCGTGGTCGATTTGGTCGGCCCGTGCAGGCGCATGTAGAAATCGGGCAGCCGGAACAGGCCGAACGCCCCGACCAGGGTGAAGACACTGCCCACCAGCAGCAGCACGCAGGTGGCGATCTCGGCAACGGCGCTCATGACGTCTCCCTTGCTCCGCTCACTTGAGTTCGATGATGTCGCCGCGCTGCAGGTACTTGGTCAGCGCGACCGTGCCGATAAAGCCCATCACGGCGATCAGCAGGGCGATTTCGAAGAACAGCGCCGAATGCAGCCAGATACCGAGCACCATGATCAGGGCGATCGCATTGATATTGAGCGTATCGAGCGCCACGATGCGGTCCGGCAAGCTGGGGCCGCGCACCAGGCGGATGAAGGTCAGCACGAAGGCCAGGCCAAGGATGGCCAGGGCTACCGGTATCACGATGGCAAGCATGCGAATATCTCCCGCAGGGGCGCTTCGTAGCGCGATTTGATCAGTGCTGCCAGCGCGGCCTCGTCGTCGAGGTCGAGCACATGGACCAGCAGGCGGCGGCGGTCGTCGCTGAGTTCGGCGCACAGCGTGCCGGGACTGAGCGAGACGATGCTGATCAGCATGGCCAGCGCCAGTTCATGCTCGACGTCGAGCGGCACCACGATGAACGTCGGACGCAGCCGCGCTACCGGGCCCAGCACCAGCATGGCTACTTCCACATTGGCCACCACGATATCGATCAGTACATGTCCCGCCAGCCGCAGCAGCAGCCCCGGGCGGGCCAGCCGCACCGGCCGCAGCCACAGCCGCTGGCCGACGCGCAGCGCGATGGCCCAGCCCAGCAAGGCGCCCAGCACCCAGCTGGCGGGCGACGCGCTGTTGGACAGCAGCAGCCACGCGGCCAGCAGCACCAGGCTGAGCCAGGGATGGGGGAACAGGCGCCGGGCCAGCGTGCGCATGCGCCTAGCCCTTCCCGGCAGGCAGCACCGCGCGCAGGTAGGCAGCACGGTCGAACAGCTGGGTGGCGGTGGCGGCCAGGTACTGGTGCAGCGGAAGCGCGAACACCACCAGCGCCACGCTGCAGCCCAGCAGGAACGCGCAGCAAGCCAGCTTCCATCGGTCCGGCGCCTGGCGGTGGACGCTGGCGTGCCGCTCCGCCGCCTGCTGCGGCAGGCGCCACAGCAGGCGCGTACCGGTGCGGCTCACCGCGACCAGCAGCGCCAGGCTGGACAGCAGGATGACCGGCCATAGCACGGCCGCGCTGGCCAGCGGCGTGCTGCGCATCACCATGACCTTGCCGATGAAGCCGGACAGCGGCGGCAGCCCGATCGCCGCCACCGCGCCGACCAGGAACAGCACCCCGGCCAGCCGCGACGGCTGGACCACGGCCGGGGCCGCCTTCGCCGGCGCCGGCTCCAGCGCGTCCGCCAGCAGGAACAGGGCCGCCGTGCACAGCGTGGTGCTGAGCAGGTAATACAGCGCGCCGCTCCACGCCGGCCCGGTCTGCATCGATATGCCGGCGGCCAGCAACCCCACCGATGCGAGCACGAGGTAGCCGGTCAGCGACTTGAGGCCCTGCGCGGCCAGCGCCCCGGCCGCCCCGAAGGCCATGGTCGCCAGCCCCAGCGACCAGATCCAGTCGTGCATGAACGCGGCCAGCATGCCGTCCGGCGCACCGAACACCAGCGCCGCGCAACGCAGCATGGCGTAGAGGCCGACCTTGCTCATGATGGCGAACAGCGCGGCCACCGAGCCCGTGGCGCTGGCGTAGGCCCGGGGCAGCCAGAAGGCCATCGGAAACAGCGCCGCCTTGAGCGCAAACACCAGCATCAGCATGGCCGCGGCGGCCGTTGCCAGCGGCATGGCGCCGGGCTCGAGGCCAGCCAGGCGCAAGCCCATGTGCGCCATGTTCAGGGTGCCGGTCAGGCCGTACAGCACGCCGACCGCGATCAGGAAGAACGCCGACCCCGCCAGGTTCAGCAGCACATAGTGCAGCCCGGCGCCGATGCGCGCGCGGCCGCCGCCATGCACGAGCAAGGCATACGAGGCGATCAGCAATATCTCGAAGAAGACGAAGAGATTGAACAGGTCGCCTGCCAGGAAGGCGCCGTTGAGGCCCATCAGCTGGAACTGGAACAGCGCGTGGAAATGCCGGCCGAGGCGCGCGTCGCCGCGCCCGGCGCACACCGCCGCCGCCGAAGCCAGCACCGCGGTGAGCAACAGCATCATGGCGCCCAGGCGGTCGAGCTGCAGCACGATGCCGAAGGGTGCGGGCCAGTTGCCGGGGCTGTAGACCTCGATGGCGCCGCTGGCGGCGTGCCACACCAGGGCACAAGCCAGCGGCAGCAAGAGCAAGGTGGCGACGATGTTCAGGGCCCGCCACGCGCCGCTCCAGCGGGCCGGGCCGGCGGCCAGCAGGCCACCGGCGAACATCGGCAGCAGGACCACAAGCAGGATCGGCAGCGGCGGGGCGGCACTCATGCGTCGGGCTCCCCGTCCGGCTCCTGGCCATCGACATGATCGCTGCCCGAGATCCCGAGCGAGCGCAGCGCCAGTACCGCCGCGAACGCGGTCATCGCAAAGCCGATGACGATCGCCGTGAGCACCAGGGCCTGCGGGAGCGGATCGGCATACTGCGCGCCGGCGGCGATCACCGCCGGCTTGCCGGTCGCCAGCCGGCCCATGCCCAGCAGGAACAGGCTCACCGCGTAGGAAACCAGCGCCAGCCCCAGCACCACGGTAAACGTGCGCGCGCGCAGCAGCAGGTAGAGGCCGCTGGCCATCAGGACGCCGATCGTGCATGCGTAGGCCGCCTCCATTACGTGCCCTCCCCGGCGCCTGCCTGGCTTGCCTGGCCGGCGCGCTTGTCGCGCACGCCCAGGTGCGACACGATCAGCAGCGTGGTGCCGACCACCGTGAAATACACCCCAAGGTCGAACAGCATGGCGGTGGCAAGCTCGACCTCGCCCAGCAGCGGCACGTGGAAATGCCCGAAGGCGGTGGTCAGGAACGGATAGCCGAAGGCCCAGCTGCCCAGCCCGGTCAGCCCCGCGAGCAGGATGCCGCCGCCCGCCAGCGCACGGTGGTTCAGCGCGATGCGGGCTTCGGTCCACAGCACGCCGCTCGCCACGTATTGCAGCAACAAGGCCACCACCGTGACCAGCGCGGCGACAAATCCGCCGCCCGGCAGGTTATGCCCGCGCAGCAGCATGAACACCGCCACCATCATGGTCAGCGGCAGCATCAACCTGGCCAGGATGGCGAGCAGCAGCGGATGGCTCTGGCCCGACCATGGCAGCCCGTTGGGCCCTGCCGGCGGCGCCGCCAGCCTCAGCCCCTTGAGCATGGCGTGCACGCCCAGGCCGGCGACCAGCAGCACGCAGATCTCGCCCAGGGTATCGAAGCCGCGGAAATCCACCAGGATCACATTGACCACGTTGTGGCCGCCACCGCCGCTCACGCTGTTGTCGACGAAGAAGGAGGCAATCGAATCGTAGGGGCGCGTCATGACGGCGTAAGCCAGCACCGCGGCCAGCGCGCCGCCGCCCAGCGCGAGCACGGCGTCGCGGACATGCCGCAGCGGCCTGGCGGCCTCGGGCCGGTCGACCGGCAGGAAGTACAGCGCCAGCACCAGCAAGAGGATGGTCACCACCTCCACGGACACCTGGGTCAGCGCCAGGTCGGGCGCCGAGAAACGTGCGAACGCCAGCGTCACCAGCAGCCCGCAGGCGCCCAGCAGGATCAGGGCGTTCAGGCGCTGCCGGCGGGCGATCGCCACGCCGATGGCCGACAAGGCAAGCAGGCCCATGCCGCCGAGGGTGACGCTGTCGGGCGGCGTCGGCGGCAGCGGGCCGGCCAGCGTGTCGAGGTCGGCCAAGAGGAGCGCGGGGATGCCGAGCATCGCGGCCAGCATCCAGGCAAGGTATGCCTGCAGCGAACCGTTCTCGAACACGGCCGCGAGACGCCCGGCGGCCCGCGCGATGCAGGCAATGCCGGCCTCGAACACATCGCGCGCGCTGAGATGCGCGATGCGCGCGTGATAGCGGTGGAAGGCGCCGCGCCGCAGGATGAAGAAGGCCGTGCCGGCCGCCATCGAGACCAGGCTCATGAGCAGCGGCAGGTTCACGCCGTGCCACAGGCTCAGGCTGTAGTCCGGCAGCGGCGCGGCCAGTGTGGCCAGCGCCGCTGCCGCCAGCAGCGGGCCGACCGTATAGGCGGGGAACAGGCCCACCACCAGGCAGGTCACGACCAGCACCTCGACCGGGATCTTCATGGACCGGGGCGGCTCGTGCGGCGGGTAGTGCGGCAAGGCGTCCGGCTTGCCGTCGAAGAACACCCCGTAGCTGAAGCGCAGCGAATACGCCACCGTCAATGCCCCGGCAAGCGTCGCCGCCGCCGGGATGACCCAGTTGAAGTCGCCGAGCAGGCCCTGCGCCAGGGTCTCGCCGAAGAACATCTCCTTGCTCAGGAAGCCGTTGAACAGCGGCACGCCCGCCATCGAGAGCGAAGCCACGATGGCAAGCAGCGCGGTGTGCGGCATGTAGCGGCGCAGCCCGCGCAGCAGCTGCAGGTCGCGCGTGCCGGTCTCGTGGTCGATGATGCCCGCGGCCATGAACAGCGAAGCCTTGAACACCGCGTGGTTGATGATGTGGAACAACGCGGCCACCGTGCTCAGCTGCGTATCGAGCCCGAACAGCAGCGTGATCAGGCCGAGGTGGCTGATGGTCGAATACGCCAGCAGGCCCTTCAGGTCGCGCTGGAACAGCGCCATGGCGGCGCCCGCCACCAGCGTGGCCAGCCCGGTCAGGCTGACCAGGTAGAACCACCAGTTGCTGCCGTCGAGCACCGGATAGAGCCGCGCCAGCAGGAACACGCCGGCCTTCACCATGGTGGCGGAATGCAGGTAGGCCGACACCGGCGTGGGCGCGGCCATGGCGTGCGGCAGCCAGAAATTGAATGGAAACTGCGCCGATTTGGTGAACGCCGCCAGCAGGATCAGTACCAGCATCGGCACATACAGCGGGTGGTGCTGCACGGTGCCGGCCTGGGCCAGCACATCCGACAGCTCCATGCTGCCGCAGATATGCCCCAGCAGCAGCACGCCGGCCAGCAGCGCCAGGCCACCCCCGCCGGTCACGGTCAGCGCCATGCGCGCGCCCTTGCGTGCGTCGGCGCGATAGGACCAGAAGCCGATCAGCAGGAACGACACGATGCTGGTCATTTCCCAGAACACGGCCAGCAACAGCAGGTTGGAGGACAGCACCACGCCCAGCATGGCCGCCATGAACAGCAGCAGCAAGGCAAAGAAACGCGCGCTCGATTCGCCGCGCGGCAGGTAGTAGCGCGCGTACAGGATGACCAGCAGCCCGATGCCGAGCACCAGCAGGGCGAACAGATAGGACAGCCCATCCAGGCGCAGGCTGAGGTTCAGGCCGATCTCTTCCAGCCAGGGCTGGCGCCACGCGATCACGCCGCCGTCCAGCGCCTGCCCGCCCATGCCCAGCAGCAGCGCCAGGCCCGCCAGCGGCGCGCCTGCCACGATGGGTGCGGCCAGCACGCGCGCATGGCGGCGCGCCGGCAGTACCAGCATCGCCGCCAGCAGCGGTAGCGCGATCAGGCAAACCATCAACATCGCCCATCTCCAGGAACCGGCTTGCCAGGCACCGCCATGCGCGCAATGCAGATGCGCGCGGTCCCGGGCATGCTCAATGGTGGTCGGCGCCCGCCGTGGGCGGCCGCGCTTCGGGCACGCTCAGGCCATGTTCGGTAATGTCTTGGACCATCTCCAGTCGTCGGCAGAAGGTGAGTCGGGCATTCTGATGGCTGTTCATCCGGCTGGGCTCCTGGAAGTCTGGGAGTCCACTGTCATTGTGCAAGACCCTCCAGTCCGGCGCGGTCCCGGCGGGCGCCTGCGGTCATTCTGCGCCACAACGGCCATGGCCCGCCCGCACGGGGCCATGGCAGGGAAAAAATTCAGATCGGCTGCGAAAACGCTAAAGTCGGCGCCCCGGCGAACCGGGCGGCGCTCACGCCATCGCCGTGAACAGCAGGCCGGCGATGCCAAGCCCCACCGCGGCCAGCGCGTCGCCCGCGATCAGCCCGCCGCCCAGCAGCGAGGTCGTGCTCATGTCCTGCGGCAACGGATCCGCCGCGCCGCGGCGTCCCGGCAGGCCGTTGGCCACGCTGGCCACCACGCCGCCGGCGGCGAACCAGGCCGAAGTCGGCAGGTTCACGAAGCCGCCGAACGACGACGCATAGGGCGAAGGCAGCAAGACCGTATCCACCAGGAAATCCACCGCCCTGCCCCGCCCGCCCCCATCGACGAAGCGCCGGTACGCCGGCCACGACCGGACCAGCAGCCGCAGTACCGCCGTGGCCAGGCCGATGCCCATGCCGATCGCCACCGCCAGCCGCTGGTGCGGCAGGTCCTGCGCCAGCCCGCGCAGCGCGCCGACGATCTTGTAGGTCATGGCGGACGCCCAGCGGTGCGGCTGCGCGTCCGCCGCCAGCACCGTCTGGTCCAGCGCCAGCTCGGGATAGGCGCGCATGAACAGCCGCGCGAACAGCACCGCCAGCACCGCGCCGGCCACGATCCCGGCCACCTGGAAACGGAACTGGACGGTACGGTCCGTGCCCAGGCGCCACCCGGTGGAGCGGTCCTGCTGCATGTCGCAGGCCTGGCTGGTGGAGACCAGCAGCACCGTCGCCGCGATCAGCCCCACCTGCGGATCCTTCAGGCCGAGCGCCGCCATCAGGATCACCGACAGCACGAAGGCCGAGGAAATCGGGTTCTGGTCCACCATGCCGACCGAGATGCCATTGACCATCGCGAACACGAACACCAGCACCACCGCCAGCAGCAGGTAGCCCGCCGGCTGGTGCAGCAGGCCCGAGCCCACCGCGACGATGGCCGCCCCCCAGAACACCACCCACGCCAGCAGCCGCCATGAGGCGCCGCGCCCTTGCGCAGCCAGCCGCGCGCCGGGTGCGGCCCGGGCCTGGCGCAAGGCCCGGCGCAGGATCAGGGAGATATCGACCAGCGCCGCGCCCATGATCATGCCGAGCGCGATCAGGAAGGTGATCTTGCGGAACGGATCGCCCGGTGCCAGCCAGCCGATCGAGACGAAGTAAGGCACCAGCGCCTGGCCCGCGAGACCCGCCACCAGCGCCGCCAGCCCGATCCGCGCCCCCACGATCATGCCAGCGCCAAAGGTGGAGGCAGACAGATCGATGGCCGCCAGCCGCGCCACGCGCGCCGCGCCGACGCCGCACGCGATGCCCAGCAGCGTGCCGCCGGCCAGGCGCGACACCGAGTGCCGCAGCAGCACCGGATCGGTCAGCGCGCGCAGGATATTGGCCACCGCCAGCCCCGACGGGAACGTCAGTTGCAGGCGGTCCACCAGGACCGGCGTATACAACATGCCCACGCCCACGCCGAACATGCCCACGCAGAGCATGTACAGGATCAGCTGCCACAGCGGCGGCTCCGGCAGGCCCAGCCACGTCATCGCCTGGATCACCACGGCCATGCCGCTCATGCCGGCGACCGACGCGGCGATGGTCTGGATATAGTTGGCGCCGTGGCGGCCATCCGCGCCGTAGCCGTAGGTGATGGTCGAGCCGAGGATGCCGGCCAGCACCTGCCCGCCCACGAAGAACCCGAGCGAGAAGTTCATATAGGCCGCGGCGATCCCGCCCAGCGGGCCCAGCACCAGCACCCCGATGGCGCCCAGCAGCGTGTAGTAGCCCCACCCGCCCTGGGCGGGCAGCCAGGCCCAGCGGCGGCCGCTGGCGGCATCCGCGACCGGCGGGGCGTCGTATGGCGGTGGACCGCCGGCTTCCGTCATTGGTTTGCCCATGCGCGTTGGCGGGGATCGGATCTGCGGGTTGGAACGAGACGACGAGAACGACCAGGACGACGAAAAAACCCGGGAAAGCCGGGCGACGGGAACGCGGGGGATACAGGGACAGATGCTACCGCAACGCCGCGCGACCGGGCGATGCCGGGCGATGCCGGGCTATTTCTGGCGGTGCCGGGCGATTCCGGGCGGTGCCGGGCGATTCCGGGCGGTGTCGGGAGAACGAGATGCCGGAGGGAGACGGGCGCGGTGAATCCGCTGCCTGGAAAAAAAGTCCGGACACGAAGCGTGTCCGGAAACCCATTTGCTGACTCAGATCGTGTCACAAACCTGAGACTCAAATAATAATGATTATCATTTGATTGGTCAAGGAAGGAACGCGCCGGGCCCGGAGATTGCCGTCACGGACAGGCGCCGGGTCTGCTCCACCGCACCTCAATGCGCCGCCGGCACGGCAGGACGCGCCGCAATGACCACCCCGGCCCGATACCGCCCCAGCCGAAGCATGGTGGCACCCGCGATCACCGCCGGCACGCCCACGATCAGGAACAGCGCCGGCATGGTCAGCCCCATCGACAACATGGCGCCGCCCCCGACCGATCCCACCACCGAGCCCATGCGCCCTACGGCGTTGGCCCAGCTCACGCCGGTGGCGCGGCAGTCGGTGGGATAGTAGGCGGCCGACAAGGCGTTGGCACCGACCTGCGAGCCTGAGATGCAGAAGCCGGCGGCGAATACGGCCACGCTTGCCAGCCACGGCGCCGACGTCAGGCTGCCGATGGCGGCGATGAACAAACCCGCCAGGGCGTAGGTCACGGCCAGCACGTAGTGCGGGTTGATGCGGTCCATCAGCCAGCCAAGCACGATGGCGCCGACGGTGCCGCCGACCTGGAACATCATGGTCACCAGCGCCGCGGTCTTGAGCGACGCGCCGGTGGCGCGCAGCAGCGTGGGCAGCCAGCTCGACAGCAGGTAGATCACCAGCAGGCTCATGAAGAAGGTGAGCCACAACAGCAGCGTGCCGCGCACCAGTTCGGGCTTGAACAGGTGGGCCACCGGCGAGCCGGGCCGGGGCGCGTCGGTGATTTTGAAGCTGCCGGCAACGACCTGCTCGCCCGGTGCGATGCGCTGCAGGGTCGCCGCCACGCGCAGCGGATGCTTGCCGCGCATCACGAGATAGCGCACGGATTCCGGCAGTTGCCACAGCAGCAAGGGCAGCAGCAACAGCGGCAGCACACCGCCCAGCAACAGCACCGAACGCCAGCCGTGCTCTTCGATCAGGCTGGCCGAGGCCAGGCCGCCCAGCGCGGAGCCAACGGTGAAACCGCAGAACATCGTGGTCACCAGGAAGGAGCGGCGCCGCGCAGGGCAGTACTCCGAGGTCAGGGTGATCGTGTTGGGCATGGCGCCGCCGAGGCCGAGGCCGGTCAGGAAGCGCAGCGCGACCAGTCCCCACAGCGAGCCGGCAAAAGCACTGGCCAGGCTGGCGATGCCGAAGAACAGCACGCAGAAGACCAGCACGCCCTTGCGGCCGAAGCGGTCCGCCAGCGGGCCGAACAGGAAGGCACCGGCCATCAGGCCGGCCAGCCCGGCGCCGAACAGGGGCGCCAGATGGGCCGGGCCGAGCTGCCATTCGGCGCGGATGGCCGGGGCGATGAAGCCGATCGCGGCGGTGTCGAAGCCGTCGATGGCGACGATCAGGAAACAAAGCGCGACGATCATGACCTGGTATGCCGATAGCGGCCGGCCGTCGATGAACTCGGTGATGCCGATGGATGGCTTGGGGGTGGGCACTGCGGTCTCCTTTGTCTTTCTCAGGCGGCCGGCTGGAGCCGGCCCGTCCCTGCCCGGCCGGGTATCGCTGACCCTGGCGCGGCTTTGCTGCCTGTCGTTGTCTGCTGCACCCAGGGTGCTTAGCGCGCGCCCTCCAGGCAGTCCTCGGCACGCCAGCCATGCAGCCATTGCAGCGCGTCGTAGAACTGCTCCTGCGTGCGGCCCACCCAGAGCGAGTTGCGCACCAGCCGCTCCACGCCCTTGGCGTGGTAGAGCCGGCCCATCTCGCGGGCGGAATACAGCACGCGCGCGGTACGCGGGATGCGGACCTTCTCGTACAGCGCGAAGGCAGCCTCGAAATCGCCGTCCCTGGCCGCGACGGCCGCGCCCAGCGTGACGGCATCCTCCAGCGCCTGGCAGGCGCCCTGCGCGAGGTACTGCGTCATCGGGTGCGCGGCATCGCCGAGGATGGTGGCGCGACCGAAGCTCCAGCGCTCGACCGGGTCGCGGTCGGCGGTGGCCCAGCGGCGCCAGGAGGTCGGACGGTCCAGCATCTGGCGGGGACGCGCGTGGATGCCCTCGAAATAGGACAGCACTTCTTCCTTGCTACCGTCGCGCACGCCCCATACCTCCTGCTCGCGGCTGTGGAAGGTCACCACCAGGTTGTACTGTTCGCCGCCGCGCAGCGGGTAGTGCACGAGATGGCAGTGCGGGCCCGCCCAGACCACCGGCGCATTGATCTGCAGGTCGGCGGGCATGTCGGCCACGTCCACCACGGCGCGATACACCACATGGCCGGTCACCCTGGGTTCGTCGCCCAGCAAGGCCTCGCGCACGGCCGATTTCACGCCGTCGCAGCCGATCACCGCATCGGCCCGGTGACGTTCGCCATGCTGGTCGACCACGGTCACGCCGCGTTCGTCCTGCTCCAGGGCGCGCACCTGCGTGGCGGTGCGAAAGCGGATCAGCGCATGGTCCTGCACCGCTTCCAGGATGGAGAGATGGATGTCGGCACGGTGGATGACCGCGTAGGGGTTGCCGAAGCGCTGGCGGTAACGCTCGCCGACATCCACCCTGGCCACTTCGGTGGCGTCGATGGCGTCCATCATCACCAGGTGGTCGGTGAAGACCGAGCGCCTGCGCGCCGCCTCGCCCACGCCCAGCGCGTCGAGCGCGGCAAAGGCGTTGGCGCCGAGCTGGATGCCCGCGCCGATCTCGCCGATCTTCTCGGCCTGTTCGAGCAACTCCACGCGGATGCCCTGCCGGGCCAGCGCCAGCGCTGCGGCCAGGCCGCCGATGCCGCCGCCCACGACGATCACCTTGCGGTCCGTGCTGCGAATGTCATTCATATTGGTCTCCTGGTTGCGGGCCCCGGCCTTGGCGCCGGCTGCCCGCGCTACCGGTTAGCGCGCCGTGTAGTCCGGCTGGCGCTGGGGTTCTGCCTGCACGAACGCAGGGTGTTCGCTGGCGTGACGGTAGACGGCCATGGCGCGCGCAAAGGCGGTGGTGTCGCAACCCATGCGCTGCGCGTTGGCGATCTGCGGCACCAGGCAGCAATCGGCCAGCGTGGGCTGGTCGCCGAAGCACCACGGGCCGCGGCCGTCCCCGGCCAGCAGGCGCTCGACCATGCCCAGGCCGTCCTCGACCCAGTGCCGGTACCACGCGTCCTTCTGCTCCGGCGATGCGCCCAGCTTGTCCTGCAGGTAGCGCAGGACGCGCAGGTTGTTGACCGGATGGATGTCGCAGGCAACGGCATAGCTCAGTTCCAGCACCCGCGCGCGCAGCGCGGGCTCCAGCGGGATCAGGCGCGGCTGCGGGTGGCGGGCATCCAGATAGTCGATGATCGCCAGCGACTGGCCGAGGTGGAAATCGCCGTCCGCCAGCGCCGGTACCGCGGCCGACGGGTTGATGGCGCTCACATAGTCCGCGGCGCGATGCTCGCCGGTGCGGATATTGACCCCCCGGTAGTCGTACGGCAGGCCCTTGAGCGCCAGCGCGATGCGCACGCGGTAGGACGTGGAGCTGTTGAAGAAACTATAGATCTGCACGATGCAGCCCTCCTGCTGAAAGCCGCCGGTACATCAGGCCACGCGCACCGACAACTCGCCCAGGCGCTCCACGCCCACCGCCATCAGGTCGCCCGGCTTGACGGCGCCCACGCCTTCGGGCGTGCCGGTGTAGATCAGGTCGCCCGGTTCCAGGCGGAAGAACTTCGACAGGTCCGCCACGGTTTCGGCCACCGACCAGATCAGGTGGGTCACGTCGCTGCGCTGCTTGTCCGCGCCGTTCACGGTCAGCCAGATCGCGCCCTGCTCGAAATGGCCCACGTCGCCGGCCGGGTGGATCGGGCCGATCGGCGCGGACACGTCGAAGGCCTTGCCGATTTCCCACGGGCGGCCCATCTCGCGCATCTTCATCTGCAGGTCGCGGCGGGTCATGTCCAGGCCCACGGCGTAGCCCCACACATGCTCCAGCGCCTGTTCCAGCGCGATGTCGGAGCCGCCCTTGCCGATCGCCACCACCAGCTCGGCCTCATAGTGGAAGTTGGCGGTCTGGGCGGGGTACGGCAGCGTCAGCGTCTCGCCGTAGGCCACGGGCACCACGGCATCGGCCGGCTTGCAGAAGAAGAACGGCGGCTCGCGGTCCGGATCGAAACCCATTTCACGGGCATGGGCGGCGTAGTTGCGGCCGACGCAGTAGACGCGGCGCACGGGAAACTGATCCTGGCTGCCGACGACCGGAATGGCGACGGTGGCGGGCGGGGTGACAACGAACGACATGCGGAACCTCATGGATAAATGGAAAACGGGAGGGCGTGCCGGCAGGCGCGCGCGGCTCAGGCGCGGCGCCTTGCCTTGCCTGCCGGAAAGCGTGAGATCAGCTGCGCTCTTCGCGCAGCAGGTTGAGCGCGGACAGCACCGGGCGGTCCGAATAGCTGAACAACACCGTATCGTCCAGCGAGGCCAGTTGCACCGGCGCCCATGAGGGCACCACGAAGGTGTCGCGCGGCTCGAACTGGAACTGCGCATCGCCGATGCGCACGGTGCCGCGCCCTTCCACCACGGAATACACGGTGGCATCGGTGCTGCGGTAGGTCTTGCCCTGGAAACCCGCCGGCAGGTACTGCATGAAGGTCGCCATGGTTGGCATCGGCCAGCCGCCGGTGGCGGGATTCACATAACGCAGCTTCACGCCGTCCCAGGCGTCCAGCTCGCCATTGCGGTAAAGCTGGTCGAGCGCCTCGCGGCTGCGGGCATAGGGATAGCTGAAGATCGGCGAAGTCGGATCGGTCACGCGGTGGCGCACCGGCAGCATGTTGTGGCCGAAGCGCGCGAAGCTGTCGCCCTCGGGGCGCAGCACGGGCTGCGAAGCCTCCGGGTAGTTCTCGGCAAAGCCGGCATCCAGGTGCACCAGCAGCGGGATGTCCAGTCCGTCGAGCCAGACCACCGGCTCGCCGCCGTCTTCCAGCGAAGGATTGCCATGGTCGTGCCAGGTCCACGACGGCGTGATGATGAAGTCACCGGGTTGCATGGTGGTGCGCTCGCCGTTGACGGCGGTCCAGGCGCCGCGGCCTTCCACGATGAAGCGCAACGCGGACTGCGTATGCCGGTGGCTGGGCGCGATCTCGCCGGGCAGGATCAGCTGCAGGCCGGCATAGAGGGTAGAAGTGATGCTCGACTTGCCTGGCAGGCCCGGGTTTTCCAGCACCAGCACGCGGCGCACCGCCTCGGCCGCGCTGATGACATTGCCCGCCTGCATCACCAGCGGGCGCACCTCGGCGTACTTCCAGATGGCAGGCTGCGCCTGCGGGCGCGGCTGCGGCGGCACCAGGGCGTGCAGGGATTCCCACAGCGGCGTCATCTGGTTGCGGCCGATGCGGTCGTAGTAGGCCGCGCGCTCTGCATTCCTGTTTGCGTCTGACATGGTTGTCTCCGGATCCTGCGCCGTGGTCCGGCGAGGTGCAGCCGCGGGTGAATGGAAGGATGCGGGCTGCGATGACGTATTTATACTTCCGGAGATATACCCTGTAAAATAATCAATTCCTCTTATCCATATTCCAATGGATATACCTCAAAGGGATAACCCTTATGGATTGGACCCAGCGCCTCCGTCTGCGCAACCTTCAGATGCTGCTCAGCCTGGCCCAGACCGGCAATATGAGCCAGACCGCCGTGGCGCTCAGCACCACGCAGCCGGCCTTGTCGAAGTGGCTCAAGGAACTGGAGGACGACATCGGGCTGCCATTGTTCGAGCGCCATGCGCGGGGCCTGCGGCCAACGCCCTACGGCGAGTCGATGATCGCGCATGCCCGGCGCATCGAAGCGCACCTGGACACCGCCCGCGACGACATGCTGGCCATGCGCGAAGGCGGCAGCGGGCTGGTGGTGCTCGGTACCTCGGGCGCGTCGGCCGCCGATACCGTGCCGCTGGCCGTCACCGCACTGCTGCAACGCCTGCCCAGGGCACGAGTGCGGCTGGTCGAAAGCACCATGAACCTGCTGATGGCGCAGCTCGCGCGCGGCGAGGTCGACATCGTGGTGGGGCGTTCCGCGCCGGAACTGCAGGACGGCCATATGCGCACCGAAGCGCTATACATGGAGCCGATCCACTTCGTGACGCGCCCGCGCCATCCGCTGTTCGAACTGGCGGAGCCCGGCTGGAGCGATGTGCAGGCCTACCGCTGGATCATCTGGCCGCGCGGCACGCCAATCCGCAATACGCTGGAATCCGCCCTGAACGCCGCCGGCAAGAGCATGCCGGCCGACTGCGTGGAATCGAACTCGGTCATCCTGAACCTGACCCTGCTCAACCACAGCAATATGATCGGCGTGGCCTCCCATCGCACCGCGCGGCGGCTGGAACAGCTGGGCGCGCTGCGCATCCTGCCGCTGCGCCTCGCCGGGTTCGGCTCCGTGTCGATGTACTGGCGTGAAGATGGCTTCGGCAGGATTGCCGTCAGTGCCGCCCTGGACGCGTTGCGCCGGGTCGCGGCGCGCTCCGCCCTGGATGCTCCGGACGAGGAGGAAAGAAGCGTATGAGTCGCTTTTCGCCGCGCCGCGATTAGCGGTTTTCCTCCATTTTTTCCGCACATTGCTGCGGTGCACCGGCGCCGGAAAAACGGCCAC
Source organism: Cupriavidus sp. 2TAF22 (assembly GCF_052115045.1). NCBI lineage: Bacteria > Pseudomonadati > Pseudomonadota > Betaproteobacteria > Burkholderiales > Burkholderiaceae > Cupriavidus > Cupriavidus sp. 2TAF22. The sequence goes on from NZ_JBFRFX010000029.1 coordinate 65,490, forward strand.
ATCCGCCAGCCCGCCCCAGTGCTGGCCTGGCGGACGCCTCGCCAGCCAAGGTGGCAAGTGCGTCATAATTTCTTGCAGTGCAATATATCGTTTCGCCTGCTTGTCATGACAAGCTTTCGGGCTCAGTGTATGGGGCGTACAGCAGGAGTCCGTCATGAACGCCACCAATCTCGCCTGGCACTACACCACGGGGAGCCATCTACCGACGATCGCCCAGTCCCAAGGGCTGATCCCGACCGCCTTGCCGGTGTCCGCCGGCGCCGCCAAGGTGCTGTGGTTCTCGCGCCGGCAACAATGGGATCCGTCCGCGGCCAAGACCGAATGGAAGCGCCGCGACATGTTCCGCCACCGCCCGCAGGCCGGCCTGCGCGCGCAGGCTCCCCTGTTCCGCTTCGGCCTGCCGCGCAACGACACCCGCCTGCTGCCGTGGCCGGCCATCACCCGCGTGGCAGGCATCGATGTGCCCGAAGCCATGGTCATGGTGACCAAGGGGCTGCGCGCCGGCGCGAACCCGACCGACTGGCTGGGAACGATGTCCGCCATCCCGCTGGCCGACCTGCATTTCCAGGCCTGGGACGGCAAGCAGTGGCAGGACGCCAGCCTGCATGAGCATGAACTGGCGGCGCGCCACGGCGATGCCGCCGCGCCGGCCGCATCGCCGGGCGTGCCGGGCGTCGCGGCCCGCAGGGGCGCGGCACACGATCTGCATTGAGCACGGCCGCGGCACCAGCCGACGAGCACGCTGGCGATGGCGCAGGAGATTCCGGCCGCGGACGCGGAACTGCCGCAGCGGCGCCCGGGCCATTCAAGCCATTCAAGCCATTCAGGCCGTCTTGCCCCGGCTCGCCAGGTGACGCCCCGCGTCCGGCGCAAGGCGGACATAGCCGATCAACGACACCAGCGTCAGGACCCCCGCGAACAGGAAGGCCCAGCGGAAATCGCCGAGGGTGAAATGCGGCATATCGGCCTGGCCGCTCTCCCCGCGCATCGACGCCGCCACGCGCAGCGACAGCGAGCCGAACGCGATGCCCAGGCCGATCGTCATCTGCTGGGCGGCGTTCCACAGCGTGTTGGCGCTGCTCATCTGCGGCTGCGGGATATCGGCATAGGCCAGCGTGGCGAGTGTGGAAAACTGCATCGAGCGCGTCACGCCGTAGACGAACACCACCAGCAGGACCACGGCCAGCGGCGTTGCGGGGGTGAGCAGGCCGCACGCGACGATAAACAGGCTGGCGAAAGCCACGTCCACGATCGCCGTGGTGCGGAAACCGTAGCGGTGCAGCACGCGCGTGGTCAGCGCCTTCATGCCGAGGTTGCCCAGCGCACTGGCCAGCAGCAGCAGGCCCGAGCGGAACGCCGACAGCCCGAAGCCGATCTGGAACAGCAGCGGCATCAGGTACGGCACCGCGCCGATGCCCACCCGCGTGACCGAACCGGTGAGCACCGTGACCGAGAACGTCGGCACGCGCAGCGTGGTGAAGTCGAGCAGCGGATGCGGGTGGCCCGCCGCGTGGCGCACGGCCAGCACGCCCAGCACCAGCCCCGCGGCCACGAAGCCGCCTGCCGTCGCCAGGCTGGAGCCTTGCTGGCTGGCCAGCTCGGTGCCGTACAGGACGAAGGTCAGCGTGGCGCCGCTGAGCAGGAAACCGACCACATCGAGCGGCCTGGGCTCGGTCTCGCGCACGTTGCGGATCATCATCAGCGTGGCGACCAGCGCCGCGATGCCGAACGGCACATTGAGCAGGAAGATCCAGCGCCAGGACGCGTAGGTCGTGATGAAGCCACCGATGGGCGGCCCCACCACCGGCGCCACGATGGCCGGCCAGGTGATGGTGGAGATGGCCTTGATAAGGTGGCGCTTGTCCGTATTGCGCACCACGATCAGGCGCCCCACCGGTACCATCATCGCCCCGCCGATGCCCTGCAGCACGCGCGCCGCGGTGAATTCGGCGAGCCCGCTGGACGCGCCGCACAGCACCGACGCCACCGTGAACACCACGATCGCGGCGCCGAACACGGTCCTGGAGCCAAAGCGGTCGGCCACCCAGCCGCTGACCGGGATAAACACCGCCAGCGCCAGCATGTAGGAAGTCATGCCCAGGCTGAGGTCGTTCGGCCCGACCCCGAACGAGTGTGCCATCTGTGGCAAGGCCGTGGCCAGCACGGTGGTGTCCAGGTACTCCATGAAAAAGGTAGCGGCGACGAGATACGGCAGGAATCTCATCGAGGACTGGCTTTGCGTGGTTTCCATTGACGGGCGTGCGTGGAGCGGCGCGATGCCGTCCGGGGCGGAGGATTGGCAGTCTCGGGAAGCGCACCGGGGCCGGCGCGCCGGGGCAAAAGCGCCATCATACCGGGCATCGCCATTTGCCGTTGCGCCCCGGGCACCCCGCCCTGCCGCGCGCTCAGCCCCGCGGGCGCACCGGATCCACGTGCGTCATCACGTCCAGCACGTCGGTCACCTGCATGGCGCGCCGGCGCGCTTCCACCGCGATGCGGTGGCCCGCCTCCACCGTGATCGCGCCGTCGATCTCCAGATGCACGTCGGCCAGGATGAAGTCGCCCATCTTGCGCGTGCGCAGATCGTGCAGGCCTTGCACGCCGGGGGTGGCGGCCATGGCCTGGCGGATGGCTTCCACGGTCTGCGCGTCGACGGCGCCGTCCATCAGGTCATGCAGCGCCGACCACGAGAAGCGCCAGCCCATCTTGCTCACCATCAGGCCGACCACCAGCGCCGCGATCGGATCCAGCATGTGCATGCCCAGCATATTGCCGCCGACCCCCAGCGCCACCACCAGCGAAGACGCCGCGTCCGAGCGCGCGTGCCAGGCATTGGCCACCAGCATGCCCGAGCGCACGCGCTGCGCCACCGCCAGCATGTAGCGGAACAGCAGTTCCTTGGCCACCAGCGCGCCCAGCGCCACCCACAGGGCAATGCCCTTGACCGCCTGCAGCAATTCGGGATGCTCGAGCTTCTGCACCGCCGTCCACAGCATGCCGACGCCCACGGCCAGCAACAGCACGCCGATGGCCAGCGAGGCGGCCGTTTCGAAACGCTGGTGGCCATACTGGTGATCGGCATCCGCGCCCTTGCGGCTATGGTGGCTGGCGAACAGCACCACGAAGTCCGAGACCAGGTCCGACAAGGAATGCACGGCGTCGGCGATCAGCGCCTGCGAGCCAGCGACCAGCCCGGCCACCATCTGGGTGCAGGACAGCAGGATATTCACCCCGACGCTGACCCAGGTGCTGCGGCGCGCCGCCGCCGACTTGGCGGGCGTGTCGGGGGCGTCTTTCTCGTTGATTGCGTGGGCTTCGGCCTTCATGCGTTCCATGTCTTCAGTGCGTGCCGCGGTTTGCCTGCGTCCCCGGCGCGCGGGTCCGCCCGAGCCGTTCCAGCCATTCGAACAAGACCATGCCCGCCAGCATGGCCAGCACGAAAACCATGCCCTGCCACACGCCGGAGCCCAGCAGCACCAGCGCCGGGCCCGGGCAGATGCCCGCCAGTCCCCAGCCGATGCCGAACAGCAGGCTGCCGGCGAGCAGGCGCCGGTCGATCTGGCGCGTGGCGGGCAGCTGCATGGGCAGCCCAAGCCATGACGCGCTGCGCCGCCGCGCCAGCGCGAACGCCGCCAGGCCGACCGCGACGGCGCCGCCCATCACCAGTGCCAGCGAGGGATCCCAGGCCCCCGCCAGATCGAGAAAGCCAAGCACCTTGGCCGGATTCGCCATGCCGGCCAGGATCAGCCCGAAGCCGAACACCAGGCCGGCCAGCAGCGCAGACAGCAAGGGCGCGACACGGCGAACCAGAGGGAATGGGGAAGCACGTACTGTCATCTCAGCCGCCCCACAGGTGGCGAACGCCATAGACAGTGGCGAAGCCGGCCGCCATGAACGCCAGCGTGGCCACCAGTGAACGCGGCGACAGCCGGGACAGTCCGCACACGCCATGCCCGCTGGTGCAGCCCGCGCCGTAGCGGGTGCCCACGCCGACCAGCAGGCCGGCCACGACCAGCACCCCGGTGCCCGCCTCGACGTGGATCCCGGGCAGGGCCGCGAACAAGCGCCAGGCCAGGGGCGCGCCGAGCAGGCCCGCCACGAAAGCCAGCCGCCACGCCACCTCCCGCCGCGCGGGGCGCAGCAGCCCGCCCACGATGCCGCTGATGCCGGCGATGCGTCCGTTGCACAGGACAAGGAGGGCCGCGGCCAGCCCGATCAGCAAGCCGCCGGCCAGCGCGGGCAGCGGCGTGAAATGCGCCCAGTCGATAGTCATGGTGAGCCCTTGGTGGTCCAGTCAGTGCGACATGAATACGGGGATGTCGGCCTGCCGCATCAGCGTGCGCGTCGTGCCGCCGGTGACCAGCTCGCGCAGCCGCGCGTGGCCGTAGCCGCCTGCGACCAGCAGGTCGGCCTGCAGGGTGCCCACCGCCTCCAGCAACAGCGGCCCGGGCCGCTGGCTGCCGCTCACGGCATGCACCGAGGCGGCGATGCCGTGCCGCGCCAGGTGCGCGCACAATGCTTCGGCGGTGGCGGGCGGCTGGAGCACGCCGGCGTCCGCGCCAGTGGCCGATACCACGGTCACGCGCGCGGCCTCGCGCAGCAGCGGCATGGCGTCGGCCACCGCGCGGGCCGCTTCCCGGCCACCATCCCAGGCGATCGCGATGTGCCCGCAGGACAGGCTGCGCACGCCGGGCGGCACCAGCAGCACCGGCCTGCCCGCTTCCAGCATCACGTATTCGGCGGTCTGCGCCACCAGCACGGGCAGCGCTTCCGGGCCCGCCAGCCGGGCCAGCACGATCAGGTCGGCCAGCCGGCCTTCCCTGGCCAGCGCCCAGCCCGTGTCTTCCTCGACGACGCGGTGGGCGCAGCTCACCGCGGGCGCCGTCTCCTGCATGACGCGGTGGAAGTCGGCACCGGCGGCGGCACCCTGCGCCAGCAACTGGCGCCTCGCCAGCTCGGCATAGCGGCCAGCATCATCGCCGGCGCCGCGGAACGGCTCGAGCCGCATGCCGGTCGCGGTCAGGCCGGTCACATGCGCCGCGCTGCGCTGCGCCAGCCCGGCCGCCAGCCGCACGCGATCGGCGCAGCCGGGGTCCGGGCCAAGTTCGACCAGCAGGCTCTTGTATTCCATCATGTCGGTGGCTCCGGGCGGAAGACGGTTGGCGGTTGACGGTTGACGGCTGCGAAACGCGCCGCGGCCAGGGGCAACGCGGCGTGCACTGCCGGGACTCGCCGCAATTATGCCAAGGCCAGGCGCCGCGTGGCAGGCCATTCGCCACCTGCCGGCCCAGACCGGCCCGCACCGTGCCGGGCCGGGCCGGGCCAGCGCCGAAAAAATAACTTCAGGTTCCAGCCCCGGATGCCGATAGCTGTCCCAGAGCCGAGTCATTGTCCCGCGAGGCCAAGCCGGGGCGGGCAGGCATTATCGGTCGTTAGCGACGCATACTCACTCATGTCAGACAGAGACAAAGCGCTCAGCATAGCCGACCCACATCAGCTGTTCCGCAACTCGCTCGAGCAGGCCACCGACGCTGTCTTCGTCCTGAACGCAGACAACCATGTGCTCTTCCTCAACGCTGCGGCGGAAGCGCTCTATGGCGCGAGCCGCAAGCAGGTCGTTGGCATGGATGCCGCGACGGTGGTGCAGCGGCTGCCCGCCGGCGCCGCGCCCGGCGCGCACCCGGGGCCGGCCGGCGAGCACGGCGAGCCCCTGCCGGCGGTGCAGATCCTGCGCGCGGATGGCCAGGTGCGCTTTGGCTTCGTCGCGGAATCGAGCACCACGCTGGGCGATGTCACCCTGCGCACGCTGCTGGTCAAGGTGGCCGGCGGCGCCGGCGCACGCCGCGAAGACCATCCGGTGCTGTCCGTGATCGCCGACGAGATCGACAGCGCGGTCCTGGTGGTGGATGCCGACTGGCGCATCGTCTATGTCAACGCCGGCCTGACGCGCATGCTCGGCTACGCGCCGCACGACATGGTAGGCAGGATGCCCTGCGAGGTCCTGGCCGGCGAATTCACCAATATGGCCGCCATGCAGCGCCTGCAGGCCAACCGTCCCACGCCGGGCGTGGAACGCCACGAGGCCCTGATCTACGCGAGCTGCGGCAGCCCGCTGTGGGTATCGGCCACCGTGCGGCATCTGGTCAGCACCGCGGGCCAGCACCACCACGGCATCGTCATCCTGTCCGACATCACGCAGAAAAAGACCTACGAGCTGCTCCAGCGCAAGGTGCTGCACGCCATGGTGATGGAACAGCCCCTGCCGGCCGTGCTGGAGCTGATCTGCCAGGAGGTGCAGCGCGTGGCGCCTTCGGTGATCGCCACGGTGCTGCGCGTGGATAGCGAACGGCGCCTGCGCCCGCTGGCGGCGCCGGCACTGCCGCCCGAGTATGCGGCCGTGCTCGACGGGCTGCGCATCGGCCCGCAGGTGGGCTCCTGCGGCACCGCCGCCTGGCTGGGCGAGGCGGTGGTGGCCAGCGATATCTCCACCGATCCGCGCTGGGTGGATTATCGCCACCTGGCCTTGCCGCTCGGCCTGGCGGCCTGCTGGTCGTACCCGATCAAGGCCGGCGACGGCCGCGTGCTTGCTACCCTGGCCTTCTATTTCCGCAGCGTGCGCGCGCCCGACGCCTTCCACCAGCAGGTGGTGGAGGTGTGCGCTTCGCTGTGCAAGCTGGCTTTCGAGCGCGACGACGCCGCCGAACGGATCCAGCAGCTTGACCAGTACGACTCCCTCACCGGCCTGCCCAACCGCAGCCTGCTGCAGCGCCAGGCCGGCAAGCTGCTGCTGGCCACGCGCCAGGCTGGCGCGGCGCTCAGCGTGCTGTTCGTCGACCTGGACCGCTTCAAGTACATCAACGACTCGCTCGGCCACAGCGGCGGCGACAAGATGCTGCGCGAGGTGGCCAAGCGCCTGACCGCCCATGCCGGCGAGAGCGCGCTGGTGGCGCGCCTGTCGGGCGACGAATTTGCCCTGGTGCTGCCGGAATCCGACCGCACCAAGACCATCGCCACGGGCCAGCGCCTGCTGGCCGCGCTGCGCCTGCCGCTGCGCATCGACCATGCCAGCATCGCCCCCTCGGCCAGCATCGGCATCAGCCTGTTCCCGTCGGACGGCGACACGCTGGACTACCTGCTGCATTGCGCCGAGATGGCCATGTACGACGCCAAGGCAGCCGGGCGCAATCTGTTCCGCTTTTTCAGCATCGAGATGAACTGGGCCGCGCAGGAGCGCCTGGCCCTGGAGTCGGCCCTGCGCGAAGCGCTGCTGGGCAACGAGCTGCACCTGAATTTCCAGCCACAGGTATTCCTCAGCGACGGCCGGCTGTATGGGCTCGAAGTGCTGGTGCGATGGCACCACCCGCATTTCGGCAAGGTCCCGCCCGACCGCTTCGTGCCGCTGGCCGAAGACAGCGGCCTGATCGGCACGCTGGACCGCTGGGTGCTCGAGCGCGCCTGCGCGCAGATGGCCGCCTGGCGCCGCGACGGCATCCCGGTGCCGACCATCTCCGTGAATATCTCCCCGGCCAGCTTCCGCGACCCGGCGCTGGCCGGCCATGTCGCCGAGACGCTGTCGCGGCACGGCCTGCCCGCCCAAGCGCTGGTGCTGGAGATGACCGAAGGCCTGCTGATGGAAGACGATGCCGGCATCGCCGCCACCGTGGCCGCCATCCACGCGCAGGGCGTGCGCCTGTCGATGGACGACTTCGGCACCGGCTACTCGAGCCTGGGCTACCTGCGCCAGCTACCGGTGCACCAGCTCAAGCTCGACAAGAGCTTCGTGATCGACCTGGAGAGCGACGCCGCCGCGCGCGAGCTGGCCAGCGCCGTGATCCGCATTGGCGACAGCCTGAAGCTCGCGGTGGTCGCCGAAGGCGTGGAGAACGAGGCCCAGCGCCAGTTCCTGCTCGCGCAGGGCTGCCACATGGGCCAGGGCTACCTGTTCTCGCGTCCGCTGGACGCCGGCGCGGTAGCGCAATGGATCAACACGCCGCGGCCGCTGGAGCGCCCCGCGCCACCGCCCGGCCATTCGCTGCGATAGGCGCCGCACCCGGCGGCGGCGGCCCGAGGGCCGGGGCCTGCGCGCGCGGGGCCTACTTCGCCGCCGGGCGCTTTTCCAGCAGCGGCTGGCTCACGCCCTGCACGCCCACCAGGCCAAGCACGGTGGTGAGCCCGACCTGGGCGCCTTCCCAGGCGTTGGCCGGGTCATACCATTCGTCGCGCGCGTGGAAACCGCCGGTCTTGCCGCCGCTGCCGATGATGATGGCCGGAATGCCGAGCGCCATCGGCACGTTGGCGTCGGTGCTGCCGCCGCGCAGGCTGGGCTTGCCCTTGCCGTAGCCGTCGATGGCGCGCACCGCGGCCTGCACGATCACCGCGTCGGGCGGCGTGCGGCCGGCCGGGCGGTCACCGATCTGGCGCACCTGGTAGGTGATCTGGCTGCCGGCGTGGGCCGGGTGCCAGCGCCGGTTTTCCTCGGCCACGCCGGCATCGATCGCCGCCATGATCTGCTTTTCCGTCTCGAGCAGCGACGGCGTGGCGTTGGAGCGGATATCCACGGCCATGCGCGCATCGCCGGCAATCGCGTTGACCGACGTGCCGCCGCCTACGGTGCCCACGGTGAAGGTGGTCTTGGGATCCTCGGGCGGACGTACGTCGCTCACCTTGGCGATCGCGCGGCCCATCGCATGGATGGCGCTGGGCAGGCCGAACGCGCCGAAGCTGTGGCCACCGGGGCCGCGGAAGGTCACTTCGTAACGGTGGCTGCCGGTGCCCAGCGCCAGCACGCGGTCGCCCTCGCCCGGCTCCATCCCGACCATGCCGTCGATCTCCGGATGATCGCGGAACACCGCCTTCATGCCACGCAGGTTGCCCAGCTCTTCCTCGCCCACATTGCCCACGAAGACCAGGTCGCCGACGGTGCGGACATTGTTGTCGTTGAGCACCTTCAGCCACGACAGCAGCACGGTCAGGCCGCGCGTGTCGTCCGAGATGCCGGGCGCGTACAGGCGGCCGCCGCGCGGCTTGACGGTGACGTCGGTGCCCTCGGGGAACACGGTGTCGAGGTGGGCGGAGATCAGCAGCACGGGGCCGTTGCCGCTGCCCTTGCGGGTCCCGATGGCGTTGCCTTCGGCGTCGAGATGGGCGTCGGCCAGCCCCAGCGCCTTGAGGCGGCCCAGGAAATATTCGGCGCGGGCGCGCTCCTTGAAAGGCGGCGCGGGGATCTCGGTCAGGGCCTTGAGGTCGCCCAGCGAGCGCGCATCGTCCGCCTTCACATCGGCCAGGACCTTCTTGAACAATGGATCGGCTTCCAGGCTGGCGTAGGCGCGGTCCACCGCGGGCGACACCGCCGGCACCGGAATGGTCTGCGCGAAGGCCGGCGTGGCGGCCAGCACCAGCGCCGCGAGGGTCAGCGAGAACGGGCGGGACGCGATGGCATCGGGTTGGGGGCGTGCTTGCATGTTGTGGCAATGGCTCCGGTGACGTTGGGTCGATGGGCTGAGATGGGGGCGCGCGCGCACGACGCGGGCCAGGCGAGGCGCCGCCGCGTGCGGGCGAACCGCCATTCTGCCAGCGGATGGCCTCCGGCGTGGCGTATCGGGCATGCCGGCGCAAGGCCCGGGGTGGATTACCATCTGAGGCAAACGCCCACGGCCCCACGGCCGCCCACGGAACCCGCCATCATGCCGATCCCTTACCTGCGCAGCCTTGCCGGACGCCGGCGCAGCCCGCAGGCCAACCGGCAGCTCGCCTGCTACCTCAGCTTCGTCGCCGGCGCCACCAACGCGGGCGGCTTCCTGGCGGTCCAGCAGTACACCTCGCATATGAGCGGCATCGTCTCCGCCATGGCCGACCACCTCGCGCTCGGCCAGGTGGCGCTGATCCTGGAAGGGCTTGGCGCGCTGCTGTCGTTCGTGGCGGGCGCCGCGACCTCGGCCATCCTGATCAACTGGGCGCGGCGCGAAGACCTCCACAGCGAATATGCCCTGCCCCTGCTGCTGGAGGCCGTGCTGCTGTTGTGCTTCGGCTTGCTCGGCGGCAACCTCGGGACCCACAAATGGATCCTCGGCACGGCCACGGTGATGTTGCTGTGTTTCATCATGGGCCTGCAGAACGCCATGATCACCAAGGTCTCCAATGCCGAGATCCGCACCACCCACATCACCGGCATGGTCACGGATATCGGCATCGAACTCGGCAAGCTGTTCTACTGGAACGCGGCCGGCGCCGGCCGGCCGCCGGTGCTGGCCAACCGCGCCAGGCTGCGCACGCTGGCCACGCTGGTGGCGCTGTTCTTCATCGGCGGCGTGACCGGGGCGCTGGGATTCAAGCATCTGGGCTTCAGTGCCACGCTCTGGCTGGCGGCGCTGCTGCTGGCGCTGGCCGTGGTGCCGGTGGCCGACGACGTGCGCCGCCACCTGCTGCGCCTGGGCGCGTGCTGGCGCGGCTGGGCCCGCGATGCGCTGCGCGATGTGCATGCCCTGTGGCTGGCCGCGCGCGACGCGCGCACGCCCTGGTATGCGAAGGCAATGGCCCTGCTGGTGGCGGGCTACGCGCTGTCCCCGATCGACCTGATCCCGGATTTCATCCCCGTGCTGGGCTACCTGGATGACGTGGTGCTGGTCCCGCTCGGCGTGCTGCTGGCCGTACGGATGATCCCGCCCGAGCTGATGCACGAATACCGCGCGGCAGCCGTTGCTGCACAGCAACGCCCCCGCAGCCGGGCCGCGGCGGTGGTGATCGTGGTGTTGTGGATTTGCACTACCTTGCTGGCTGCGGGGCTGCTTGCCCGCCACTTTGGCTGGATCTGAAGTGGCGCTTCGAATCCTTGCGCCACAAAGGGTTCGCGCGGACACATTCCCTTGCATTTGCCCTGCCCCCGGCTCACTACACTCGAATCATCGAGCGGCACAAACCGCCTATCCAGAGCCAGCAACGCATCATGCAGCAAGAAGCCAATATCCCCACCGTGATCGGCCTGCAGGGCCTGCGCGATCTCGCGGCCCTGCTGACCACCGGATCCCTGCTCCAGCGCGCCACCCTGCAGGTCATCGCCGAGTACGAGCGCGAGGCGCGCAGCTCCGAAGACCGCTACTGCGCCCTGCGCCATTGCTGGGACTAGGTCGCTCAGGCAACACGGGCGGCACGGGCGGCACAGACAACACAGGGCAACACAGGGCAGCGCAGGCGGCAGCCCCCGCTCCCCCGCTCAGTGCTTGCAGGCCAGCGGCGAGCGCACGCCACCGTCGCGCACCAGCGGCAGGATGGTCGGCGCCAGCGATCTCAGCAGCGCCACCGACAAGGCACTCGTGAAGTTGTAGCGTGCCGCATAGGGTTCCTGCACGTAGGCGGTGACATTGCCGAAGTAGCGCTCGCCAAGGAAAAACACGAAGGTGGCCGAGCGGCTGACCACGCGCGACGAGATCAGCCTGCCGCCCGGCCCGTAGACCTCGTAGCGGTGGTCGCCGGTACCGGTCTTGCCGCCGGCCACGATGCCGCTGCTGCCCAGCGCGGTCCGCAGCGACCCCGCCGTGCCCGACTGCACCACGCCCACCAGCGCCGCGCGCACCACCGTGGACAGTTCCTCGCTCAGCAGCCGCTTGCCCTCCATGCCCAGTCCGAAATCGGTGGCATACGGCGTGCCTTGCGCAAAGTCCAGGTTGCGCAGCGCGGTGGCCTGCTGGCGCACGCCGTTGTTCTGGATGATGCCGACCAACTCGGCCAGGGCCGCCGGGCGGTCGCCGGCGGCGCCGATGGCCGAGGCATAGGACGGCGTGATGGCGCTGAACGGATAGCCCAGCCGCTGCCAGCGGCGCGCGATCTCGGCGAAGGCCTGGCGCTCGAGCTGCCCGCGGATGCGCCGGGTCTGGCCGCCCGGATTGCGGGTCTTGAACAGCCAGGCGTAAACCTCCTGGCGCTGCTCGGTGCTGTCGCGCAGGACCTCATCCAGGCTGGCATCGGGGCGCTCGCGCAGGTAGTCCAGCAGCCATAGCTCGAGCGGATGCACGCGCGCCAGGTAGCCGCGATCGTTCAGGTTGAAGCTGCGCGGGCCGTACTTGTTGTACATCTTGGCCAAGACTTCGTCGGTCAGCGGCGCGCCCGCGATCTTCGGCAGCGTGGCCCGCATGGTCTTGCTGAACTGCTCGAGGTCGGCGTCCGGCTCGATGCTGCGCAGCGTGACCGCCAGCCCGACCTGGCTGAAGCGCCGGTTCTCCAGCGCGCGCCGGACCCGCTCCGGCCAGGTCTTGCCGCGGTACTTGCCGTAGAAGGCGCGCAGGTAGTCGCTGCCTTCCTTGTCGGCAAAGCGCACCAGGTAGCCACGGCGCTGCGGCGCGGCCGGGTTGTTGAGCCATTCGTCGGCATCGGGATGCAGCCGGTAGGTCTCGTAGCGCACGATGTCGCGCATCAGGCGGACAAAGACCAGGTTGACCGAATGCTCGAAGGCTTCGCGCACCGGCATGATCTTCAGGTTTTCCCAGCGCTCGAAATTGGTGAAGGTTTGCAGCCCGCCGCCGGTGAAGAAGGCTTCGCCCGCGCCGCCGGAATACTTGCGCAGCATGGCGGCATCCAGTATGGCGCGCAGGCTCTTGTCCGGCGCGGTGAGCATGAAGTTCTGCACCCACAGGCTGAGCGCGTCGAGCTTGGCCGGCTTGACCTCCTTGAGTTGCTCGGGCGTTATCGAGGAGAACTTCTCGTGCAGCTCCGAGATGATCTCCAGGTAGGCCACCAGGGTGCGCAGCTTGGCGGTCGAGCCCAGGTTCAGCCGCGCGCCGCGGTTGAGGTCGAATGGCAGGTCGAGGTTGTCGGCCTGTACGCGCAGCAGGTTGGCGCCACCGATGCGCTCGTACAGGGTGAAACTGATCGCCAGGCGGCCGGGGTCGTCGCCCTCGCGCAGGAGGTTGTGCCCGTATAGCCCGGTGGCGCGCGCGCCGTCGCGCGTGCCGGCCTTCAGCAGGGCATCGGTCACCACGCCCTGCAAGGTGGTGTTGATGGTGCTGTGCGCGGTCAGGTCGAGCCGGTCCAGCTCGTAGCTGCTGTCCAGGTTGAGGTAGCGCAGCAGGTCCGTGCGCACGCCGCTGATGGCCTTGCGCGACACAAAGGAGATCTCCGGGCGATCCTGCGCGCCGGCGGCCAGCTTCAGCGGCTGGGCCAGCGAGGCGTCGCGCAGCCAGGGCGGGATGGCGCCGGCGGCCGAGAGCAGCCGGATATAGCTGTCGGTCAGCGTGGACAGCGTGGCGGTATCGCGCCGCAGGAAATGCGACGGGCCGCGCTGCGCGATGATCAGCGAAAGCGCTTCCTTGAACACGCGGGCCTGCTTCTCGCCCTGCTCGCCGGCGGCCTGCCCGCTGTCCGGTCCCGGCCCCGCGCCGGCGGCGCCGGCCAGCAGCCGGTTGGTCTCGTCGAAATCCTGCCCGTACCAGGCCCACAGCCCGTCGCCCAGCCCGTTGACCTCCCCGAGGCCGGGGCGCGCCGACAGCGGCACGGTGTTCAGGTAATCCAGCAGGATGCGCTGGCGCGCGCCGATGGTGTCCGGGCCGTCGAGATAGGCCCGCATGGACGCGCTCGCCATCTGCTTGAGCTTCTCGCGCGGCGAGCCGGTGCGCCCGGCGCGCGAATGACGGTATTTCTCGATCTGGGTGGCCAGCGTGCTGCCGCCGGGCGCCTCGTGGCGCTCGTTGAAGAAACGCAGCCCCTGGTCCATCGCGGCGCGCGTAAAGCGGCGCACGTCCAGCGCGGGGTTGCGAGTGGGAAACTCCGGATCGAGCAGGTCGCGGTTCTCGATATAGAGCAAGGCGTTCACCAGCACCACCGGAATGTCATGGAAGCTGCCATAGGCGCGGCGCGGCACGCTGCGGACATTGAATGGCTCGTCATTGCAGTCGAGCAGCTCCAGCCCTGCGAAGGTCTTCTCGCGGTACGGCGCAAACAGCCCGGAATCGGTCAGCTCCAGCATGCGGTCGGACCAGCGCGCCTGCCGCTCGCGCTTGTAGCCGCGCGCTTCCAGCAGCTCGGTGAACTGCGGCAGGCGGCTATAGCCGAAACGCACGTCATAGGGCCCGTCTTCCGGGAAACGGATGCGCTCGCTCGGCCCCGGCGCTTCTTCGTAGGCCACGCCCTTGACGCGCCCGCTGAAGTAGCGTGCCTGCAGGCGCGAGGTGGCAAGTTCCTCCGCGACGATCGCGCACAAAACGTAGATGCCCCCCACGAGCAGGGCCAGTATCACGAGCCTGGGCCAGAGACGTCGTCGCACGATTCAGGTCCGTTTGCGAGGAAACCGGGGAATGCCCGGCGCTTCGGCCAATGCTGGCATGCTGGCCGCCTGCTGGCAACGATGGCACCATTCAGGCGCCCTCGTCACAGCGTATACCCTAGTCCAATGGGGCCTAACGCACAAAGTGCGCGTGCTGCATCTTGACCACGGAAGCTGCGGCGTGCCGTGGACAAGCCGGAAAGCGCCTCGCGTGGCGGCAGCCACCGCCGGCGAATGCCCGGACCGGACTCCGGACCGGGCGCCTTCGCCCGCGGGCGCGACGCGGCGCCGCCGGGGGCCAGTGCCGCGCCGCGCCCGCGCGGGTGAACGCCGACGCACCCCGGCAACGGTGCCTCCGGTTTGATCTGGCGCAAAAATCCGGCACCCGCGCGCGCGGCGACCATCAAGTCCTGACCGCGCCGTCCGTTAGCGTAAGGATCCCAATTTCCGGCCTGTCCCGGCCTGTTCCCGAGCATGAAAAACCTGAGCGTACGCACAGCCTTGCTGGCGATTCTGGTGACCTTTGCATTGATGATCGTGTTCGGCGCGGTGGTCGGCGTGTTCGCCCTCGGCGCCGCCAACCAGGCCACCGGACGCGTGCAGCAGCTCTCGGCCAGCACCCTGCTGCTCAACGATGCCTACAAGGACATGACGCGGGCCCGCTCCGCGCTGACCCGCGCCTATGCCTCGGCGCGCGAAGGCGGCGGCGACGTGAATGCCAGCGCGCTGGAATCCGCCGCCAAATCGCTGGGCCGCTCGGCACAGCAGATGCAGCGCTTCGCCGCGCAGCCCGCGCAGGAAGGCGAGGCCGACGGCCAGCGCCGCCTGCTCGCCGAGGCCGCGCAGCGGCATGCCGGCGCGGTCGAACGCGCCGCCGCGGCGCTGCGCGCGGGCGACCCTGCCGGCTATGCGGCGATCAACGACAAGGAGATCACGAGCTCCGGCGCCGATTTCTCCGGCGGCGTGGAACGGTTCCAGCAACAGGCGAGCGAACTCGCCCAGCACGAAACCGAGGCCAGCAGCGCGCGCTACCGCCTGGTGGTCAAGCTGGTGGCGGTCGGCATCGCCGCCGCGCTGGCCTTGATCGTGGCCGTGCACCTGGGCCTGCGCGCCTTCGTGGTGGCGCCGCTGGCCGCCGCCGCCGAGCATCTCGACCGCGTGGCCGAGGGCGACCTGACCCAGCGCGCCGAAGCCGCCAGCGGCAACGAGGTCGGCCGCGTGCTGGGCGCCGTGGCGCGCATGCAGGCGGCGCTCACCCGCACCGTCAGCCAGGTGCGCGCCAGCTCGGACTCCGTCAATATCGGCGCGCGCGAGATCGCCGCCGGCAATACGGACCTCTCCTCGCGCACCGAACAGCAGTCCGCGTCGCTCGAACAGACCGCCGCCAGCATGGAGCAGCTCACCTCCACCGTCGGCAACAACACCGAAAGCGCACGCCAGGCCAGCGAGCTGGCCGCCGAAGCGGCCCGCCTGGCCACGCGCGGCGGCGACGACGTGCGCGGCGTGGTGCAGACCATGGGCGATATCAGCAGCAGTTCGCAGCGCATCGCCGACATCATCGGCGTGATCGACGGCATCGCCTTCCAGACCAATATCCTGGCGCTCAACGCCGCCGTGGAGGCCGCCCGCGCCGGCGAGTCGGGCCGCGGCTTCGCCGTGGTGGCGGGCGAGGTGCGCGCACTGGCGCAACGCAGCGCGCAAGCCGCGCGCGAGATCAAGAACCTGATCGACGATTCCGCCGGCAAGGTCGCCGCCGGCAATGCGCTGGTGGCCCAGGCCGGCCAGACCATGAGCGAGACCGTGGACGCCGTGCAGCGCGTGGCGAGGATCGTGGAAGACATCTCGGCGGCCTCGCTCGAGCAGAGCGCGGGCATCGTCCAGGTCAGCCGCGCGGTGACGCAGATGGAGGACGTCACCCAGCAGAACGCGGCGCTGGTGGAACAGGCCGCGGCCGCGGCCGGCTCGCTGGAGACGCAGGCACGGCAGCTGGCCGAGGCGGTGGGCGCGTTCCGGCTGGCGCCGGCGGCCTGAGCGGCGGCAGTTCTCCGGGGCGCCGGCGCCACGCCGCCGCCCCCGGGTCCGTCATCCCGCCAGCCCGCGTTGCAAGGTGGTCTTGAGCATCGAGAAGACCTGGCGCGCGACCGGGTTGGCCGCGTTGGGCCGGGCCCACAGGTAATACGTCACGTCCGGCAGGCGCGGCAGGCCATCCTTGTCGCCCAGCACCCGCATGTCCGCGCCGAGCAGATCGATGCTGCGGGCGGTGATGCCCAGCCCCGCGCGGATCGCTGCCTTGATGCCGATCAGGCTGGGCGCCAGGTATGCCGCGCGCCACGGCACGCCAGCCTCCTTGAGCGCCTCGAGCGCCAGCTTGCGGAACAGGCTGGGCTCGTCGGCCAGGATCAGCGGCACGGTGCTGCCTTGCTCGTAGGCAAAATCCGCCGCGCATACCCAGATGGTGGGCGAAGTGCGCAGCACCAGGCCGTCCAGGCTGGCGTCTTCGCGCGTGGACACCGTCAGGTCGATCTCGCCGCGCCGCAGCGACTCCATCAGGAAGGGGCTGCGCCCCACGTGAATCTCCAGCCGCAGCGCCGGCGACGCCTTCGCGATATGCGACAGCAGCGGCGGCAGCATGGTGTCGGCCACGTCGTGCGGTGCGCCGATGCGCAGCGAGCCGGTCAGGTCGCCCTCGCGCAGCACGCGCAGCGCTTCGTCGTTCAGGCCGAGCAGCTGCCGCGCATATTCCACCAGCTTGTTGCCGTGCCGGGTGAGCTGCTTGCCGCGCCCCTGCCGCTCGAACAGCGCCAGCGCCACCTGTTCTTCGAGCCGCTGCATCTGCTGGGTCACGGCGGACTGCGTGCGGTGCAGGCGCTCGGCGGCGGCGGCGAAGGTGCCGTGGTCGGCAATGGCGACCAGGGTGCGCAGCAGGTCCAGATCGAGATTACGCATTCATTAGACTTGCTTAAGTGTTTTCATGGCTGATTTAGTGGTTTCGGGCGGCTGTCTTCATTAAAGTGAAACCCAGCAACGATAGCCAGCGCCCCGCAAACCCCGAAACATCAAGATTCAGCAAGGATTCTAAAGACATGTCGATCGTACAACAACGCCAGGAAGCCGTTGGGGACACCATCCGATCCATCAAGGAAATCGTAGCCGGCGGCGTTACGCGCGCTTCGCTGGCGGCCGTGCTGGGCCAGGTCGAGGCGCTCGCGGCGCGCCCGCAGTTGTGGGCCGAGAGCGAGTTCGCCCCGCCCGAGGAAGGCGAGCGCCAGGCCCGCTACCTGATCGCCGAAGACCCGGACCAGACCTTCGCGCTGTACCTGAACGTGATGCGGCCCGGCAAGCGCATCCCGCCGCACAATCACACCACCTGGGCCTGCGTGGCCGGCGTGGTGGGCACCGAGTTCAACGACGTCTACCTGCGCACCGACGACGGCAGCGAACCGGGCGTCGGCACGCTCGCGCACTCGCACACGGTGGAAGTCGGCCCCGGCGGCGGCATCGCGCTGCTGGCCGACGACATCCACTCCGTGGAGATCCGCGGCGACAGCGTGATCCGCCACCTGCATATGTACGGCCGCGCGCTGGAAACCCTGACCGAGCGCCTGTCCTTCGACCTCGAGACCGGGCGCTGCCAGGTCATGAGCATGGGCGTCAAGACACGGCGCTGAGCGGCACCGGGCTGGTGCACCGCACCAGCCCCGCACCCTCCGGGGCCGCCCCGGATCCCCATTCGAACGCATTACCGCTTGCCTTCCGCCCTTAGCACGGCCAGGAGGTCAGGCCCCCTTCTTGCCTGGACAAACACACATGCCGGACAACGCTCACGACCTGCCCCGCCACATCGACCCCGCCACGCTCAAGACCTGGCTGCACGGCGAAGGGGAAATCGCCCTGTTCGATATCCGCGAGCACGGCCAGTATGGCGAAGGCCATCCCTTCCATGCGGTGCCGCTGCCGTACAGCCGGCTGGAACTCGAGATCGGCCGCCTGGCGCCGAATACGGCTGCGCGCATCGTGCTGGCCGACGATGGCGACGGCGTGGCGGCGCGCGCCGCGCGGGCGCTGGCCGGCCTCGGCTATGCGCAGGTATTCGTGCTCGCGGGCGGCGTGCCGGGCTGGCAGGCTGCCGGCCATGCGCTGTTCGCCGGCGTCAACGTGCCCTCCAAGACCTTCGGCGAACTGGCCGAGCATCACTACGGCACGCCGCGCGTATCGGCCGCGGAACTGGCCGCCATGCAGGCCGGGGAGCGCCCGCCGGTGGTGCTCGACGGACGGCCCGCGGCGGAATTCCGCAAGATGAATATTCCGGGCGCGATCTGTTGCCCGAACGGCGAACTGGCCTACCGCCTGCGCGACCTCGTGCCCGACCCCGCCACGCCCGTCGTGATCAACTGCGCCGGGCGCACCCGCAGCATCATCGGCGCGCAGACGCTGATCAACTTCGGCGTGCCGAACCCGGTGTTCGCGCTGGAGAACGGAACGCAGGGCTGGTACCTGAACGATTTCAAGCTGGAGCATGGCGGCACGCGGCGCTACCCGGACAACGCCGTGCCGTCGGGGCTGGCCGATGCCCGCGACGCCGCGCAAGCCATGGCCACGCGCTTTGCCGTGCCGCGCATCGGCGCCGCCGAAGCCGCTGCCTGGCTGCGCGACGCCTCGCGCACCACCTTCCTGTGCGATGTGCGCACGCCGGAGGAATTCGCCGCCGGCTCGGTGCCCGGCGCGCAAAGCACGCCCGGCGGCCAGCTGATCCAGGCCACCGACCAGTACGTCGGCGTGCGCCGCGCGCGGCTGGTGCTGATTGACGCCGATGGCGTGCGGGCCACCGTGGTGGCGAGCTGGTTGCGCCAGATGGGCCATGACGCAGTCGTGCTCGAAGGCGGGCTCGATGCCGCCCGCCCGGCACAGCTGGCCGCGCCGTCCGGCCCGCGGGCGCCTGCCTGCGCGCTGCCGCGCATCGACGCCCGGACGCTGGCCGCCGGGCTGGCCGGCCAGGGGCTTGTGGCGCTCGACGTGCGCCCCAGCATGGCGTACCGGGCTGGCCACGTGCCTGGCAGCCGCTGGTCGATCCGCCCGGTCTTCGCGCGCGGCCTTGACAGCGTGCCGCGCGATACGCCGCTGGCGCTGGTCAGCGACGAAGACGGCGTGGCCGCGCTGGCCGCGGCAGAGCTGGCGGCGCTGGGCTACCGCGACGTGCGCCTGCTCGACGGCGGCACGCAGGCCTGGCAGTCGGCCGGCCTGCCGCTCGCCAGCGACGGCGGCGAACACACCCTGCCGGACGCGCGCTGCATCGATTTCCTGTTCTTCGTGCACGACCGCCACGACGGCAACAAGGAGGCCGCCCGCCGCTACCTGGCCTGGGAGACCAACCTTATCGGCCAGCTCGACGCCCAGGAACTGGCCACCTTCCGCTTTGCCTGACCCGCACTTCCCCTGCCCCAGACGTCCCCCACGAACAAAGCACAGAAGGAGGTTCTCATGTCCCGCCCCACGCAAGTCCTCGCCGGCGCGTTCGCCGCCATTGCCGTGCTTTGCGCCGGCGCCGCCGCGGCCCAGCCGCTGGCGCCGCTCGCCCCCGTAGGCGGCTTTCCCGCCCAGCCGTTGCGCATCGTCTCGCCCTTCCCGGCCGGCGGCGGCAACGACGCCGTCACCCGCATCGTGGCCACGCGGCTGGGCGAAGTGCTGGGGCAGACCGCCGTGACCGACAACCGCGGCGGCGCCGGCGGCAATATCGGCACGCGCTTCGTGGCCGAGGCCAAGCCGGACGGCTATACCTTGCTGACCTCGCAGGTGTCGGTGATGGCGGTCAACCCGACGCTGTACAGCGCGCCCGGCTTCGACCCGGTGAAGAATTTCGCGCCGGTCACGCAGATCAACGCCGCGCCGCTGGCCATCGTGGTGGCCGCCAACGCGCCGTGGCAGAGCTTCGCCGAGCTGGCCGCGCAGGCCAGGGCGCAGCCGCAGAAGATCACCTTCGCCACGCCCGGCAACGGTACCTTGTCGCACCTGGTCGGCGTGGTGCTAGACAAGGACAGCGGCATTGCCTTGCAGCACGTGCCGTACAAGGGCGCCGGCCCCGCCATCAACGACCTGATGGGCGGACAGGTCAACGTGCTGATCACGTCGACGTCCTCGGTGGCAAGCTTTATCCAGAGCGGGCGCATGCGCGCGCTGGCCGTCACCAGCCCGCGCCGCCTGGGCGTGTTCGCCAAGGTGCCGACGCTGGAAGAGCTCGGCTACCGCAATGCCCGCTTCGAAGACTGGTATGGCGTGTTCGCGCCGGCCGGCACCTCGCCCGAACGCATCGCCCTGCTCAATCGCGCCATCGTGCAGGTGCTGCAGATGCCCGACGTGGTCAGGCTGATCAACGAGGGCGGCAGCGACGTGGTGGCCAGCAAGCCCGAGGCCTTCGCCAGCCAGCTCAAGGGCGACATCGCACGCTGGTCGCAGATCGTGAAGCTGTCCGGCGCGCGGGTGGACTGAGGCCATGCCGATGAAACACAGCGCCCTGACCCAGCTCGCGCACGGCGGCCGCGCAGCCGCCGTGGACGGCGGCCGGCCGGTCAACCCGCCGGTGGTGCGTGCCAGCACCGTATTGTTCGAATCCACCGCGCAGATGCGCGAGATGCGCAGCCGGCGCGGCAGCGAACGGCTGTTTACCTATGGCGCGCGCGGCAACCCCACCGCCTTCGCCCTGGAGGACATGGTCACCGAACTGGAGGGCGGCTACCGCACGCGCCTGTTTCCCAGCGGGCTGGCCGCCGCCGCGATGACCCTGCTGGCCTTCCTGCGCCCCGGCCAGCACGTGCTGCTGCCCGACTGCGTCTACGAGCCGGTGCGCAAGCTGGCCGCTGGATTCCTCGCCCGGCATGGCATCGCCGCCAGCTTCTACGCGGCCGACGGCCATGACCTGCAGCGCTGCCTGCGCCCGGAAACCCGGCTGGTCTACGTGGAAACGCCCGGCTCGCTCGCCTACGAGATGTGTGACCTGCCCGCCATCGCCGCCATCGCGCACCGCCATGGCGCGCTGGTCGCCGCCGACAACACCTGGGGCTCCGGGCTGCTCTACCGCCCGCTGGCGCTCGGCGCCGATATCTCCCTGATGGCCGCCACCAAATACCTGTCCGGCCATTCCGACGTGATGATGGGCACCGTGTGCACCACCGAAGCCGCGTGGCCGGCGCTGGCCGACGTGGCCGATGCCTTCGGCATCGCCGTCAGCCCGGATGATGCTTACCTGGTACAGCGCGGCATGCGCTCGCTCGGCGCGCGCATGGCCCAGCACGAACGCAGCGCGCTGGGCGTGGCCCGCTGGCTGCAGGCGCGTGCCGAAGTGGCCGAAGTCTTCTGCCCCGCCCTGCCCGGCGACCCCGGGCATGCGCTCTGGCTGCGCGACTGCCACGGCACCAACGGCCTGCTGTCGTTCTCGCTGCGCAGCGCCGCGCCCGGCGCCGCCGAGCGCTTGGTCGACAGCCTCGCGCTGTTCGGCATCGGCGCCTCCTGGGGCGGCTTCGAAAGCCTCGCCGTGGTCGCCGACATGCGCGGCGCGCGCAGCGTGACCGACTGGTCCACGCGCGGGCAGGTGATCAGGCTGCATATCGGCCTGGAAGACGTGGACGATCTCGTCGCGGACCTGGCGCGGGGATTCGCGGCCATCGCGCAGCAAGCGCAGGTGGGCGAACCGGCGGCAATGTAACGCGGCGGTGGCCGGCAAATCTGCCGGCATGCGCGTTCGCGACCGGCCCGCCTGCGGGGCACAGGCGGGCGCCGCACGCCTGCGCGCCTACAATGCCGCCTTTGGCGTCCGCGCTCCCAAGGCATTGCCCATGACCGACACCCCCAGCACCGTCTTCTCGCCCGAGGAACGCGAGAGCTTCTACCGTCTCGTGGCGGCGCGCCGGGATATGCGCCATTTCATCGCCGGGGCGTCGGTCGACGAAGCGGTGCTGCTGCGGATCCTGCAGGCTGCGCATGCCGCGCCTTCGGTCGGCCTGATGCAGCCCTGGCGCTTTATCCGCATCGCCGATCCTGCCGCGCGGCTGGATATTGCGGCGCTGGTGGAGGCGGAGCGGCAACAGACCGCGCAGGCGATGGGCGAGCGCAACAGCGAATTCCTGCGGCTGAAGGTGGAAGGCGTGCGCGAATGCGCGGAGCTGCTGGTGGTCGCGCTGGCGCCCGACGACGGCACCGTGTTCGGGCGCCGTACCATGCCGCGCGAGATGGCGCTGTGCTCGGCGGCCTGCGCCATCCAGAACCTGTGGCTGGCGGCGCGCGCCGAGAACCTGGGCATGGGCTGGGTCTCGATGTTCGCGCCCGCTGCGCTGGCGCAACTGTTGCGGCTGCCGCCAGGCGGCGAGGCGGTCGCCATCCTCTGCCTGGGCCCCGTGCAGGCTTTCTATCCGGCGCCGATGCTGGAACTGGAGGACTGGCGCCACGCCCGCCCGCTGGCCGCGTTCCTCTGCACCGATCGCTGGGAAACGCCCGCGGCCTGAGCGCCGACCCTCTCAGGGCTCGACGGAGGGCTCGCGCTTCATGGTGCGCAGCACGAAGGTGGAATGGCTGTGCCGCAACCCGGGCAGCTTGTAGAGCTTGTGGCGCAGGAATTGCTCATAGCCCTCCGTGCCGGCCACCGCCACCTTGATGAGGTAGTCGTACTCACCCGTCAGCAGGTAAGCCTCCATCACCTCGGGCAGTTCCGCCAGGGCCTCGCCGAAGCGGTCGAGCATGTCGTCGTCGTGCCGGTCGAGCGTGACTTCGATCAGCACGGTGTCGGGCAGGCCCAGCGCCTTCTGGTTCAGCAGCGCCGCGTACCCCTCGATCACCCCGCCTTCCTCCAGTGCGCGCACGCGGTTCCAGCACGGCGTAGGCGAGAGGCCGACCTGCTCCGCGAGCTTGAGGTTGGAGAGCCTGCCGTCGCGCCGCAGCGCGCGCAGGATGCGGCGGTCGGTTTCGTCGAGCTTGGGAGAGGTTGGCATGGCTTCACGGGTCAAAGAAGAATAATTCACCAACATTAGCACATATCAAAGACAAATTATCCACAATCAAGGCAAAACAGAAGACAACAAAGAAGCTCATTCCGGGCCGGCGCTGGTAAATTTTCTGCATGTATCCGGTACCTCTTTCCTACTTCTTTGCGCTTGCGCCCTGTCTCCCATGCCTACCCTGAATCTCGCACTCCGGCTCGATCGCAGCGATGTCTTCGGCACCATCGAATGGACGCTTGCCAATGCCCGCCGCACCGGCCTGACACTGGCCGGCATGGACTTCGATCCTGCCGCGCCCTATCCGCTCGCGCTGTCGGTCGCCGCCGAGGACGCGGACCTGCTGTCCTTGTTCGTCAGGCGCCTGGAGAACGGCGTGGACGTGCTCGAAGTGCGGGAGATGCCCGGCCTGGCCGGACTTGCCGGTGATGCGCACGAACACGATGCGCGCACGCCCGCCCTGCCCGCCCTTGCGGCCGCAACCCCGGCTCGGTATGCTCAGGCCGCCAACAGGCTGCCTTCTGGACCGTCTCATGCCGCTTCGTCTTCCGCCCCTCTCGGCGCTGCGCTTCTTTGAAGCCGCCGGGAGGCACCAGAGTTTCAAGCTGGCCGCCGCCGAGCTGAACGTGACGCCGGGCGCCGTGAGCCACGGCATCGCCGGCCTGGAACAGGCGCTCGGCGTGGCGCTGTTCGTGCGCGAGCCGCGCGGCCTTTCGCTGACGCCGGCGGGCGCGGACTACCTGAGCTATATATCGGAAGCTTTCGCGCTGATCGCCACCGGCACGCAGCGCCTGCCGGACCGCCGCGCCGGCCGCACCATCGCCGTGAGCTGCGCGCCGACCCTGGCCTCGCGCTGGCTGTTGCCGCGCCTGCACGATTTCCGCCAGCGCTGGCCGGAGATCAATGTCACCGTCGATACCTCGCGCCGGCAGGTAGGCTTTCCCGCCGACGGCTTCGACTTTGCCATCCGCATGAGCCGGGCGCCGGCCGCCAGCGCGGCCTGGTGCCGCCTGTTCGGCGAGCAATTGCTGCCGGTGTGCAGCCCGGCCTGCCGCGCTACGGTGCTCGATGCGCAAGGCAACTTCGATCCGCGCCGCGCCACGCTGATCCATGTCGAGCCGGCCAGCGAGGACTGGCCGGCCTGGCTCGACAGCACCGGCATGGCGCACGTGACGCCTGCGGGACACCTGCGCCTGGACACCTTCGGGCTCGCGCTGGAAGCCGCCGCCGCCGGCCTCGGCGTGGCGCTGGGACGACGCCCGCTGGTCGATCGCGATCTGGCGGCCGGCACGCTGGTCGCGCTCGGCGCGCAGCCGCTTGCCGCGCAGACGGCGTACTGGCTGGTCAGCGCCGAAGGCAGCGGCGAGGCAAGGCAGCGCCCCGATCTCGCCGGTTTCCGCCAGTGGCTGCTCGACCAGGCCCGGACCTGCGATGCCGGCGCCGTGGCCGGGCACGCTGCCGCCCCGTGATCGCCGGCCGCGCCCTGCGCAAGTGAGAAATCCTCACTTGTAGTCGACGTCTTTTCCTTTGCCGCGCCATCCGCCCGCTGCCACTATTGGCGCCAGGAGGAACCCGACATGCTGACGGCACAAGGCAACGACCAACGCTTTGCCACCCTGAAGAACCCGGCGCTGCTGGTGGTGATCTCGGCCGCGCTGATCCTGAGCGCGGCGATAGGCGTGCGGCAGACCTTCGGGCTGTTCCTGGGGCCTTTGTCATTCGACCGCGGCATGCCGGTCACGCTGATCGCCTTCGCGATAGCGCTGCACAATCTCGTGTGGGGTCTCGCCCAGCCGTTTGCCGGTGCCGCCGCCGACCGCTACGGCTGCGCCCCGGTGGTGGCCTTCGGCGCGGCGGCGTTTGCCGCGGGCCTGGGCCTGGCGGCGGTGGCGCCCACTGGC
Organism: Cupriavidus sp. 2TAF22; assembly: GCF_052115045.1. Classification (NCBI taxonomy): domain Bacteria; kingdom Pseudomonadati; phylum Pseudomonadota; class Betaproteobacteria; order Burkholderiales; family Burkholderiaceae; genus Cupriavidus; species Cupriavidus sp. 2TAF22. Next base: position 90,623 of record NZ_JBFRFX010000029.1, read on the forward strand.
GCGATGCTGGTGGTCGGCATGGGGATGCTGGTGGGCATCGGCATCAGTTGCACCAGCTTCGGCGTAGTGCTGACGGCGGTCGGGCGCGTGGCCAGTCCGGAACAGCGCAGCATGGCGATGGGCCTTGCCAGTGCCGGCGGCTCGCTCGGGCAGGTGCTGCTGGTGCCGCTGGCGCAATCGGTCCGCGCGGGTGCCGGCGTGAGCGCCTCGCTGTTCACGATGGCGGCCGTGATCCTGCTGGCGGCGCCACTCGGCCTCCTGCTCGAAAAACGCAAGCCGGGGAGCGCCCATGCGCCCGCGGTGCCGGCGGCTTCCCTGCGCGCGGTGCTGGCGCTGGCGTGCCGGCATCGCGGCTACCGCCTGCTCACGCTCGGCTTCTTCACCTGCGGCTTCCAGCTCGCCTTCATCGGCACGCATCTGCCGGGCTACCTGACGCTGTGCCACCTGCCGGCAGGGCTGGGGGCAACCGCGCTGGCGCTGATCGGCTTGTTCAATATGGCCGGCAGTTGGGCATGCGGCTGGCTGGGCGGGCGTTTCCGGCAGCAATACGTGCTGGGCTGGCTGTACCTGACAAGGGGCGCCGCCATCGGGATCTTCGTGCTGCTGCCCAAGAGCGCCGTCTCGGTGATCGTCTTCGCGGCCGTGATGGGCCTGACCTGGCTGGGCACGGTGCCGCTCACGAGCGGGCTGGTGGCCAAGGTGTTCGGCACGCGCCACCTGGGCACGCTGTTCGGCGTGTGTTTCCTCAGCCATCAGGTCGGCTCCTTCCTCGGCGCCTGGCTGGGCGGCTTCATGTTCGACCTGACCGGCTCCTACTCGATCGTGTGGGCCGGCACGGCGCTGGCCGGGCTGGTGGCCGCGCTGCTGCACTTCCCGATCGACGACACCGCGGCCGGCACGCCCGCGCCGCAGCCGGCAGCGCTCAGCGCTGCTCGAAACTCCGCGTGAAATACACCAGCCCGGCCTGTTCCCGCAGCTTGTAGAGCGACGCGGGGCGGCGCCCGGTCTCCTTCTGTTCGCCCAGGTCTTCCAGCAGGTCGGCGGCCAGCATGCGCGTGCGGAAGGCCTTCTTCTCCAGCGCCCGGCCGAGCACGGTTTCATATACCTGCTGCAGCTCGCCCAGCGTAAACGCCGCCGGCAACAGATGCGCCGGCAGCGAGGTGTACTCCGTCTTGCCGCGCACGCGCGCCAGCGCCGCGCCCAGCAGCACCGCGTGATCGAAGGCCAGCGGCACGGCCACGCCGTCGCCCTCCACCGGCGCCCAGCGCAGGTCCGCCGCGTTGCCGCCCTTGTGCGGCGCCAGGCTGGCATCGGCCAGCAGCGCCACATACACATGGGTGGCCGACCAGCCGCGCGGATCCCGCGTGGCGCCGCCCCAGCTGCCTACCTGTTCGAGGTAGGGACTTGCCACGCCCGTCTTCTCCGCCAGCTTGCGCAAGGCGCAGCCTTGCAGGTCTGCGTCGCGCGCGATATCGACAAAGCCGCCCGGCAATGCCCAGCGCCCGGGATACGGCTCGCCCGCCTGGTCCGGACGCTGCACCAGCAGTACCTGCAGCGCACCGCCGCGCACGGTGAGGATGACGACGTCCACCGTGGTCAGCGGCCGCGGAAAATCGGCGCCGGCCGCGTCTTCCCTGGCGGGTGTCGTGGCGGAGGTCGGTGCGTTCCTGGCGGGCGTGGGCATCTTGGGGTGGCGTCCGGTGTGCGATGAGGCGGATTATAAATTGACAAGTGTCACAGTGCCACTTATATTAGTGGCACACACACACTTATTCGCGCCGGACCGGCCAGGCCGGCGCGGGCACCACGGCAACCAGGAAAGGAACCATCATGTTCGGCATCCGTTTCATCAAGGCAGATCCCACCACCTACCTGATGCAGATGAAGGGCGGCAGGATCCTGCGCGAAGGCAGCGGCCAGTCGTTCTACTACTACGCGCCCACCACGTCGCTGGTCGCGGTGCCGGTGGGCAGCCAGGTGCTGCCCTACATCTTCGAGCTGATCACGGCGGATTTCCAGTCGGTCACGGTGCAGGGCAACCTCTCCTACCGCATCACCGAGCCACGCAAGACCGCGGCCATGCTGAACTTCGCGCTCAAGCCGGACGGCCGCAGCTATATATCCGAAGACCCGCAGAACCTGCGCGCACGCGTCGAAGGCGTGGTCGAAGTGCTGGTGCAGCAAGCCGTGAGCGCCGAGACGCTGCGCGCCGCGCTGCAGGGCTCGGACCGCATGGCACGGCAGGTCGAAGCTGCGCTCAAGAGCCACCCGGACGTGCTGGCGCTGGGGCTGGAGGTGCTGTCCTTCTCGATGGTGGCCGTGAAGCCGCGCGCCGAAACCGCACGGGCGCTGGAAGCCGAAGTCCGCGAGCAGATCCTGAAGGCCGCCGACGACGCCATCTACGCGCGCCGCAATGCCGCGGTGGAGAACGAGCGCGCCATCAAGGAAAGCGAGCTCGATACCGAGGTGGCCGTCGAGCTCAAGCAGCGCACCATCCGCGAGACGCAGATGGAGGCCGAGGCCGCCGTGCAGGAAAAGCAGGCGCAACTGCAGGCCAGCGCCATGGAAGCGCGGATCACGCTGGAAGCGCGGCGCAAGGAGTTCGTCGGACTCGAGGCGGACAATACCCGCACCACGGCCGAGGCCGAGGCGCACCGCCTGGGCGCCGTGATGCAGGCGCTGCAAGGCGCGGACGCGCGCATCGTGCAGGCGCTGGCCGCCTCCGGCATGGCGCCGGGACAGCTGATAGCGCAGGCCTTCGGCGGCATCGCCGACAAGGCCGAACGGATCGGGCAGCTCAATATGTCGCCGGAGCTGCTGCAATCGCTGCTGGCACCGCAGGCCAGGGGCCGCGCCCGCGATTGAGCCACGCTTGCTTCAAGCCTCGGGAGCAGACACACCATGAGCAACGCCGCCGACCGCAAGGTAGTGCTGGTCACGCGCAAGACGCGCCTGGAGGAACTGCTGGCGCGCTATCACTCGCTGGCGCAGGCACGCTTCTACCTGGAGCACCTGGGGGCGGACATCAGCGACTACCAGCGCGAACACGACGCCTACCAGGCCGCGCGCGCCCAGGTGGGCAACGCGCTGTCGCGCTACCAGCGGCGGCAGGTGGTGGACCGGCAGTTCCTGCCCAACTTCCTGTTCGGCCCGGACGATATCGTGGTGGCGCTAGGCCAGGATGGCCTGGTCGCCAACACCATGAAATACCTGGACGGCCAGCCGCTGCTTGGCGTGAACCCGGACCCGGCGCGCCATGACGGCGTGCTGCTGCCGTTCCGGCCCGGCGATGTGGCGCGCGTGCTGGCCGAGGCCATGCAGGACCGCCGCCCCGCCCGCCCGGTCACGATGGCACGCGCCGAGCTCTCCGACCAGCAGGTGCTGTACGCGGTCAACGACTTCTTCGTCGGGCCGCGCAGCCACACCTCGGCGCGCTACGAGATCCAGCTCGGCGGGCGTGGCGAGGTGCAATCGTCGAGCGGCATCATCGTCTCCACCGGTCTCGGATCCACCGCCTGGCTCAAGAGCATCGTCACGGGCGCGCGCGCCATCGCGCTGCCGGACGGTGGCGAGGCGCCCTACCAGCCGCTGCCCTGGGATACCGACCGGCTGGTGTTCGCCGTGCGCGAGCCCTTTCCCAGCCGCGCCAGCCAGGCCACGCTGGTGTACGGCGAGATCCCGCGCGGCGAGCAGATCGTGCTGCGCTCCCTGATGCCCGAGGCCGGCGTGATCTTCAGCGACGGCATCGAGGCGGATTTCCTGCAATTCAATGCAGGCACCGAGGCGCGCATCGGCGTGGCGCAGCGCCGCGGACAACTGGTGCAATAGCGCGGCTCTGCGCCGCTATCTTCCTTCCGCCAGCAGTTCGATGCCGTCCAGCTCGGCGGCGCAGGTATCGCGCACGATAGAGACGAAATCGCGCACATAGGGCCGCCCGGCCAGTCCCGCCGGCGTGGTGGCGTACAGCTCGCTCCACAAGCCCTTGGCCCCGATGCGCTTGGCCAGCACGTAGTCATGGTCCACGTAGTTCTTGACGCCCCAGTTGGGCAGCGCGGCCACGCCGCGGCGGCTGGCCACCAGTTGCAGCACCGCCACCGTCAGTTCGGCCGTGCGCCGCTGCAGCTTGATGCCAGCCGGCTCCAGCACTTCGCGGATCAGGTCGATGCGCTGCTCGGGCACCGGGTAGGTGATGAGGGTCTCACCGTCCAGGTCGGCTGCCTCGATACGGCGCTTGTTGCGCAGCCGGTGCTCGTTGGCGATCACCGCCAGGATCTCGAAACGGAACAGCGGCGCCACCGCCAGCCCGCGCTTGGCCGGCGGCAGCGAGCCGATCACCATGTCGGTCCGGCCCTCGGCCAGCAGCGCCAGCGGATCGGCGTGGAAGCCCGCCACCAGGTCCACCTCGACCTCGGGCCAGCGGCGGCGGAACTCGTCCATCACCGGCATCAGCCAGTCGAAGCAGGTGTGGCACTCCAGCACGATGCGCAGTTCGCCGCGCGTGTCGCCCTTGAGCCGGATCAGGTCGCGCTCGGCCGTACTGATGGCAGCCAGCGTCTCGCGCGCCAGCGCCAGCAGGCGCTCCCCCGCCGGCGTGAAGCGCAGGCCCTGGCGGGTGCGGTCGAACAGCGGCAGGCCGTAGTGCGCCTCGATGCCCTTGATCTGGTGGGACAGCGCAGACTGGCTCACGTGCACGCGCTCGGCGGCGGCCGCGAGCTTGCCGGACTCCGCGATGGCCACCAGGGAACGCAGGTGCCTGACTTCGATCACGGCGCGCTCCACCCTGTACATCCGCACGCCCGAAAACCTGGATATGGTTTGATATGAAATCCATTCATACGTTGATTAAATCTTATCGCTTGATTCATTTTACGCCGGATTCCACACTGGGCGCCATCGTCACATACCAATTGCGAGAGCACCTGATGGCAAGCACACATATCGCGGGCTTCCCCCGCATCGGCGCCCAGCGCGAGCTGAAATTCGCCCAGGAGGCATTCTGGCGCGGCGAGACCGGCGAAGCCAACCTGCGCGAAGTGGCCGCCGGCCTGCGCCAGCGCCACTGGCAGGCCCAGGCCGAAGCGGGCCTGGACAGCGTGGCGGTGGGGGACTTCGCCTACTACGACCAGGTGCTCGGCCTGAGCGCGCTGCTCGGCGCCCTGCCCGCGCGCTTCGGCTTCGAGCCCAGGCAGCTGAGCCTGGCGCAGTATTTCGAGCTGGCGCGCGGCAACAAGGCGCAGCCCGCCATGGAAATGACCAAGTGGTTCGATACCAACTACCACTACCTGGTCCCTGAACTAGGGCCGCAAACGCGCTTCGACGGCGGCGTGGACTGGTTCTTCGATGAAGTGGACGAAGCGCTCGCGCTGGGCCTGGCAGCCAAGCCGGTGCTGATCGGGCCGGTCACCTACCTGTGGCTGTCCAAGAGCCATGCGGAGGGCTTCGAGCGCCTCAGCCTGCTGCCGGCGCTGGTATCCGCCTACGCCCGCGTCCTGGGCCGCCTGCGCGAACGCGGCATCGAATGGGTGCAGATCGACGAGCCGGCGCTGTGCCTGGATCTGGAGCCGGCCTGGCTCGACGCCTATGACAGCGCCTACGCCGCGCTTGCCGGCTCGGGCGTCAAGCTGCTGCTGGCCACCTACTTCGACACCGCGGCCGACCACGCGGCGCGCGCCGCCGCGCTGCCGGTGCAGGGCTTCCATCTCGACCTGGTGCGCGCGCCGCAGCAGCTCGACGCCTGGCGCAAGGTCCTGCCGGCCGGCGCGGTGCTGTCCGCCGGCGTGATCGACGGCCGCAATATCTGGCGCACCGACCTGCGCCGCGCGCTGGCCGTGCTGGCGCCGCTGCACGCGGAGCTGGGCGAGCGCCTGTGGGTGGCGCCGTCCTGCTCGCTGCTGCATGTGCCGGTGTCGCTCGAGGCCGAGCAGAGCCTCGATGCCGAGATCCGCGACTGGCTGGCCTTCGCCACCGAGAAGCTCGACGAGGTAAGCGTGCTGGCACGCGCGCTCAACGAGGGCGAAGCCGCCGTCGCGGCGGAACTGGCCGCCAACGAGGCCGCGCTGGCCTCGCGCCGCGACTCGCGTCGCGTGGTCAACCGGCAGGTGCAGGCGCGCGTGGCCGCGCTCACCGCCGGCATGGCCGAGCGCAACAGCCCGTTCGACGCGCGCATCGCCCGCCAGCGCGACGCGCTGCAATTGCCGGCGCTGCCCACCACCACCATCGGCTCCTTCCCGCAGACCACGGCGATCCGCCAGACGCGCGCGGCCTACAAGCGCGGGGACATCGGCGCGCTGGAATACCTGCAGCGCATCCGCGCCGAGATCGAGACCGCCGTGCGCAAGCAAGAAGCACTGGGCCTGGACGTGCTGGTGCACGGCGAGGCCGAGCGCAATGACATGGTGGAATATTTCGGCGAACAACTGTGCGGCTACGCCTTCACCGCCAATGGCTGGGTGCAGAGCTATGGCTCGCGCTGCGTCAAGCCGCCGGTGATCTACGGCGACGTGTACCGGCCCGAACCGATGACCGTGGAGACCACGCGCTACGCGCAGTCCCTCACCGAGCGGCCGATGAAGGGCATGCTCACGGGCCCGGTGACCATGCTGCAATGGTCCTTCGTGCGCGACGACCAGCCGCGCGCGGCCACCACGCTGCAGCTCGCCCTGGCGATCCGCGATGAGGTGTCCGACCTGGAACAGGCCGGCATCCGCATCATCCAGATCGACGAGCCGGCGCTGCGCGAAGGCCTGCCGCTGCGCAAGGGCGACTGGGAAGCCTACCTCGCCTGGGCCGTGCATGCGTTCAAGATCTCGGCCGCCTCGGTAGCGGACCAAACGCAGATTCACACCCATATGTGCTACGCGGAGTTCAACGACATCCTGCCCGCCATCGCGGCGCTGGACGCCGACGTGATCACCATCGAGACGTCCCGCTCGGCGATGGAGCTGCTCGAGGGCTTCGGCGCGTTCGACTACCCCAACGAGATCGGGCCGGGCGTATACGACATCCACTCGCCGCGCGTGCCGAGCGTGGAAGCCATCACGCACCTGCTCGAACGCGCCTGCGAGGTGATCCCGCCGCAGCGCCTGTGGGTCAACCCGGACTGCGGCCTCAAGACGCGCGCCTGGCCGGAAACCGAAGCGGCGCTGGCCAATATGGTGACAGCCGCGCGCAGCCTGCGCGAGCGGGTCGGCAAGGCTGGCGCCACCCGGTGGCAGCGCGCCACGCGGGCGGCCGGGCCGGGCGGCCTCACGGGCCATCACGTAGCGCATCAGGCAACACATCAGGCAGCACATCACGCCGGCCATGCGGCGGGCTGCGTCGATTGCGCGACGCACGCCAGCTAGCCCGGCATCCTCCCGCGCCCCCCTTGCGCGGCGCGCCAACCGGCCGGTGTGCTGCGCCAGTTCCATGGCCAGAGCTATGGCGTGCTGGCCGGTTAGCTGTATTGTGTTCCCTTGAGCGCCTGCAGGCGGCAGGAATGTGCCGCATTCCACACGGTTGCGGCACTGTGTCACATAGCGCGCGGCGGGCGATATTCCGTATCGTACGCGGCTATCCAAGCACGGTAAAAAAGGCGCGGCCCCACGCAGGTCCGGCGCCACAAGGGAAAACATGAAGAGAGCCAGACACTGGAAGCGGCGCGCCGCCGCCCTGCCCGCCGCGGCATTCACGACCGCCGCACTGGCCCAGGCCACCGCCCCGGCAGCGCCGGAT
>NZ_JBFRFX010000030.1:0-92023 GCF_052115045.1 Cupriavidus sp. 2TAF22
GGCTGAAGGACATGCGGCTGAAGGACATGCATCGTGACTCGCATGCGCAGCCCTTTGCCAATCTGAGCAAGGCCTGGAGCAAGTTCTTCGACGACGTAAAAAGGGGAAAGAATGCTTATCGCCCTGTCTTCAAGCGGAAGGGAAAGGCGCGCGATTCTTTCTACGTCGCCAACGACAAGCTGACCGTGGATGAAAGGCAGGTACGTCTGCCCGTGCTGGGCAAGGTGAGGATGAAAGAGGCACCGCGGTTCGGCGGCAAGATAATGGGCGCCACGGTGTCACGCGATGGCACGCGCTGGTATCTGTCGCTGCAGCAGGAGGTGGACATATGCTGGATTGAGCCGGCGGCTCGCCGCCCGGTCACCGGCGTCGACCTCAACGTCAAGGAAATCGTCTGCTCTGACGGCAAACGTTATGAGACGCCGCGTGCGCTAAAGAAGGCGCAGAAGCGGTTGACGCGGTTGCAGCGGTCAGTGTCGCGCAAGATGGAAGCGCAGAAGCAACGTATGGGCCTAGGTGAAAAGGGCCGGATTCCCACGGGGGTGCGTCTTCTCCCGTCCAAGAACCGTGAGAAGGCATCGCGAAAGCTCGCTGATCAGCATCGAAAGATCAGGTGCATTCGCAATGACTTCACGCACAAGATGACGACCTCGCTCGCACGTGAAAACCAAACGTTGGGCATCGAGGACTTGTCTGTGCAGGGAATGACTGCAAGCGCCAAGGGGAGTGTCGACAAACCAGGAAGAAATGTCCGTCAAAAGGCTGGCCTGAACCGCGCCATTCTCGACGTGGCATTTGGGGAGATTCGTCGCCAGATCGAATACAAGAGCGCTTGGTATGGGACAACACTAGTGACGGCGGATCGCTTCTTTCCTAGCTCAAAGCGCTGCTCATGCTGCGGCGAGGTAAATTCGGCTTTGACGTTAAAGGATCGAGAGTGGACTTGCGTAAGCTGTGAAACGCGCCATGACAGGGACTTTAACGCGAGCGTAAACCTTGAACAAATGATTTCACTACCCGGGGCTATCGGGAAAGTTAAGCCTGTCAGATACGAGCCTGGTCAGTCAGGGGGTTCGGGGCAGGAACCGGACGCGCACATTTGTGCACGTTTTGGATAGCAGCTATTGGCGACTTCTGCGCGATGAATCCGTGGTGGGCATTTTGATAGACAACACAGATCAATCGATCGAAAAATACAAATTAACGAATGAATCGGGGGACCTTATACTCCGCTCAACAACAAGGACGATAGGTGGAGACAACCATGCAAAAGACAGCCAGATTCGTTTCGCTTGCCTTGCTAATCGCTTCCGGCCTCGGAATGCATGGGGTGGCATTGGCGGCTGAAGGCTATCCGTCCAAACCGATTCACTTTATTGTGCCGTACCCGCCTGGCGGGCCGACGGACCTGATGGCGCGGCTGCTGCAAGCCAGCATGCAGTTGCGGCTTGGGGTGCCGGTAGTTGTGGAAAGCCGCCCCGGGGCTGGGGGAAATATCGGTACGAGCGCGGTGGCAAAGGCCGCACCGGATGGCTATACGATCCTGCTTGCCGCAAGTGGCCCGATGGCGGTCAACCCGACGCTGTACAAGCAACTTTCGTACAACCCGCTGACTGAACTGGCTCCGGTCATACAGATTTCCGCGTTTCCGCTGGTGCTGGAAGTGAATCCTGGTACTTCAGTCAAGGATGTGAAATCGTTCATTGCCGCGACCAGAAACAAGCCAGGCGAGTATAGCTTCGCCTCGGCCGGCAACGGCACGCCGCAGCATCTTGCCGGGGAACTGTTCAATACCGCTGTGGGCACGAAGATGCAACACGTGGCATACAAGGGGGCAGGTCCTGCGCTGAACGACGTCCTGGGTGGTCAGGTACCGGTCATGTTCGATATCCTCGCCAGTTCGCTGACCTATATCAAGGCGAGCAAACTGCGTCCACTTGCTGTCACCACCAAAACCCGTTCGCCGGCATTGCCGGATGTGCCGACGCTTGCGGAATCAGGCCTTCCAGGCTTCGAGTTCGTCGCGTGGCACGGTATTGCGGCCCCGGCGGGAACACCGCAAGCTATCGTGCTCAAGCTCAACGGCGTGATCAATGAAATCTTCAAGGATGCGGAGTTCCGCGCGCGCTGGGAGGCGATTGGCACGCCGGTGGTCGGCGGCACGTCTGAGGCATTCGGCGCGCTGATCCGCAGCGAGACTACGCGACTTGGGAAGATTGTGCGGGATACCGGTGCCACCGTGGACTGATATGTATTGACCGTGTCAAGTGCTCGTTTTCGTGTTCATCTGTTGGGTTGAAGTCCATATACGCCGTACGCGTTCATGATAAGCACGGATTTTTCCCCGTGCGAGCGTAAAGAGCGTCTTGAGCCCCAGCCACGGGTTCCGCACGCATCGATATACCTGCTCGCTACGCCCGGCGCCTGACACACACCATGTACAGAAGTGCTCGCAGTTGTTGGTCAGGACCTGATACCTGTCTTCGCCCAGGCGGGACCTAGCTCTTTCCACCACTTCCGTTCCGGCGTAAATGGCATCGGGATCAGCCTGAATGCTGACGCCCTTTCCTGCCGCAAAGCCACGCAACCGGATGTATTCGATGGGACGGCGCTTGGCGGAACGGTCAAAGCCGCCATAGTGAATGACTTGTCCTTCTCCCGCATAAATGCCGTGGTGGGTGTAGCCATCGCGCTCGGTAATCAGATGGGCACCGATTTCGATATGGTGGTCCGCGCTGGCCCACGCTGGCGACGCTGTGAACTGATCAAAATACAGAGTTTCCATGACGAGCGGCTAATAGCTTGAATGCAATGAATTCCGTATCACTAGCGGACCTCATGGATAAACCCACCGACGCGCTGGTCACCGTTGCCTGACTGAAGACAATGGGATCCCGCCGGGGAGGGTCCTCCTCGGGAAAAGACTTCACTGCGTAACTTCGGATTTGCTCCCCGGCGTGGTGCGGTCGCACTGCGAGATTGCACCGGCCATGAGCCAAGGGTAGGCGTCGTGTGCCACGAAGCCCATTCTACGGACGGCTGCTGCTGCCCCTACATAGGCGTCGCCCCCTCATACTCGGGTATATCCACGGCGATACTATGAGCATCGTCGCACGGCCAACGAGCCCGCATGGCGATGCGACGCCCATCGAGAATGAATGATTTTCGCTTTTTTTGGGATTTTTCAGGTGAGCTATCCGTCTCCTGGGGCGACCTGGTGGTTCGGCGGCTTCCGCGGAGGGCGCCACTATTTGGCCCGTTCTGATCATCTAAACTACCTACGGTGATTAGCGGGCGCTGCCCGGAATGGTGCCGGCCGGCAAAAGGAGGCAAGATGAGTTCGTCGTCGCATTCGACATCGGCCCAAAAACCAAACGACCGCAAGGAGCCCGTGGTCTATGTGGTCGACGACGACGAGTCGATGCGGCTCGCCCTGTGCGGTCTGCTGCACTCGGTCGGGCTACGGGTAGAGACCTTTGAATCGTCTCAAGACTTCCTGGTTTTCCCGAAATACGACGCGCCCAGTTGCCTGATTCTTGACGTCAGGCTGCGGGGCGAAAGCGGCCTTGCCTTCCAAGAACAGATCGCGAAGAGCGGCGTGCACATGCCGATCGTATTCATGACCGGGCATGGCGACATCGCGATGTCGGTCAAGGCCATGAAAGCGGGCGCCGTCGATTTCTTCGCAAAGCCGTTTCGCGACCAGGACATGCTCGACGCCGTTGCAAATGCGCTGACGCGCGATGGTGAGCGTCTTGCGGCCGAACAGTCGATTGCGGCGCTGCGTGCCGCCTTGCATTTGCTGACGCCGCGTGAACGCGAGGTCATGGGATTTGTCGTAGCCGGCCTGATGAACAAGCAAATCGCCGCCGAGCTGAATCTCAGCGAGATTACCGTGAAAATCCACCGTGGGCAGGTAATGAAAAAGATGGCGGCGCGATCCGTTGCGGACCTTGTCAGGATGTCCGAATCGCTGGGCGTCAATCCGCAGCCGAAGAAGCCATCTTGAGTCTGGCGCCAGCGGAAAGCGGCGATCCCGCCGGTCGTTGTCCGCTATGGCCGGTCCAGCGCGGTGCTGAGCCAATGCGCAATGGCGTCGGCATCAATCGGCTTATCCAGAACAGCCAGCGCGCCGTTCGCCACGGCCCTGGCCTTCAGGTCGTCCCCCGGGAATGCCGTTATGAAGATGGTCGGCGGCGCGTATCCGAGCGCAAGGATGCGGTCGTGCATCGCGATGCCCGACATGCCGGGCATCATCACGTCGGAGATCAGGAATGAGGTCTCGGCGATGTGGCCGGACGCCAGAAACTCCTCCGCGGACGCGAACAGCCGTGCAGGCCTGCCGAGCGAGCGTACCAGGCTCGCCGTCGCGAGGCGGACGGACTCATCGTCGTCCACAATCGAAACTGTTTGAGCGGAACACAAAAGACCGGCCCTCGACGTTCGGGAATTGCGTGCCACGCAGCCAACGCTCCTCTCATGACCCAGAGGGTACCGGCGTAGCACTACGATACCAAGCATAATTCCCATGACAGCGCCTGGGAATCATACGAACGTATAGGACACCTCAGTCCACGATCAGGAAGAGTCCTGCGCAATGGATGCTGCACTTCCGGCCTCCACTCTCACGCTGCGTTATACCCGAGTATGAGCGCTCGACGCCTACGTAGGATCAACGCCACCGCTCCGTAGAATGGTTTTGCGGCGCCCGCCAGCTACCCTTTGCTCTAGGGCAATGCGATCGCGCAGTGCGTTCGCAAGCGTCCTGAGCAAGCGTGGGAGTCAGCAATGGACCAATCGGATATTTCGCAGCGTGGCTTTCGCGTTGGCTTGCCCACTCCCGCTGACGACTTGTCAGCATGCTTCGCGACAAGCTACACGGGAATCATCGCGTTCATGGCCGTCGCGACGGAGGGAAGCTTCGTCAAGGCCGGTGAACGATTAGGGGTCGGCCGCTCGGCGGTCTGCCGGAACGTGCAGAAGCTTGAAATGCAGCTGAGCACCCGGCTGTTCCTGCGCACCACGCGGTCAACACACTTGACGCGGGAGGGCGAGAGGTTCTTCGAGAACTGCAACCGCGGCGTGGCCCATATTGTCGAGGCGATGAATGACATGCTGGAGCTTCGCCAGGGACCGCCGCGCGGCTTGCTGCGCATCAGCGTGCCCGTCGACTTTGGACGCAAGGTGGTTGCGCCGCTGCTCTCCAGGTTTGCCGAGCTTTACCCCGATATCGCGGTCGACCTGATGCTGGATGACCGGCCAGCGGATTTCGCCGCCGAACAGATCGATGTCGCGTTCCGCAATGGCCGCATCGAGGATGCCAGCATCATCGCAAAGCAACTGACCCCGATGCAGACGGTGCTTTGCGCGTCCCGATCCTATGCCGCAAAGCGGGGGCTGCCCGCCACGCTGGATGCACTGAGCCAGCACGACTGTATCAACTTCCGATTTCCCGGCGGCCGTATCTGCGAGTGGGAGTTCAAAGTTGACGGCCAGCGGCGCAGGTATCTTCCGACCGCCCGGCTGACGTTCAATGACGAGGATCTTGTCTTGCGGGCAGCTCTTGACGGCCGCGGCATCGCCCAGATGGCGGGATACCAGGTACGTGAGCACCTTGCGCGCGACGCGCTTGTCATGGCCTTGGCGCCGCATATGCCGGACGACCGGGGCCACTATATCTGCTACCTCTGCCGGCAGCATTTGCCGAGGCGCATCCGCGTCTTCATCGACTTCATGACCGAACAGGTCCGCGCACTCGATCTGGCCTACCGGGACGGCATCTATGCAGGTGTCGCCAACAGCCCGCCTGAGAAGTTGGCTGCATAAGTGGGGTTCGCCACCAAAGCTGTCCTTCCCGCCCCGCAGCTGTCCCGGCAGACAGATCGGGCCGAGTCCGCCAGGGATAAATCATCACAAAGTGCCTGTTGCGCCACGAACGGGGCGGCGGCGAAATCTGTTACCTGGCCACTGGCTAAAGCGAGCCGCTGCTCTCCCATCCCGCCCATCCCTGCCCTCCCTTCCATCCCTTCCATCCCTTCCATCACGACCGGCGGCGACGCGGTCACCACCGTGTATTCTGTAGGCTTGTCGCCTTTGTGGCGTTGGCTTCTGGCGTGTACCCTGCCCCGGCTGAATCGGACTCATGTCGCCATTCCATTGCAGGTCGGGTGGCAGCCTGATGGCAGCGTGCGGCGGATGGAGAGCTGCATATGGTTCCGGAACCGATGGGTAGCGCCCCTCAGGTCTTGTGGGACGATGGGGAGCGCGTTTTCTGTCGCGTGCGGCGGCCCGGCAACGGCGGCGACCAGGACGTGCTGCTCGCTCGGCCCGCGGCTGAACATCCCCTGCCGGCCAGCCTGGATCGCCTCGCTCACGAGTTCGGCCTGAAGGAGGAGCTCGATGGCAGCTGGGCGGTGCGCCCGCTGGGGTTGGCACGCGAGGCAGGCCGGACCCTGCTGGTGCTGGAGGACCCAGGCGGCGAGCCGCTTTCGCGTCTGCTCGGCGCCCCCATGGAGGTGAGCGAGTTCCTGCGGCTCGCGGTCTGTATCGCTGCGGCGCTGGGCAAGTTGCACCGGCGCGGCCTGGTCCATAAGGATCTAAAACCCACCCATATCCTGGTGAACTGTGCCAACGGCCAGGTGCGCCTTACGGGGTTCGGCCTCACATCGCGGCTGCCGCGCGAGCGTCAGCCGCCCGGGCCGCCAGAGACCATTGCCGGCACGCTTGCCTACATGGCGCCCGAGCAGACCGGACGGATGAATCGCTCGATCGATTCGCGCAGCGACCTCTATGCGCTTGGCGTCACGCTCTACGAGATGCTGACCGGTACGCTGCCGTTTGCGGCCGCCGATCCCATGGAGTGGGTGCATTGTCATATCGCCCGCATGCCGACGCCACCCTGCGCGCGGGAGGCAACCGTCCCGGCTATGGTCTCGCACATCGTGATGAAGCTCCTCGCCAAGACGGCCGAAGAGCGCTACCAGACGGCCGCAGGTGTCGAGCATGATCTGCAGCGCTGCTTGGACGACTGGCACCGGCAGCGCCGCATCGATGACTTTCCCCTGGACGAACACGGCACGCCCGACCGCTTGCTCATTCCCGAGAAGCTGTACGGGCGTGAACGAGAGGTCCACACGCTGGTGGCCGCATTCGAGCGCACAATCAGTAAAGGCGCCCCGGAACTGGTGCTGGTCTCGGGCTATTCCGGCATCGGCAAATCGTCGGTCGTCAACGAGTTGCACAAGGTGTTGGTGCCGCCGCGCGGGTTGTTTGCGTCCGGAAAATTCGACCAGTACAAGCGCGACATCCCCTATTCGACGCTGGTGCAGGCGTTCCAAAATCTAGTGCGGCCGCTGCTTGGCAAACGCGACACGGAGCTGGCGAGTTGGCGCGCCGAGTTGCTCGAAGCGCTGGACCCAAATGCCCGGCTCATGACCGACCTGATCCCGGAGCTGAAGCTCATCATCGGTGAGCCGCCACCGGTCACGGTACTCGAGCCGCAACAGGCGCAACGCCGCTTCCTGCTCGTGTTCCGGCGCTTTATCAGTGTGTTTGCACGGCCGGAACATCCGCTCGCCTTATTTCTTGACGATCTTCAGTGGCTCGATGCCGCGACGCTCGACCTGCTCGAAGACCTGCTGACCGGATCGGACCTGCAGCACCTGATGCTGATCGGCGCCTACCGCGACAACGAGGTGGACGCAACGCATCCACTGATGGTCAAGCTCCAGGAGATCCGCAACGCGGGGGTCAAGATCGATGAAATCACGCTGGCGCCGCTCGCCAGCGAGCACGTCAGGCAGTTGATCGCGGAGGCGCTGCGATGCGAGCCAAAGCGCATCGAGCCATTGGCGCACCTGGTGCATGACAAGACCGGCGGCAACCCGTTCTTCGTGATCCAGTTCCTGCACGCCCTTGTTGACGAGGATCTGCTCGCCCTCGATCATGGGGCGAGGCATTGGCACTGGGATCCAGACCGCATCCATGCCAAGGGCTACACCGATAATGTTGTGGACCTGATGGCCGGCAAGCTGACCCGCCTGCCGGCGGGGACTCTGCACGCGTTGCAGCAGCTTGCCTGCCTCGGGAACGTCGCCGAGGTCGCCGCGCTGTCTACCGTTCTCGGGCGACCGCCGGCGCAGGTCCACGCGGCGCTGTGGGAGGCGACCCGCCAGCAGCTAGTCGAGCGACAGGACACTTGCTACGCCTTTGTCCACGATAGGGTCCATGAAGCTGCATATTCACTGATCCCTGAAACCTCGCGCACCGAGGCCCATCTGCGCATCGGGCGCCTGCTCGCCGCGCAGACCCCCCCGGAGAATCGAGAGGAGGAAATTTTCGAGATCGTTGGCCAACTCAATCGCGGCGCCGCTCTGATCACCGCGCAGCATGAACGGGAGCAACTGGCGGAGTTCAACCTCCTCGCCGGCCAGCGTGCCAAGGCATCCACTGCCTATGCATCGGCTCTCACCTATCTGGTGAGCGGTGCGGAACTGCTGGACGGCGATTGCTGGCCGCGCAGGCACGGCCTGATGTTTGCGCTGGAGCTGAACCGGGCCGAATGCGAATTCCTGACGGGGCAGTTGTCCGTGGCAGATGAGCGCCTGGCGGCGCTGTCAGCGCGCGCCACAACCACGGTCGAGAAAGCCTTGGTCACATGCCTGCAACTGGATGTCTACTTGGTCCTGGATCGCAGCGACCGCGCGGTCGCGGTTTGTCTGGCCTACCTGCAGCATGTCGGCATCCAGTGGTCACCCCATCCGGACGATGCGGACGTGCGGAGCGAATACGATCGCATCTGGTCGCAGTTGGGTGATCGAACCATCGAGGAACTGGTCGATTTGCCGCTGATGGAGGACGCGGCCACCCTTGGGACCGTCGAGGCACTGAGCAAGCTATTCGCGCCGGCCTTGCAGACCGATGCAAACCTGGCTTGCCTGACGATTTGCAAGGCGGTCAGCCTCAGCCTTGAGTATGGCAACTGCGATGCCTCTTGCGTGCTTTACGCCAACGTCTGCCGGGTCGCGGGGCGGCGTTTCGGCGACTATCAGGCCGGATACCGGTTCGGCCTGCTCGGGTGCGAGCTCGTCGGCCGGCGCGGACTCAAGCGCTTTGAGGCCAAGACTTATCTGTGCTTCTCGATTTTTGTCGTGCGCTGGCTGAAACCCGTGCGGACCTGCCGGGAACTGTTGCGTCGCGCCTTTACCGCGGCGAACCGGATCGGAGACCTGCCGTATGGTGCCTACGCCGGCAATAGCCTCAACTCCGACCTGCTGTTTGGTGGCGAGTCGCTGGCCGAGGTACAGCGCGAAGCAGAACAGGGTCTTGCCTACGCCAAGAAGGTGCGTTTCGGCCTTGTCATCGACTTCATCACCACGCAGCTCGCGCTCATCCGAATGCTACGCGGCCTGACACCGAGGTTCGGGTGCTTTGATGACGGACAGTTCGCAGAGCTTGACACCGAAGCCCATCTGGCGAGCTGCCCTGACCTGGCGTTGGCCGAGTGCTGGTACTGGATCCGGAAACTGCAGTCGTACTATCTCGCCGGCGACTATGCGGCAGCCCTGGCAGCCGCAGCGAAGGCGCAACCGCTGCTCTGGACCTCCACGTCGTTCTTTGAGGAAGCCGAGTATCATTTTTACAGCGCGTTGGCTCACGCCACCCGGTGTGACTTCGCGCCCGCCAGCGAGCGGGCGCAGCATTTGGATGCGATGACTGCGCACCACCACCAGATCGAGGTCTGGGCGCAACACTGTCCGGACAACTTCGCGGACCGCGCCATGCTCGTCGGTGCCGAGATCGCCCGCGTCCAAGGCAACGTGGTAGATGCCGAACAGCGCTACGAGCAGGCCATCCGCGCAGCGCAGGACAGCGGCTTTGTCCACATTGAGGCGCTCGCCAACGAACTCGCGTCCCGCTTCTATTCAGCACGTAGTCTCGCGAAGATCGCCCGTGTGTATCTGCAGGACGCCCGCTACGGCTACTTGCGGTGGGGCGCCGAAGGGAAGGTGCGGCAACTCGAGGAGAGCTATCCGTTCCTGAGGACGGAAGAGACCGCGCCGGGCCCGACGAGCACGATCGCCACGCCGGTCGAGCACCTGGACCTCGCCACCGTGCTCAAGGTATCGCAGGCCGCCTCGGGCGACATCGTGCTGGACAAGCTCATCGCCATGGTCATGCGCACGGCTATCGAGCAGGCCGGCGCGGAATGCGGCCTACTGATCCTGGCGGACGGCGCCGAGCAGCGGATCGCAGCGCAGGCAACGACCGGCGGCGATGCCATCGATCTGCAGCTACGCGATGAGCCGGTAAGCGCGCAGATGCTGCCTGAGTCGATTCTCTACCACGTTCTGCGTACCCGGGAGAGTGTCGTTCTCGACGATGCCGCGTCCGAGCCTTCTTTTGCTGCAGATCCCTACATCCGTCAGCGCCGCGCCCGATCCATTCTGTGCATGCCCATGATCAACCAGGCAAAGCTCACGGGCGCGCTTTACCTCGAGAACAACCTGACGGCCTGCGCGTTCAGCCCGACCCGGATTGCCGTGCTGAAGCTGGTGGCTTCGCAGGCCGCAAGCTCGCTGGAGAATGCCCGCCTGTACCGTGACCTCGCGGAGCGGGAGGGCAAGATCCGGCGCCTCGTCGATGCCAACATCATCGGGATCATTGTCTGGAATGCCGGCGGTGACATCATCGAAGCCAACGACGCATTCCTTCGCATGGTGGGATACGAGCGGGAGGATCTGGTTTCGGGTCGCGTGCGCTGGATAGACCTGACGCCCCCGGAATCGCGCCAGGACAGCGAACAGGCCCTGGCGCAGGCGGTGCAGACGGGCCGCGCCCAACCCTTCGAGAAGGAGTACATCAGGAAGGACGGCAGCCGCGTACCCGTCATCGTCGGTCTGGCGACGTTCGCCGACAGCCGAAAGGAAGGAGTCGCGTTCGTCCTCGACCTGACCGAGCGCAAGCAGGCGGAAGAACGGGTCCGCGAGAGCGAGCGGCGCTATCGCGACGTGCAGACGGAGCTCGCGCACGCTACCCGCCTCGCCACCATGGGGCAGCTCACGGCCTCGATCGCGCACGAAGTCAACCAACCGATCGCTGCGACGGTAACCAATGCCCAGGCCGCGCTGCGCTGGCTGAGCGCCCGGCCGCCCGACATCGACGAGGTCGGACAGGTGCTTGGGCGGATCATCAAGGATGCCAATCGGGCCGCTGATGTGCTGCACCGTATCCGCGAGCTGGTCAGGAAGGCGCCACCGCGCAAGGAGCCGGTGGACATTAACGAGGCGATCCGCGAGGTGATCGAGCTGACCCGGGGAGAGACCGCCAAGAGCGGTGCCTCGGTCCGGACGCAACTCTCGGACGGCTTGCCAGATATCGAAGGCGACCGCGTCGCGCTGCAGCAAGTGCTGCTGAACCTCATCATCAACGCGCTCGAGGCGATGCGCGAAGTCAGCGACGGCACGCGGCAATTACTTATCAGCTCAGGGGTTGCGGAACCCGGGTGCGTGCTCGTCACCGTGCGTGATTCGGGGCCTGGCTTTGCTCCGCAGAGTGCCGATCACGCCTTCGTGCCCTTTTATACAACCAAGCCCACCGGTCTTGGAATGGGGCTGTCGATCTGCCGTTCGATCATCGATGCGCATGGCGGTCGTCTGTCGGTCAGCGCCAACCTGCCGCGCGGCGCGATCGTTCAGTTCACCGTGCCCGCCTATCGGTCCGATCCGTCCTGATTGCCGCGCAGTGCGAGGGCCAGAAGTGCCGCAGAGGTGCCCGTTTCGACACTGTTCGGGCCGTCTAATGGGACAAGGCCACATCGGGGAGAAGCAACGTACCAAATGGGAATCCAAGGTCATGTCGCAATCGGCCAGAACAAGGACTACCATTCAAGCCGAGATAGGCGCTCAACTTTGGAGACTGCCACCCGATCTGCACTGCGGGATGCGGCAATGGAGCCGGCACCTGTCGTGAGAACAGGATTCGATGAGGTCAATCCTTCCTCAGCGCAATAGCGATCATGCTGCATTCCATCCCTATACCGCCCGAAACCGTCAAGAAGTGGCAAGAGATTGTCAATCTGCTCGCCGAGATCATGCGCGTTCCTTCCGCACTGATCATGCAAGTAGAGCCGCCGAACATAAAGGTCTTCGTATCCAGCGAGTCCACAGGGAATCCTTACGATCCGGCCGAAACCGCGCCTTTGAACACGGGGCTGTATTGCGAGACCGTGATGAAGACGCGCCAACCGCTGCTTGTTTCTGACGCTCTCCAGGACGAGGCGTGGAAATCGAACCCTGATATCAAACTCGGAATGATCTCGTACCTGGGTGTCCCGATCAGTTGGCCCGATGGCGAGATCTTCGGAACGATTTGCGCGCTTGACAAAGAGAGAAACGACTATTGCGAGCCCTTCCTCAGGCTTCTGCTCATGTGCCGCGACGTGTTGCAGGCTGACTTGAAATCCTTGACGATACTGAACCAACAGCTTGAAGAGCGCGAAGCCAAGATCCAGCGCTTGGTCGACGCCGACATTATCGGCATCTTCATCTGGGAACTCGGAGGCCGCATCATCGAGGCCAACGACGCATTCCTCCGCATCCTGGGTTACGAACGTCGGGATCTCATCTGCAGTCACCTCCGCTGGATCGACCTGACGCCGCCGGAATGGCTGGAGCGCGATGTCCACCAATGGCTGCCAGAGCTCAGGAGGACTGGCCGACTGCAACCGTTCGAGAAGGAGTATTTCCGAAGGGATGGCAGCCGGGTGCCCGTGCTGATCGGCGTGGCGAGCTTCGATGAAAGCGCGGATCAGGGTGTCGCATTCGTGCTCGATTTGACCGAACGTAAGCGCGCGGAGGCCGAAGCGCGCGAAAGCGAGCGCCGCTACCGCGAGATCCAGACCGCGTTGGCACACGCAAACCGCATCACGACGATGGGGCAGATCACAGCCTCGATCAGCCATGAGCTGAAGCAACCAATCTTCGCGTGCGCCGCCAATGCCGAGGCGGGTCTACGCTGGCTTGGCGCCCGGCTGCCAAATTTGGAGGAGGTTCGGCTGGCGTTGGAGCGTATCACCAACGACGCAAAGCGCGCCGGCGAGATCATGAACCGCATACGTGGTCTCGTCAAAAATGCCCCGATGTATATGGAATGTGTCCAGATCAACGAAGCGATTCGTGATGTCATTACCCTGACGCGCGGTGAAGCCATGAAACACAACGTTTCCGTGCAGATGGAGCTTGCAGAGGACCTGCCACTCGTTCAAGGCGACCGGGTACAACTCCAACAGGCGATGCTGAACCTGATTGTCAACGCCATTGAAGCGATGAGCACGGTTGACGACGGACCGCGGGAACTGACGATTAGCACCAGCAAGGATGAGCCGAGTGCCGTCCTTGTAGCGGTGCGCGATTCGGGGCCGGGTGTCGCAGCCGAGAACATCGCGC
The DNA here is from genome assembly GCF_052115045.1 of Cupriavidus sp. 2TAF22. Classification (NCBI taxonomy): domain Bacteria; kingdom Pseudomonadati; phylum Pseudomonadota; class Betaproteobacteria; order Burkholderiales; family Burkholderiaceae; genus Cupriavidus; species Cupriavidus sp. 2TAF22. Next base: position 13,446 of record NZ_JBFRFX010000030.1, read on the forward strand.
ACCTCTTTGAGCCGTTCTATACGACGAAGAGCGGGGGAATGGGCATCGGGCTGTCCATATGCCGCTCGATCGTACAAGCGCACGGCGGAACGCTACGGCTGGACGCGAATATGACTCGCGGCGCCGTATTTCAGTTTACCGTGCCCGCCTATCCTACCGATTTGTCCTGATAGCGCCTCCATTGCATCGTCCGGATGCCGATAAGGCATGGTAAGCACCGAAGTCATCCCGGGGTAGGCACTTACCGAGCCCCTCGGCGTTTCCTCTTTAGCACCAATGCGTCAGTCCGTAACATGAAGGGGCCAGGCGAGGCGACCACCACCGCGGACACCGTTGTCCGCATTGAATTCAGTCAGACAATTCAGGTCGAGTGCACGGATTTTCTCCGTCATGAAGTCGATGAAGACGCGAATGCGAGTCGGCAAGTGTTGCCGACTGAGGTAGCAGATGTAGTGCCCTCGGTCATCGGGGGCATGCCCGGCCAGCGCCATGACGAGTTCGTTAGCTGCGAAGTGGTCGCAGACCTGGTAGCCGGCCATCTGTGCAATGCCCCGTCCCTCCAGAACCGCTTGCAGCACCAGATCGGCATCGTTGAACGTGAGACGGGCAGTCGGCATGTATTTCCGCACGTGACCGTCGACCTTGAATTCCCATTCGAACACCCGGCCGCTGGAAAAGCGGAAGTTGATGCACTCGTGCTGGCTCAGATCGTCCAGCGTCTGCGGCAGGCCGTGTGTGGCCACATAGGATGGCGCCGCGCAAAGCGCCATCTGCATCGGAATGAGTTGCTTGGCAATGATGCTGGAGTCCTCGATGCGGCCTTTGCGGAACGCGACGTCGATTTTCTCGGAGGCAAAGTCGGTCGGCCGGTCGTCGAGCAGCAGATCGATGCCGATCTCGGGGTAGGCTTTCATGAATATCTCCAGCAGCGGCGCGACCACCTTTCTGCCGAAACCTACCGTCGAGCTGATACGGACAATGCCGCGCGGCGGGCCCTGGCGCAGCTCCAGCATGTCATTCATGGCCTCTACGATGTGCGTGACACCCTGGTGACAGTTCTCGAAGAACCGTTGGCCTTCGCTCGTCAATTGAGTGGTGCGCGTGGTGCGCAAAAAGAGTCGCGTACTCAACAATGCTTCGAGTTTCTGGACGTTCCGGCTGACTGCTGGTCTGCCGATGCCCAAACGCTCGGCGGCCTTGGTGAAACTCCCCTCGTTCGCCACGGCTATGAATGCCATGATGCCTGTATAACTCGCGGCAAAACTCGTGGACAACGCGTCAGCGCGATTCGGCAAGCTGAGACGAATGCCGCGCTCCGATGAGTCTGATTGATCATTTCCGCTGGCCCGAAACATGTCGTTGGTAGCCCGGGATCAGTCTTTTTTGGCCTGCGCGAGCCACTGGTCGAGACTGATGCGGCCAATCCGCGCGTCGCCGAGCGGCACGAGCGACTGTTGTTCGACACGCCCGCCGTAGTACCGCGCGTCGCGATCCGTCACTACCGGGCGTGCGTCGCCCACTGATTTTAGATAACGCGCGACGATGTCCGCGAAGGGTGCGCGGTCCGGGCCCGCGATCTCGACCGTGCCGTTCAGCGGGGCAGCGAGTGCAACCTGTGCGAGAGCGCTCGCGACGTCATTCGCGGCGATCGGCTGAAACAGCCCATCGCCGACGCGCGCTGTGCCGCCCTCAGTGCTGAAATCCGCGATACCGCCGATGAATTCCATGAATTGCGTCGCGCGCACGATCGTGTATGGCACCCCCGCTGCTTCGACCCCCTCCTCCTGCGCGACCTTGGCAGCGAAATACGCGTTCTCCGCCATGCGGTCGGCGCCGACGATCGACAGCGCGACGTGATGGCGCACGCCTGCGGCCACTTCAGACTTGCCGAGATTGCGCGCCGAGGTGCGGAAGAAATCGAGCACCGCCTGGGGCTCCCATGACGGCGCATTCGTCACATCCACGACGACGTCCGCGCCCGCGAGCGCGTCGCTCAGGCCGTCGCCCGTAACTGTGTTCACACCGCTGCGCGGCGACGCGGCGAGCACCTCGTGGCCCGCCTTGCTGAGCAGCGCGGCAACACGCGAGCCGATCAGGCCGGAACCACCGATTACGACGATCTTCATGGCAAATTCTCCCATATGAAAGGAAATGGTTGCGCGGAGGCGCCTGGCGGGTCTCATATCGCGTAATAACGCTCGCCGCCGTCGCATCGCGTCAACCTAGACGAAGCGGCCATACCGGAGATTGGCCAGCATGCGATAACGGAGATGCCAACAATGCACGACACCAAGCACACCCCATGCGCAGAAATGTTCTGCTGTTATTGATCAACGCGTATCCATTTCTTGCATCAATTCCGTGGCCTGTATTGGTTGATCACTCAATGGCAAGCGCACTGACCTCAATGCTGCATTCTGCGCTGGTCAAAGCCGGTGAAGTTGTGAGCCGATTAACATGAGAGCTTCCAAGGCGAGGCACCACCAACGTACCTCCGTTGAAGTCACTATCGTAGGTACGAAGTCCATACCTGGGTAGATACGCATCAGAACACTCACTGTTTCCTCCTCGACACCAATTGGTGAAACTGCGGCACTGTTCCAGAAGCCAGTGGGCAGGCAGCTTGCGGACGACTCTGGCATAAGAGCCCGCATACGCCCGCTAACGTCGTCGAGTACTCTCGCCGAAAGACGCGCGGCTTCTACTCCAGGGCGCAATCCAACCGATGGACCTGGTTGCGAGGGAGTGCGGCTTTGGCAGCAAAGAGCGGATATGCGTGGCTTTACACTTCGGACTCTGCCCCCGCGAATACCGCCTGAAGGTGTATCGACAAGGCGCCAAGTTACGATCTTCTGCCAGCCAACCCCACCTTGATCGACCTTCTCCAGCACCAAGGCCGATGTAGGCTGCCTGCGCAGCGTCTGATTGATGCAAAGTTGGAAACACTGTGCGTCCCGAGCCGATCTGGTGCGGTCTCATGCTTTTACCTAGCATGCAATATTCGTCAACAGGCGCCTGGTGGATATCGTATGGACAACGAGAGATTGCAACCTCCACCCCTTACGTTGCTCGACAAGTACCGGGGGCAAGGATTCACTGCGCTCTATACGACAACGGTCACGGTGTCGGGGGGAGAGTCCGGACACGGCCGTGCATCGGGCGTCGCGAGATCCGACGATGACAACCTCATCCTCGATCTGCGATTGCCCCTCGCGCTGGGCGGGCCGGGAAGCGGCACCAATCCCGAGCAGCTTTTTGCCGCCGGCTACGCCGCTTGCTTTCATGGGGCGCTGAGTCTCCTGGCAAAGCGCGAGCGGATTGATATCCAAGGGGCAACGGTTGCGGTCGAGGTCTCTTTCGGCCGCGATCCTATGGACGGGGGCTATGCCCTGATTGCCGACGTTAGCGTCCGTATGCCGGGCGTAGACAGGCATGTCGCGGAAGAGCTCGTTCGCAATACGGAGCGCCTCTGCCCGTATGCAAAGATGGCCCGTGAGGGGATACGCAGCGTTGTCACGGTTTCGGGCTGAGCATTGGACCTCGATGCATGCCATCGACTGCGGTAAAAGTTCGTGGTTATCTTCAATGCCTGGCGGACAGATTGGTGTCGAAGCGGCAACAGAGTGCGCACCTTGCCGGTACTACTGCCCCCCCCGATGGACGGCTACGATGCATCCCAAGCAGGTCCTGCGGCAAATTGTTCGACGCAGGTTCGGCGAACACAACCCCTCCAGCTCAGGAACAAAGATCATGACGCAACGCCTCAACTACTTTCAGCACTCCTCGGAACTGACAAAAAAGCTCGTGGAGCTTGGCGCGCTGTTTGCGAAAACGACTATCGAGTCGCAGATCCGCGAACTCGTGGAGATTCGCGCGTCACAGCTCAACGGCTGCGCATTTTGCGTCGACATGCATATCAAAACGGCGAAGATCCACGGCGAGCGCGAACTGCGCCTGTATCACGTGATGGTCTGGCGCGAGTCGACACTGTTCTCGCCGCGCGAGCGCGCCGCGCTGGAATGGACCGAGGTGTTGACCCAGCTTCCCGCCCAAGGCGTGTCGGATGATATCTACGAACGAGTACGCACTCAGTATTCCGAAAAGGAGCTGTCAGATCTCACGTTCCTCGTGGGCGCGATCAATAACTGGAATCGCCTGAACGTAGCGTTTCGCATGGTGCCGGGCTCGTTGGACAAAATGTTCGGGCTCGACAAGGCCAATCTGGAGTAATGCCATGAAGGGGCGTCATTTCGATTGCGGCACCCCTGATGTTGTCGTGCCTGCTGGTTGCACAGCCGGCAGTCGCCGAGCCGGAGGCCAAAGTCACGCCGCTGGCCACGGAGCTGTTGCCCGAATATCCGGGCAAGGAAGCCCAGATGATCGTCGTGGAGTATCCGCCAGGCAGTGTCGATCCCGTGCACCGTCACCACGGGCACGCCTTCATTTATGTGATCGAGGGCAGCATCGTCATGGGGGTTAAGGGCAGCAAGGAGGTGACGCTCAAGGCTGGCGATACGTTCCACGAAGGGCCGCAACGACATCCATACCGTCGGACGTAATGCCAGTTCCACGCAGCCGGCCAGGTTTGTCGTTTTCCTGCTCAAGAACAAGGGCGCACCGATCCTGACCCCGGTGAAGTAGAAGAGCCGTTCGCGCAGGCACCGGCAACGCCGGTGCATCTTCTGCGGATAGGAATGACTCCACCGCAGTGTTCCTGCCGCGCTCCCTGTTTTCCAAGAGAGACGATCCGTCGGTCCGCACGCGACCGGGGGGCGGCTCTTTGCCATTCGACACAACACCTGAGCAGGATCATGAGCATGTCGACAACGATTCCCTCGCGCCGCGATCTGCTGATCGTCGCATCGCAGCGCCATCATCGAGCGCGCCGCTTCGCCGGACCCGCCGTTTCCGCGCTGATGGTCGCCGCGTTGGCCGGCTGTGCCAACTATGCCGGCATCAAGAGCGACAAGCACATCACCGACGCCACCAGCTACGCCACCACGCAGAGCATCCCCGCCGAGCAAGGCCGCTGGCCCTCAGCCGACTGGGCCGGCCAGTTCGGCGACACGCAACTCAAAGCGCTGATCGACGAGGCGCTGATCGGCAGCCCTTCGCTCGAAAAGGCCCGTGCCCGCGTGGCCGCCGCTACCGCGTTCAGCGAAGGCGCCAACGCCAACACATTGCCGCAAGTGGGTGCCGGTTACTCCTGGACGCGCCAGCGCTTTTCGGAAAGTACGCTGATACCGCCCCCCTTCGCTGGCTCGTGGCAGTCCGAGAACAAGGGCTTCATTAATGCATCGTATGAACTCGACCTGTGGGGCAAAAACCGGGAGGCGCTCAAGTCTGCGGTGTCCGCGCTGCGTGCCAGCGAGGCCGAGGCGGAACAGGTCAAGCTGGCACTCAGCAGCGCAATTGCCCGTGCCTATAACGAACTAGCGCGCCTCTACGCGCTGCATGACATCGCCAAGGATGAAGTGAAGCAGCGCCGCGAAGTGCTGCGCGTGTCCAACGGGCGCGTCACCATGGGCCTGGATACCGAGGTCGAAAAGCGCACCGCGGAAGCCAACCTGGCCGCAAGCGCAGTTGCGTTGTCCTCGCTAGCCGGCGGCATCCAGCGCACGCGCTACCAGCTGGGCGCATTGCTCGGACAGGGCCCGGACCGCGGCATGGCGATCGACCGTCCGGCCCTCGAAGTCGGCGACGACGTCCGCCTACCCGACAACCTGCCGGCCGATCTGGTTTCGCGGCGCCCGGATATCGTCGCCGCGCGCTGGCGCGTGGACGCGATCCTTCACGACATCAAGGTGGCCAAGGCCGAGTTCTATCCGGACATCAACCTGAGCGCCATGATCGGCCTCGATGCCTTTGGCTGGGGCCGCTTCCTGCGGGCCGCCAGTCGCACCGCCTCGTTTGGGCCTGCGATTCACCTGCCGATCTTCGACGGAGGAGCACTGCGCGCCCAACTCAAGGGCCGCTATGCCGAATTCGACTTCGCCGTGGCCAACTACAACGAGACTCTGGTCAATGCCTTGACCGATGTTGCCACGCAACTCTCGGACATCCGTGCTATCGACACGCAGATCGACAATGCCGTGCGTACCGATACCGCCGCGCAACGCGCTCTGACCTTGGCGCTGGCGCAATACAAGGCTGGCCTGACCACGCAACTGACGGTGCTGAATGCACAGACCAACGCGTTGGCCAGCAGGCAGATACTCGCCAACCTGCGCATGACGCGTCGCGACCGGCAGGTCGCGTTGGCCGCTGCGCTGGGCGGCGGCTATACGGATACCTTTTACTCGACCGGACAAGCGGCGCTCGCCCGCTGATTCCGCTTTCAGTGAACACGAACAGGTGACGCCATGCACGAAACGACCAATTCCGCCCCCGCCGCTGAACAGATCAGCGCCCAGTCAACCGCCGGCACCCGGCCCGCCAGCAAGGACACCCGCAAGCACCTGCTTGCCCTGGTCGGCTTAACCACAGCGCTCGCGGCAGCCAGCTACGGCGTGTACTACTACACAGTGGCTCGATTCCACGAGGAAACCGATGACGCCTATGTCAATGGCAACCTGATCCAACTCACGCCGCAAGTGAGCGGCACGGTGGTAGCAGTCAACGCCGACGATACACAGATCGTCAAGGCCGGYGAGCCCATAGTCACGCTCGACGCTGCCGATGCAAAGATTGCGCTCGCCAATGCCGAGGCAGCGCTTGGCCAGACCGTGCGGCAAGTTAGCGCGCTCTATCTCAACAACAATGTACTGGCCGCGACGGTGCAGCAGCGCCAGACCGACCTCGCTCGCGCAAAGGACGATCTGCGCCGCCGCACCGAGGTTGTCGAATCCGGTGCGGTGGCCGCCGAAGACGTCGCCCACGCCCGCGACGCACTCAAGGCCGCCGAAGCCGCGCTCGAGACCGCGCGTCAGCAGCTTGCCTCCAACCATACACTGACAGACCAGGCCACCGTTGCCGACCATCCCAGCGTCCTGGCCGCCGCGTCCAAAGTGCGGGAAGCCTACTTGGCCCATGCTCGCAACACACTTCCCGCGCCCGTCACCGGCTACGTGGCGCGCCGCTCCGTGCAGGTTGGCCAGCGCGTGGCCCCCGGCAACCCGCTGATGGCCATTGTGCCGCTCGACGGCGTGTGGGTCGACGCCAATTTCAAGGAAGTTCAGCTCCAGCACATCCACATCGGCCAGCCGGTTGAACTGCATGCCGACCTGTATGGCAGCAATGTGACCTACCACGGCAAGGTGGTGGGCTTCTCGGCCGGCACCGGCAACGCGTTCTCGGCCCTACCCGCGCAGAATGCCACCGGCAACTGGATCAAGGTGGTGCAGCGCGTGCCCGTGCGCGTTCAGCTCGATCCGGCGGAGTTGCGCGAGCATCCGTTGCAAATCGGTCTGTCGATGCAGATCGACGTGAAAACGCGCAAGGAAGACGGCTTGCGCCTCGCGAGTGGCAGCCGCAGTGGTAACGAAGCGCCGTACCGCACGACCTATCGCACCGACGTGTTCCAGCGCTTCGGCGAGGAAGCCGATCGCGAAATCGCGCGGATCGTCTCGCAGAACCGTAACGGTACAGCCAGCGCGGAACTGGCGGCTGAACACGCGGCGCAACAAAAGCAGAAGGCCGGACCCCACCCGGCACGGCGCAGTATGCAAGCGGCCCCAGGCGCGTCAGCACATCGCGCCGAGTCGCCAGCCGCATAGGCAGCGCGCTCCGGCAATGGCCTGCCTCTGCTCATAGAGCTGACGCAACGGTTATATCACTCGTCACATCCAACCCGCGAACGCATCATGCAGTCCCAAGCCCAGACCACACTCGTGCCAATCCCATTGACCGGAGCCAAACTTGTAGCGGGTAGCTTCGCCGTGGCTCTCGCCACTTTCATGAACGTGCTGGACTCGTCGATCGCCAACGTCGCGATCCCGACGATTTCCGGCAACCTTGGCGTCTCCGTGGACGAAGGCACCTGGGTCATTACACTGTTCGCCGCCGCTAACGCCGTGGCAATACCGCTGACCGGCTGGTTAACCCAGCGCGTCGGCCAGATCCGCCTGTTCGTGGGTGCCATCCTCATGTTCGTGCTGTCGTCGTGGCTGTGCGGCATCGCACCCAACCTGGCCATGCTGTTGGCCGCGCGCATATTGCAGGGCGTGGTAGCGGGCCCCCTGATTCCGCTCTCGCAATCGATCCTGCTGTCCTCCTATCCCAAGGAGAAGAATGCCGTGGCACTTGCGCTGTGGGCGATGACGGCCACGGTTGGGCCCATCGCCGGCCCGGCCCTGGGCGGGTGGATGACCGACAGCTATTCGTGGTCGTGGATCTTCTACATCAATGTCCCTGTCGGACTGTTCGCTGCAGCCGTCACCTGGGCGATCTACCGTGACCGCGAAACGCCGACGCGCAAGCTGCCGATCGACCTCGTGGGCCTGGCCTCGCTCATCACCTGGGTAGCGTCGCTGCAGATCATGCTCGACAAGGGCAAGGACCTGGACTGGTTCAGCTCGCCGGTCATTGTCACCCTTGCCATCGTCGCGCTGCTCAGCTTCCTTTTCTTCGTGATCTGGGAACTGACCGAAGCGAATCCGATCGTCGACCTGCGCCTGTTCAAGGGCCGCAATTTCCTGACCGGTACGGTCGCCATCTCGGTGGCCTTCGCCGTTTTCTTTGCTAACCTGGTCGTCCTGCCTCAGTGGATGCAGCAATACCTGGCATACCCCGCCGTCGACGCCGGTCTGGCGATGGCGCCGCTGGGCATCTTTGCCGTTCTGCTTGCGCCGGTGGTGGGCAAGATCCTGCCCAGGTCGGACCTGCGCGTCCTCGCCACACTTTCCTTCCTCGGCTTTGCCGGCGTGTTCTTCATGCGCTCGCAGTACAGCATCGGCGTAGACACTTTCACGCTTGTACTGCCGACATTGCTGCAAGGCATTCCAACCGCGCTGTTCTTCGTCCCGCTGACGGCAATCATCCTGTCGGGCCTGCCGCCGGAAAAAATGCCGGCCGCCGCCGGCCTGTCCAACTTCGTCAGGGTGTTCTGTGGCGCAGTGGGCACGTCGCTGGCCACGACCGGCTGGAACAACCGGGCCGTGCTGCACCACGCGCGCCTTGTGGAGCAGGCCAGCCCGAACAACCCACTGTATGGCGCGGCCATCAATTCGATCCAGTCCACTCTTGGCTTATCCCCCCAGCAAGCCATTGCCTGGTTCGAGCGCAGCCTGAACACGCAAGCCATCATGCTCGGCCTAAACGACATATTCTGGATTTCAGGCGTGATCTTCGCCGCCATCATTCCGTTGATCTGGTTCACGAAGCCCGACAAGGGGGCCATGTCCGGCACCGCGGCCTCCGCCCACTGATACTCGGCCTGCGTTCTGCCACACTGCCGCGAGATGCGCATCATGCACTTGGGAAAATCGTACACATTATTCGAATTCACGCTCTGGTCGAGACGGCAACTCTATGCCTCCCTCGCATGCAGTTCGCTGCCCGTTTTCCTCTACCAGTTCCTCGGGGTGAAATGGCTGTCGATCCCGGTCTCCGTTGTGGTGCTGCTGGGCACGGCCACGTCATTCATCGTGGGTTTCAGGAACGTGCAGACCTACGGCAGGGCCCTGGAGGCACAGCAGATCTGGACTGACATCCTGAATGGCAGCCGGAGTCTGGGTGTGATGAGCCGGGACTTTCCGGCAGGACCGGCGGCGGGGCGAGAACTGATTCTCCGGCATTGCGCGTGGCTGACGGCACTCCGCTATCAACTGAGAAGCCCACGCATCTGGGAAAATGCGGGCAAGGTAGCCAATGTGGAGTACCGGAAATACTACCGGGTTCCCGAGTGGGAGACGCCATTGGAACTGGCGCTTGCGCGCTATCTGCCACTGGCCGAACTCGACTCGGTTCTGCACGCCGAGAGCAGGACAACCCGCTTGCTGGGAACGCAAGCGGCAACAATCAGGCGGTTGCTTGATGTCGGCGAGATCAGCAATGCCTTCTATCTGGAATTCGTTGGATCAATCAGGGGCCTCTTCGCGCAGCAAGGAAGGGCAGAGCGTGTCAAGGACTATCCATATCCCAGGCAATACGAGGTCATAAACAAGCTCTTTGTCCGTACCTTTTGCCTGCTGCTGCCCTTCGGCATTCTTACGGAGTTCGAAAAGCTCAATGACAGCGTTTCAGGCGTCATGCATGGCAATATGATCTGGCTGGTCATTCCATTCAGCACGATGATCTCGTGGATGTACCTAGTGCTGGAGCAGGTGGGTGAAAGCACGGAAAACCCGTTCGAAGGAAACCCCAATGACGTGCCCATGGCGCAGATCAGCTGGAAGATCGAAAGCGAGCTCATGGACATGCTTGGCGAGAAGAGCGATGTCCTCGAACCAACGACAGAGCACGGTATTGTCCTCTAGACCATTCACTGGCCCGCCGGACGCCTGCCCTTCGGGCGGGGCGCGAACGTCTGCATCAGGCGATTTTGGGTGATCGTCCCTTTGCTGCAGATTGATACGGCGACCGTCCGGAAAGCCTCTCGCAGCGAGGCTTTCCGACTTCCCTTTATATCGAGAATGTCGAGTCTTTCGCAAATCGTTGATTCACAGGAAATTTGGGAGCGCGACCGTATCAACTTGCAGCAAAAGAACGATCCCCCCTTTCTGCGGGCCGCCACCACGCCGAGCACGTTCCTGACCTCGTCCAATGTGAGTTTCGACATGACCACACTCTTCGCCACAAAAGCAGCCTGCCTTGGCAAATGGGGGGCAGGGAGTGAGCGACGCGCCTGCGGCAGGGCCTACCACACGCTGATGCTACTTCTACTTGCGGGACTCAGTGCCTGCGGGTCGCTTCCTCACAATGCTCCGCGCAATCTGCCTCAGGCCGCGGCTGGCAGCGCATCCGCGGCCATGCGCGAACCCATCGACGTCGTCGACCAGACAGCCATCGCCATGTCGTTCTCTGGCGGTGGCACGCGAGCCGCAGCCTTCGCCTTCGGGGCGCTGCAGGGGCTCAACGCCATGAGAGGTCCTGGGGGCGCGTCCCTGCTCGACGACGTCGCATTCATTAGCAGCGTGTCCGGAGGCTCCATCACCGCTGCGTACTACGGTCTGCACGGCACGGCCAGCCTGGCGACCTTTCGATCAGTGCTCCTGAAGAACGGAGAGGCGGGACTTCGCTTCAGTCTCCTGAATCCGGTCAACGTTGCACGCCTCTTCGCGGGGGGGCTCAACGATCGGGAAGATCTCCAGACATGGCTCGACGAAGACGTGTTCAAGGGCGCGACGTACGCCGACATGTTCCGCCGCGGCAAGCCAATCGTTTGGATCAATGCCACGAACGTCTACTACCGGGTCGCGTTTCCGTTCAGCCAGTTGGCATTCGATGCGCTATGCAGTGATCTTGCGAGCTTTCCCGTTTCCGAGGCCGTCGCCGCATCCATGGCGGTCCCGCTCTTCTTCGCACCGATCGTCCTTCAAAAGCATCCCGAGGCTTGTAGCGCACCGCTGCCGAACCTTGACCACGCCCAGGCGCCTGGGCGATCGCTGCTGCGTGGCGCGTTGGCAAACGCCGTTCGCGGTCTCAGGGACACGTCGAAGGGAAAGTACATCAAGCTGGTCGACGGCGGGGTGTCCGACAACTACGGATTGGCTACCATTCTACAATCGCGCCTGCTGCTGGGCACGGCTTATGGTCCCATGAGCGAGAACGACGCGATCAAGGTGCGGCGGCTACTTTTCATCGTTGTTGACGCCGGTCAGGGCCCGCGCGGCGATTTGAACCAAAGCCAGATTGGCCCATCCGGAATCGAAGTCGCAAGCGCGGCCATCGACGCGGCAATGGCGACCAACGTTCGAATGAGCTATGACGCCTTCGTTCCCATGATGCAGCAGTGGCGCGACGACCTCTTGGCCTATCGGTGTGGGATGCCGTATTCTCGGCAGCAGGAGATCGCTGCACGCCTCCCAGGCTGGCGGTGCGACGAAGTCGATTTCTTCGTCACGCGGATATCGTTTGAGGTCCTCGACAAGGAGCGTGCTGCAAGTCTGAACGATCTGCCGACCAGACTTCGTCTGCCCGAGAAAGACGTCGATAGCCTGATCGAAGCGGGAAGGGATGCCATCCTTGGCAACCCGGTGATCCGCGAGTTCGAGCGCGAATCGACTGCGGCGCGATAGTCCCGCGGCACGCGGCGTGGGTGAGGCCGCGCTCTTGCTGCTCAGCCGCGGCGCTCTCCTGGCGGAGGCACGCTCCGCACGGCCGATCTCGACGCTAAGGCGCCCCGACTCCCAGATGACCGTGGTCCCTTTCCGGCCATCTACGGCCAGTGGTCCGCGCCACTATATGGACATTTGAATGTCGCCTTCGCCCAGACAACGGCCCCTCGCGTGCCGACCGTGTCCGTCGCGTTGTCGGCCGAAGCGGCCGTTCACGCTTTTCCGACCGCAACTTGTGGGCAATGTCAGGTTCCTAACGGGGCCAACCGAGGCTGTCGCCCCCTATGCGGATAGTTGCGACCTACACCGAGCGACGGCGTACTTTGCGAAGGGGGCACGGTGAAGTACGCCTGGATCGACGAGCACCGGGCCAGTACAGCGCGAGCCGCGCTTCGCCAGCATCGGGCCGTCTGGCGCAGCGGCAATCGCCAGTAGCGCGTCGAACCTGCAGTGGTCTCTCGGGTGTTGACTTGCATGCGAGCCTGCCCCGTATTTTGCAAGTGCCGGTGACCTGGCTTGGCGACACCACCTACGCGGCGGATCTAGGACCTCAGGCGGAAGCTGTGGGTCAGCCAAAAATGCAAAGATGGGTCAAACGACGGAAGCGAAAGCCGCCGCCAAAGACGGGCAAGCGACTCCCGCGCCAGATCCGTAGTGATTTTACGGCATCTTTGGTTCGACAGATCGCCATCCCCATGCTGAAACGGTCTAACTGCTATAGACAATATGCCATTGCAAGTTCGTTGCGCTTGTACCAAATTGGCGGTAAGCGTGCGGCGCCCGTCTCACCTTCCTCGGTGGCGAGCACCGGCTTCCAATTGCATAGGTAGCGTAGAGAACGTATGGGAATTTCCAGGATAGTCAGAGCGTGCGATCGGGTGCAGAACCGCGCACTATCCTGCGAGGCGCTTCGCGAGCCGTTAGCAGGGGGGCGATGGCGTGTGGCCGGTATGCCGTGGTGATGCCGCTTAGCGTGCGGAACCGATGGGTGGCAAAGCCGATGCCGGTACCCGGAAACCGGCAGCGATAATGGAGCTGCTCTACAGTCCCGACTCGCCATATGCCAGGAAAGTGCGGGTTGCGGTGCGTGAGAAAGGCTTGCTCGACATCATCGACGAGGTCGTAGTGAATCCCAACGGGAACGGCGCCGAGCTGCTTTCCCTGAATCCTCTGGCCGAGGTGCTGACCTTGCAGCGCGGTAACGGGTCATTGTTCGACAGTCCACTGATCTGTGAGTACCTGGATGGACTGTCACCGATCGAGTCTCTGATTCCGCGAGCCTTTGAACCACGAATCGACGTGCTTAGGCTGCAAGCGATAGCCGACGGAGTCATGGGCGCTACGATGGCTTTCTTTCTTGAGGCGCGAAGAACTGATACGCAGCCCTGGCTTCTCCGGAGGGAGGAGACGATTCGACGTAGCGTGGGGGTGCTGGCGGAGCGCTGGCTCCCTTCGCATACAAACCTCGGCAGCATTTCCGTGGCTTGTGCTCTGGACTACCTCTCTTTTCGGTGCCCGGACATTGAGTGGCGAAAGGAGTATCCCTCTCTGGGGGCCTGGCTTGATCTTTATGTCGATCGACCAAGCTTCTGCGAGACTGCGCCACCGAAGCACTGAAGGTAGTTGAGGAATACGGCCCGGGCAATGTCCTGGCAAGGTTCCGATCTAAGTGGTGCCTAAAAAGCATAGCTGATATAAAAGCCAACCAATTGATGGATAGCCAGATCGGTAGAAGAATAAGGCCATAGCAACTCCATGGAGACGCAGCACACGCTGCACGGAAAAATGACACGCACTAAGACCGCTACCTCTTCCCACTCGATGCTCTCTGTCTTTGCCGCCAATGGTATTGATCGGGTGTTTCTCGTGCCCGGTGAAAGCTACCTAGGCATCCTGGATGCCCTCAATGAATTTCCGGAGATTGATGTCATAACTTGCCGGCATGAAGGCGGGGCCGGCTTCATGGCATGCGCCGATGGCCGGTTGACCCGCCGGCCTGGCGTTGTGATGGTAAGCCGCGGTCCGGGCGCCACTAATGCATCGATTGCCGTCCACACTGCCCAGCAGGACGCCATACCACTGATCCTTGTGGTCGGCCAGATTCCAAAGGCGGATCTCCGAAAGGAGGCCTTTCAAGAAATCGACTATCAGCAGATGTTTGGGTCAATCGCGAAGTGGGTGGTCGAAGTGACCGACCCGGCCAAGCTGGCGGACGCGGCGTTTAAGGCGATCCGCATTGCGACTTCGGGCACGCCGGGTCCTGTCGTAATGGTCGTGCCGGAGGATATCCAGCAGCAGGAAGTTGTACAGCCAGTCTGGCAGGCAGTCCGGCACGAAGCTGTGGTACCAACAGAAGAATCCCTGGCCAAGGTCGCGGCGTTGCTGGACCACGCTAGACGTCCGCTGATTATCGCAGGTGGTGCGTTGGATTCGCCAGCCGGGCGCCATGCGCTGCAGAATCTTGCGGAGAAGTTTCATGTCCCGGTCGCGGTCTCTTTCCGGCAGCACGACATTTTCCCTTGCACGCACCAGTTGTTCGTTGGCGAGTTGGGTCTCGCCAACCCGAAGGACCAGATCGAAGCGTTTGGGACGAGCGACCTGATCATCGCACTGGGTACTCGTCTTGGCGATATCACGAGCCAGGGCTATACGTTTCCCGCGCTTCCGAAACCCCATCAGAACCTTGTTCACGTTTATCCGGATGAGCATATAGTCGGCCTTCATTTCGCTCCCGACATTGGGCTCCTGTGCGACCCCGAACTGTTCGCGGCACAGCTCGCAAATTGCGCGTGCACCTCGATCCCGAGTGAACGCATGGAATGGGCAGGCAATCTGGGGGCTATCCACAAACGAATCTCCGCTTGGCCTCTGCTCCAGGCGAGCGACGGTGTACCCTTTGTAAAGGTGGTGGAAAGGCTTGCCAATGTTGCCCCCAAGAACACCATTGTCTGTCTCGACGCGGGCACGTTCGCAGCTCCTGTCTACCGGCACTTCCCGTTTGTTTTCCCGCAGCGCCTGATGGCTCCTCTCTCCGGCGCAATGGGTTATGGTACGCCGTCGGCGGTGGCCTCTCAACTGCGGTTGAAGGATCATACTGTCGTGTGCCTAGTTGGGGACGGTGGCTTCCTGATGACGGGAAATGAAATCATTGCTGCGGTGGAACGGAATCTGCCGATCCTCTTTATTCTGTCTAACAACAATTGTTATGGCTCCATTCGTGTGCACCAAGAAAAGACCTATCCGGGTCGCCACGTCGGGACGACACTAAGCAATCCGGACTTCATAGGGATCGCCCGTTCGTTCGGTGTTGAGGCGGAGCGCCTCACGAAGCTGGAAGAGATCGACGCCGCCATTGCGCGTGGTCTGGATGCTCGACGCCCCTATTTCATTGAGGTGCAGTCGAGCCTCTCTGCCATCCTTCCCGGCACGAAATCGGAGGTGGCGGCCGTCGAACGATCCGGCAATTAAATCAGATGAATCAGGTCTCGACGTAGGAACTGCGCAACGAGGGAACATCCGCGCTCGGTTCTGTATATGAGACACGCCTGGCAGGCAGGTAGATCAGATCACACCGCCTAGGATGAAACGTTGCGCCGAGCCCGAAAGACCAATACTGGTCCGTGGGCCATGCGGCAAGAGCCAAATCAAGGATACGACATGAAACTCTCTCGCCCCGATCTCTTCCGAGAAGCCGCATACCTTGCGGGCAGGTGGAATCCCTGTGGGAATGAAGCCCTGGAAGTTCGGAATCCATCGACCGGAGAGGTTATTGGCTATGTGCCCAATATATCTGCTGCTCAGACCAAGGAAACCATTGGCGTAGCCGAACTCGCGTTTCATGAGTTCAAGCGACTGACGGGCAAGCAGCGTGCGGCGCTGATCCGCAGATGGTACGAGCTAGTGCTCGAGCACAAAGAGGATCTTGCAGTGATCATGACCGCCGAGCAAGGCAAGCCACTTGCCGAATCGCGCGCGGAGATCGACTACGCGGCTGCCTATCTCGAGTGGTTCGCGGAAGAAGCGAAGCGCGTATATGGCGATACGATTCTTGCGCCAAAATCCTCGCAGCGCATCTCCGTAACCAAGCAGCCCGTCGGTGTCTGCGCGGCAATTACACCCTGGAATTTTCCGTCGGCTATGGTAACGCGCAAGGTAGGTCCTGCTCTGGCAGCCGGATGTACTGTTGTCCTCAAACCTGCACAGCAGACTCCCTTCTCTGCGTTGGCGCTTTGTGTACTGGCCGAAGAGGCTGGCTTTCCTCCAGGCACAATCTCGGTACTGACCGGAGAAGCCGCCGAGATTGGCGGAGAGTTGCTGAGCAACCCGGCGGTCCGCAAACTGTCGTTTACCGGCTCCACGCCTGTCGGCAAGATGCTGATGGCCGCCGCTGCTGAAACGGTCAAGAAGCTGTCTCTGGAACTCGGCGGCAATGCTCCGTTCATCGTGTTTGAGGACGCCGATCTTGATGCTGCCGTCGTGGGCGCCATGGCCTCGAAGTTCCGCAATGCAGGTCAGACTTGTGTCTGTGCAAATCGATTCTTGGTGCATACCTCGTGCCACGACGAGTTTGTTGCCAAGCTCTCCGCGGCAGTGTCTGGCATGACAATGGGGGATGGCTTCGAGCCTGAATCTCAACTCGGCCCGCTCATCGACGAGAAGGCGATCCACAAGGTCGGCAGGCTCGTCAAGGAGGCCGTGGACGGCGGCGCGACTGTGCTAGCGGGCGGCCATCAGCACAAAGCCGGACCGTTGTTCTACGCCCCAACAGTGTTGACGGACGTGACTTCCAACATGGAAATCTCTCGAGAAGAGATCTTCGGGCCGGTCGTAGCAGTACAACGCTTCTCAGACGATGCCGAAGCGGTCCAGATTGCAAACGGCACGCCCTACGGATTGGCGGCCTACTTTTACACCAAGGATCTGAATCGTGCACTACGCATCTCCGAGGCGCTCGATTTCGGCATTGTTGGTATTAATGAAGGCGCTGTTTCAACGGAGGTCGCGCCTTTCGGCGGCGTCAAGGAGTCTGGCTTTGGGAAAGAAGGCTCGATGTACGGGATTGAGGAATACCTCGAGAAGAAGTACGTTTGCATCGGAAACGTTCAATGAATCAACCCGTCGGTTAGTCGGGATGGACAGCGCCTAGCGTGTAGCGCATGTATGGAGCGCGGCCCTGCTGGCACCAGATAGTGCCAAACGATCGCGGAATTGTGACGCGGCGGGAGTGAGGGGACCCCAAAAAACGATAGGTGGTGATAAGCTATGCCGATATTATCTGGGAGTCGCGATGGACCTTCGGCGCTTGGAACTACTGATGCAGGTGGCTGACTTTGGAAGTTTCTCGAAGGCGGCTGCAGTACTCGGAATCGCGCAGCCCGCGCTCGGGCGCCAGATACAAAAGCTGGAAGACGAGTGCGGGGTTCGTCTCCTCTACAGGCATGGCCGCGGGGTATCCCTTACCCCAGAGGGCGAGCTTCTCCTTTCCAGAGCCAAGCCTCTGGTTCGGCAGCTCGAAGCAATCGCTGGAGATTTGCAGTCGGTACATGAAGCTCCACAAGGGACCGTAATCCTCGGTTTGACTCCCACGATATGTAACCTGATGGGCCTCAGGCTCCTGAAGTTAGTTCAGGAGAAGTACCCCAAGCTCAGTGTGAATATCGTCTCGGGATACAGCGGCTACGTCCACGAATGGCTCGTGGACGGCAGACTCGACATCGCTGTGTTGCATGATGCTCGCCGCTCGGCAACGGTTGCCGTTGACGCGATTGGCGCGGCCCGGCTTTTCCTAGTAACACATCCAGGCGCCAAGATACCAAACAAGCGGAAGAACGCTATTTCAATCGCCGATCTGGATGGATTGCCTCTGACGCTCTCGAGCAAGAATCACGGGCTCCGCCGTACCCTAGAACTTGCAGCAGGACATGCTGGCATTACGCTAAACGTCGTCTATGAAGTTGACACGCTGGCATTGGCAAAGGAACTGGTTGTTGAAGGCCTGGCGTCGACCGTGCTTGCTCGTCCGGCTTACTTGACCGAGTTCCAGCAAGGGAAAGTCACCGAAGTCGCGATAGAGAACCCGGTGCTGGAGACTCGGCTCATGCTTGCAGAAGCTTCGAACCGGCCAGTCACAAGGGGGATGCGAGTTCTCAGGCAAGAGATCCAGACTCTCATAGAGAAACTCACCATCGAGGCAGGTCGCGAGTACGGCCTCATTCCGCTAAGCTAGCGTTTCAATCGTGCCGGAATCGGATGCGCACGCGCGGCCTTGCCGTGCCTCCCTCAGCAGCCAGTGCCATTTCAACCGGTGGTTCACGGGCAGATCAGTCGAGTGCTTTGTCGTTTGGATTGATGATCACTGCCCTCCATGTCGTCGGAGCCTGGGAAATCAGGGTTCACTCCTACGCCTTGATACAGTTATATTGAAGGAGTTCTCATGCACTTTGATTTCGCTGACCTTCGGCTGTTTGCACGTATCGCAGAAGAAGAAAACCTATCGCGCGGGGCGAAAAAGGCATTTTTGTCTCCGGCGGGTCATCGAGCGCCAGTTCGAACACGTGCGCAGCGACTTTGAGGAATTCTCCAAGGATTCCGTTGGCCATATACGCATCTTTGCGAATACAACCGCAGTCACGGAATTCATGCCCGAGGTGCTTGCCCACTTTATGGCAGGGCGACCGGCGGTCACAGTGGACCTCCAAGAGCGCCAGACGCGAGACATTATTCGAGGGGTATTGGACGCTAGCGCCGATTTGGGAATTATCTCCGGACCGCTAAACGCGGAGGGTCTTGAGGTCGTCCATTTCAGTACGGACAAGTTGGCGTTGGTGACTCCTGCGGGGCATCCTCTGATGGAAAAGTCGAATGTTTCGCTTCTTGACACACTAGAGTATGAGCATGTAAGCATGCATGAAGGAAGCACCCTTCACGCGTTCGTTCCTTACCGACCTCGTCCGCGACGAGCGGCGCAAACTGCAAATTCGAATTCAGATTCGTAGTTTTGAGGCCATGTGCCGGATGATAGAAGCCGGGGTTGGCATTGATATCCTTCCGCTATCGGCGGCCCTTCGCCATCGTCGGACGATGAAGCTGGAAATCCTGGAACTCAACGAGCCATGGGTCATACGCGAGCGCGTAGTGATTGCTCGGGATTTAGACGGGCTTCCCGGCTGCGCGAAGGCCCTCATTGACGAACTGATCAAAGTCGCGGAGGCCGCAGGGGGAAGTCCTAGTGGAAGCGTTACCTGAGCGGCGGGTCTCACCAGCCTGCAGCATTCCGCTGATTCCCAGCTAAGCATCCATCGCCACGACACAGCATTCATAGACGCCAAGACCTTTGGCGAGATAACTCCATTCTTGTCGCTATCGACATTCATCAGTTTTTTCGGGAGTTCTATGGTTGCGGCCATGACAGTAGCGCATCGGCGGCTAGCTTCTCGAGCGTCACTCCTCCTTTAGCACCAAACTGTAAGCGCCCCCAAAACTGACAACCTCGGGCTCGCGTTGAGGAGCTCGGGCAGATTCGTGAGTGCTGTGCTGTGTACTTAAGCACAAAATAGAAGACTGGCGCGCAAGGCCATGTGATATGGCGCTCACTGTTTCCAAATTTGATGTGCCACGAGGCGCACTATGCCGAAAAGGTCTATCTGCTATAGACGGGATGCCATTGCGAGTTATCTCGATATGGACGAAATTAGCGGTAAGCCAGTCACGCACTGGCCCCGCAGGGTGCAAGCAAGCACCCGACTAATATATGGGTGGAGACAGCATGGCTAGCAACAGCACAGGTGCGGTGTCGAGCGCGACGTCGACCGAAGTACTATCCGGTTCCGACGCGCGCAAGGCGGTCATAGGGGCATCCCTCGGTACTGTTTTCGAATGGTACGACTTTTTCGTCTACGGCCTTGTCGCCACGATCATCGCCAAACAATTTTTCGCGGGACTGGATTCCACCTCGGCATTCATCCTTGCACTCCTTGGTTTCGGCGCGGGATTTATCGTGCGGCCGCTGGGGGCCGCGGTGTTCGGGCGGCTCGGCGATATGATCGGCCGCAAGTACACCTTCCTCATCACCATCGTTCTGATGGGTGTGGCCACCTTCGCCACGGGTCTCCTCCCCACTTACAACCAGGTCGGCATTCTTTCGCCGGTGCTACTCATCGCGCTGCGGATGCTGCAGGGATTAGCCATTGGGGGCGAGTACGGGGGTGCTGCGATCTATGTCTGCGAGCACGCTCCGGCCAATAAGCGCGGCATGTTCACCTCCTGGATCCAGACCACGGGCACCGCCGGCATGCTGCTGTCGCTGGTGGTTGTCATCTCGGTCTCCTACGCCACGGGTGACCAGTACGAGCAATGGGGATGGCGAGTGCCGTTTCTGCTCTCACTACCCTTGCTGCTGGTGTCGCTCTATATTCGTCTTTCGTTGCACGAATCACCGGTGTTCAAGAAAATGAAGGCAGAGGGAACCCGCTCGAAAGCGCCGCTGTCCGAAGCCTTCGGCCAATGGAAGAACTTGCGGGCGGTTCTCATCGCCTTGTTCGGCGTGTGCGCAGGCCAGACCGTCATTTACTTCACCTGCCAATTCTTCCCACTGTTCTTCCTCACACAGACGCTCAAGGTCGACGCCAAGACTGCGAACATGCTCGTGATGTTCGCGCTGGTGTTCGGTTGCCCGCTATTCGTGGTTTTTGGCTCACTGTCCGACAAGATCGGCAGAAAGCCGATCCTGGTAACGGGGTTGTTGCTGGCCGCTGTGACATTCTTTCCGATTTATCGAGGTTTGACGCACTTCGCGAACCCGGCCCTCGAACGCGCGCAGCAGTCAGCGCCGATTGTGGTGCAGGCGGACCCGCAGGAATGCTCCTTCCAGTTCAACCCGACTGGCACCAAGAAGTTCACGAGCTCTTGCGATGTGGCGAAGCAAGTCCTCGCGCAAAATGCCGCCAGCTATGAAACGCTGCCGGCAGCCAGCGGAACCGTCGCCTTAGTAAAAATTGGAAGCCTCGAGATTCCCTCATATGATGCCTCGCGGCTCGCCCCCGCGGAGCTTAAGGAGGCCGAGAAAAAGTTCAAGGCCGCCGTTCTGGATGGTATGACAAAGGCCCAGTATCCGCACGCCGCCGCGCCCGAGGATATCAACAAGGCAGCGGTATTTGCCCTGCTGGCGGTATTGATGATCTACGCTGCAATGACCTATAGCGTGGTCGGTGCAATCCTGGTGGAGTTGTTCCCCGCGCGGATTCGCTATAGCTCTTTCTCGGTGCCGTATCACATTGCCACCGGATGGTTCGGGGGGCTTCAACCTACTGTTTCGTTCGCGCTGATCGCGCAGTTCGGCAATATTTATTTCGGCCTCTGGTATCCCACCATGGTCGTCGCCGTTTCGCTGGTAGTCGCCGTGCTGTTCCTTCGTGAAACCAGGCATGTCGACATCCACGCCTGAGCGCCCATGACGATGATGAAACTGCTCTACAGTCCAGGCTCGCCCTATGCGAGGAAAGTCCGGATCGTGCTGAGGGAGAAAGGCCTGATCGACAGCGTCGAGGAGGCCGTGGTGAACCCTCACGATAACGGCGCCGAATTTCTCTCGCTGAATCCGCTGGCCAAGGTGCCAACCCTGCAAATCGGCAGTGATTCGCTGTTCGACAGCCCACTGATCTGCGAATACCTGGACGGGCTTTCCGGGGTCGGGCCGCTGATTCCCCGGGAACCGGAATCGCGGATCAGCGTACTTTGGCTCCAGGCCCTGGCCGATGGCATGATGGACGCGGCCGTGGCCTCCGTCCTAGAAGCGCGCAGGAGCGATACCGAGCCCTCAAGACACTGGCTGCTGCGCTGGGAGAATGCGATCAGGCGTTCCCTGGCCGCGCTTTCCACGACTATGCTTCCGTCCCAGATGAGCCTGGGCGGCATAGCGGTGGCCTGTGCGCTGGACTACGTCTCTTTCCGTTGCCCGGCGATCCGGTGGCGCGACGAGTACCCCGAGCTTGCCGCGTGGTGCGACCTATACGTCGACCGGCCCAGTTTTGCCGAGACCACCCCTCCACGTTCTTGAGAGGTTCCCAATGGATCCAATGCCGAAGCCAATCATCGCCATCATTGATGACTACGAACGTTTTGTCCCCGGCCTGGCAGCCTATCGGGAGCTAAGGGCGGCGCTACCGGCAGCGGACATACGCCTGATCAGCGAGCAACCGCTAGGGGCCGCCGGGCTGGCGCAGCTTGAGGACGTGGAATACCTTGTGTTGATCCGGGAGCGGACCCGCATAACGCGCGAGCTGCTCGCGAAGCTGCCATCATTGAAGACGATCGTGCAGACAGGCTCTACGGGTATTGGAGTCACAGCTCATGTCGATACCACCGCTTGCGCGGAACGCGGGATCGACGTGCTCGAAGGTAAAACCGATGGGCATTCGGCCGCTGAGCTGACCTGGGCACTGGTCCTGGCCGCCCATCGGCGCCTTCCTCAGTATATCGATAGCCTCCGAACGGGTCGCTGGCATCAGGGCAGCGGCGCCGCCATCGGGGAAACGCTCCGGGGCAAGACCTTTGGCATTCTCGGCTACGGCCGAATTGGCCAGTTGCTGGGTGGCTACGCCAAAGCTTTTGGTATGACCGTACTGGTGTGGGGCCGGCAGCGCTCGCTGGAGGCGGCACGGGCGGACGGGGTCAAGGTCGCGGAGAGCCGTGCGTGTCTGTTCGCCAACAGTGATGTGCTGACGATTCAGTTGAGGCTCAACGAGGAAACGCTGCACTCCGTCAAGCTCGCCGATCTGCAGGCAATGAAGCCAAGCGCAATATTCGTTAATACGAGCCGGGCGGCTCTGGTCGAGCCGGGTGCCCTGGCGGCTGCGTTGAAAGGCGGTACGCCTGGGATGGCCGCCATCGACGTCTATGAAAGCGAGCCGATATCTGCGGACCATTCCCTGCTGCAGCTTGGCAATGTGTTGGCGACACCCCACATAGGATATGTAGAGCGAGACAGCTACGAAATTCTCTTCAGGTCGGCATTCCAGAAACTTGTCGCTCACGTGCAGGGTGACTTCGCCAGGCACTGCCAGGTGCGGTAGCGCCCAACGCCGCTCCGGCCTGACCGGGCTATTCCGTAGCCCCGGAGGCGGTCAGTGCGGGAAAGTATTCTTAAGGAGACTAAAGATCATGCAACAGGTATATGACGCGGCAGATTCCCTAGACATTCCTTTCAGCCCGAGGCCGGAGAAAATTAGCGCGCCTTCGGTCAATGTCCCCGTCAATGCTACCGATTGCCACTTTCATATCTTCGGGCCGCGGCAGCGTTATCCGCTTTCCCTAGGAAGAATGTACAACCCGGAAGAGGCATCAGTCGAATCGTATCGGCAGATGGCAGATACGGTGGGCATAGGACGCATGGTGATCGTTCAGGCTAGTCCCTACGGGATGGATAACCGGTGCCTTCTGGATTCTATTGCTTTGCTGGGTGAGGAAAGGACGCGGGGTATCGCGGTCATCGACCCCGCCATCACGGACGAAGAGCTGGAGCGGATGCACGAGGCGGGAGTACGTGGGATACGTTTCAATGCAATTTCAGGCGGAACGCCGCTTGAACATTTGGATGTGTTGGCTGCGCGTATTGAGCGATTTGGCTGGCATATCCAGCTTTGGGTAAAGGGCGAGCGGATTCCGTCGCTGGAATCGCGTCTGCTGGATCTGCCCGTGCACGTTGCGATCGACCACATGGGCCAAGTCTCCCCGGCGAAGGGGCTAGCCCATCCGGAATTCCTTAGCCTGCTTCGTTTGCTTCGCTCAGGGCGGGCGTGGATCAAGTTGTCCGGATATCGCGCGTCGGCCCAAGAATTCCCTCATGGCGATATGCTCGATCCGATCCGCGCGATCATCGCGGCCGCTCCTGAACGCTGCGTCTGGGGAAGCGACTGGCCGCACCCTTTGCTGGAGCATCGCAAGATGCCTGATGCTGGAAAGCTGGTGGATTTGCTTGCGGCGTGGGCCGGTGATACTGCAATGTTTGAGAAGATTCTCGTAAGCAATCCGGCCAATCTGTATGGCTTCCCCAGTCAGGTGAGTCTGGGAGGACAAAATGAGTCATGAAGCGCACCCCACTGTTACCAGACGAGGAAAGGCCGCTCGCCCTGGACTACCGGATTCGTCAGTCCGAATAGGATTGATCCTGCCGAGCGTGAACACGGTGGCGGAGCCGTGGATGCACGAGGCGACTCCTGCCGGGACAACCATACACACGGCCAGAATGTTGATGCCGGATGCGTTGACTCCGGCGACGATCGAGCGAATGGACTGCGAAGACGGTCCGCGGGCGCTGGCCCAAATCATGACGTGCAGGCCAGCGGTTGTTGGCTACGCCTGCGCATCCAGCAGTATCGTGCAGGGCCCGGAGTACGACCGTCATCTGCAGGGCGATCTTGAACGGCAGGCGATGCGGCCCTGCACCACGGCGATGGGGGCAATTGCCAGTGCACTGCGCGCTTGTGGAATCCGCAGCTTGTCCCTTGTGTCACCGTATGGTCAAGAGATTGCCGCCGCGGAGCATGTCTACCTTGAGGCGCTAGGATTCCATATTGTTGACGAGGTGCATCTCGGCATCAACTCCGCTTTCGATTTGGCGACGCCATCGGCAGACGAGATCTTCGAAGCGGCAAGCGAGACTTTCAACGCGCGCGCGGATGGCCTTCTGCTTAGCTGCATCAATTTCCCGGCGCATGCTGTCATTCACAGGCTGGAGAAAGCAACGGGAAAGCCTGTGGTGACAGCCAATCAGGCGTTGCTCTGGAAGCTGCTGCGGCTTGCCGGGATTGAGGCGCCAATCCATGGTTTGGGTAGGCTGTCCGAACTGGCGTAGGCTCTCAATTCCTCGCATAGGGGAAGACTGATTCTAGTCACCGCAATCGCAAGGGTCGCAGCAATGGCTCGGGCGAGATTTCGGCACAACGCTTCATCCTGTTGGGTCTAGCCAATCTGGTGCTGGGGAAAAGTCGATTGTGGGCGTCTGTCTGCGGGGAGCTGCCCGTCTTGAGCGCGTAAAGCGTGAAATGGCGGAGGAATCGCGCTCAGCCTGCCGTCAGGACACCAGGAGGGCGGAAATGTCCGCAGCGAGAGTCTTCGATCAACTATTAACTAACGATTCGATTACTTTCGGAAGAATCCCAGCGCCATTTTGACCCATTACAACGGGAATTATTCTATTCGTTAAGGAGACAATTCATGCTACACACTCGCCGCTCATTTTTGAGATTGGGAGTGGCGATCGGCACTGGCGCCCTTGCTCTGCACGCACACGCGAAAGAGCTTTTCCCATCTAAGCCCGTCACCTTGGTCGTGCCATTTTCGCCAGGCGGGAATCTCGATCTTGTCACGCGATCGCTAGGAACCCCTCTCGGGAAATTGCTGGGGCAGACAATCGTGGTTGTCAACAATTCTGGAGGATCCGGGTCAATAGGTGCAAGTCTCGTTGCCCGGGCAAAACCCGATGGCTACACATTGCTGAGTGCGACACCTGCGCAGGTGGCTACGGTGCCGCAGTTGCTCAAGACCCCCTACAAGCTCTCGGACTTTACTTCGATCGGAGTCGTCAGCAGGACCGCAATCGTATTGGTGGTGCGAAGGAGTGACACTCGATTTAAGAACTTCGAAGAGTTCTTAGCGTATGCCCGCGCACACCCAGGAAAACTAAATGTGGGACATGCCGGCGCCGGCTCTCCTAATCATCTCGCCGGGCTGCAATTCGAAAGTGCTGCAAACGTCCATCTAGGTTTTGTGGGTTACAAGGGCATGGGTCCCGCGCTAATCGACCTCATCTCTGGTCAGATCGATGTGATATTTGATCAAATAAGCAGTTCGCTGCAGCATTTGAAGTCGGGTAATCTCAAAGCGCTTGTGGTTTGTGGTCCGTCGCCAGCAGCGGCGATGCCCTCGATCCCAACTTTGAAGCAAGTCGGCGTGCCAGAATTTGATGCCAGCACCTATATCGGCATTCTGGCTCCCAAGCAGACACCCCCCGACGTGGTGGCAATCCTGAGCAAGGCTGTGGAGAAAGTTGTATCGGACCCGCAATTCGCGGCGATGTTGCTTGAAATGGGAAGTGGCGCGTATTACGGCAACGGCCAGCGCTTCGATCAGATCCTGAAGGCCGAGGAAGAAGTCGCCGCTGCCTTGATCAAGCAGGGAAAACTCACGGCTGAGTAGCCCCCAGCTAACGCACGACACCGTCCCGAACGCCGCACAAACGCCGCTAGGCTCTGCATTTCCCTCCCAGAATGGATGGCTAAGCATGTGGCGGCGTCGCCGCCAACGGCGCCGGCAAGCCACGATGTGCTGGCATAAGAAGCCTCGCGGTTTCCCCAACAGGGGCTCGGGTGCTCGGCCACATAGCGAGGAGTATGAAAGTCGATCTCAGCGCCATGGGTTGGCAGTCGTCTCTTCAGACGGTAGAGTCGACGCGGTGGCGATAGGTTCAGGTCGTCTGTTGCAACCCTTTCGTCCGGCGATGCCCAAGTAACCTCACCATGGTTCCGTTTTCATACGCCGCTCATCGAACCCGTCGTGCGGATTTCCCGCAATGCGCTCTCCGGACAAGGCATCACCCCTTCGACCACGGCAAGCTACAGCCAAGGACCCGACAGACGAACGGGACCGAAGTGCCCATAGACTACGAGGGTGGAGTTCCCACCCCTACCACGCATGACCTTGTACTTGTTGCGTAACCACAGGCGCAACCGCGCAGCAGTATAGCTATGGAGCGGCTGATACGCGCCGGAACGCCGTCTCGGCCAAGCGGAAGAAGCTACTATTCTGATAGCCTTCCTCGCATCGGAGGCGGCGAGCCATGTAACCGGTACCGATAATCTCGACAGTGATGTCTCTGCAGTGGTGTAAGCTCCGTACGTCGTTCACTTCTTACTGGCGAAGCCATCGTCCACGATGATCTCAAGCAGCGACGGGCCGCCGGAGTTTACAGCGGCAAGAAGCTCCGCTTCAATTGCCGACGGGTCTGAGATACGCTTGGCGTGGACTCCCAAGCCCGTCGCGACACGCACGAAATCGATCGGCGGATCCGTCATGTCCATCGCCACGAAGTGGTCCATACCCCGGAGAGCTTGCGGCCGCTCCTTGACAATACGATAGCTCCGGTTGTTCACTACGACGAAAGGCCGCCGCTGGCAAGGCCATAGTAGCTTCGTGAATCATTGGACTTGAGAACCGAAGCCAACGCGGGTGCTGACGTCAGAGCTTCCTCAACAAGGATCGCGTTCTGCGGCAAGACTTCGCTAATCTGGAGCATCAGATAGTCTTGATGGATCGGCACCTGATCGGCCAGCCTTCGGAGGGCCTCGGCTTTTCGTGCTCGCTTCACGCTCCAGTTCATCGAGGCCAACTGCGCGTTGCGCTCCTTTGCTTGATCGATGTAGGCTTGGTTGCTTCCCGCACGCAACCCATCAAGCAGAGCTCTCAAAGTCTCCTTGACGTCCGCACAGACCGCGATATCAGTCGCATAGTTTTTCCCCAACTCCCACTGACGCTCGGAAAGGTGGATGACCGGAAGGCTTTCGGGCAATGGCTCGATCGCGCCATATGGAGACATGCGGAGCAGATCAGCTCGGAGGCATATCAAGAGGTCGTACTCCGACAACGTGGCCCTCACCAGCTCCTGCTTCCGGATACACCAACATGGTTCGGATGCTCTGCGGGGAACCTAGTGTTGTAGGGCACAGGTTCCTGATAAACCGCGGCCCCGATAAATTCGGCGAACTCCTCCGCCTCCTCAAATGCTTCTCAGTCGGACAACTCCTTGCCCGCCAGTATCACCGGACGCCGCGCCGTCAGAATGCGCAAGGCTAACCTCCCCGCCAACGCATCAGATGGACGGGTGCCGAGTTCGACACGAGAGACGGCTCCCATATCGAGCTCCGCCTCTTCGTCGAGGATACTGCCGGGCAAGCTAGTGAAGACAGGGCCCGTTGGGGGGCGCTAGCGCGATCTTCGCTGCTCGATGGACGATTCTGGGTAGGTCTTCGGCCCGTTGGACCTCGACCGCCCACTTCACCAGCGGCTGGGCGATCGGAACCAAGGGCTTGTAGAGTAGAGGCTCTGTGAGTCCATATCCAATCTCATATTGTCCGGCGGTAACAATGATTGGCGAGCCTGAGAATTTGGCGTTGTACAACGCGCCCATCGCGTGCCCCAAACCCGGGGTGCAATGAAGGTTGCATGCGGTAAGTCTTCCCGACGCGCGCGCATATCCGTCGGCCATACCCAAGACAACAGACTCCTGCAATCCCAGCACATACCTCAGATCCGGGAAGCTCGGTACTGCCTCCATGATTGCCAATTCGGTCGTGCCGGGATTGCCGAATAAGTGTGTCACACCTTCATTCAATAGGAGTTGGAGGAAGGCGCTGCGTCCGTTCGTGTACTGCTTGGGCATGACGTAGATTAGATGAAAAATGCCAATGGACGTTTGCTTGCCGCGTCGGGCAAGTCCAAGCGCCAGACCCAAACTACAGCTTGTAGCTCGGATCCTTGCGGTCCACTAGACGAAGCATCGCGGCCCACTCCATCTCGCCGTAAGGCCTGCGCGTTGTCGGCCGATAGAGATGATGCGTTTTCTCGATCACTTCCTGGGGCGGGTAATACAATTCGCTGTTGCAACCCTGGGCGTCGACCTGAGCCTTGCACG
Organism: Cupriavidus sp. 2TAF22; assembly: GCF_052115045.1. Classification (NCBI taxonomy): domain Bacteria; kingdom Pseudomonadati; phylum Pseudomonadota; class Betaproteobacteria; order Burkholderiales; family Burkholderiaceae; genus Cupriavidus; species Cupriavidus sp. 2TAF22. The sequence continues at coordinate 42,345 of NZ_JBFRFX010000030.1, forward strand.
CCATCTCCAACCAGTAAATGGTGTTGAAGGTCTGAGCGATAGTTGGTCCCACGGCAAGCAGACCATGATTCCTGAGCACCATGGCATCCCGATCGCCTAAATCGGCAACCAACCGCTCACGCTCGCTCAAATCCAAGGCGACGCTCTCATAGTCGTGGTATGCAATCTTCGCGAATCGCATCGCAGTCTGAGTCAGCGGAAGTAGTCCGCACTTTAGGCTGGAGATCGCCATGCCCGCGCGTGTGTGCGTGTGCAGAACACATTGAACATCCTGGCGCGCCTTGTGCACAGCGCTATGGATAACGTAACCAGCTTGGTTGATCCCATAGTCAGGATTGGCATTGCGGATCACATTCCCTTGGATATCGATTTTGATCAGGTTGGACGCGGTGATCTCATCGTACATATACCCATATGCATTGATGAGTAGATGGTCGTCGGGACCGGGAATTCTGGCAGTGATATGGTTGTAGACCAGGTCACTCATTCCAAAGTGCGACACTAGCCGATAACATGCGGCAAGCTGAACGCGTGTTTCCCATTCATGCTCACTCATCTCGGAGCTACTCATTTTTCCCATTTCGCTCTGGCTCCTTCCTTCACTCAGCCTTAACATCAAAATCACGCACAATCTTTCCCCAAGAGTCGTACTCACTCTTCATGAATGCCCCGAACTCAGTTGGTGAAGACGTGGTGCGAACTTCGGCTCCTAGCTGAGTCAGCTTCGTTCTGGTCTCTGGTTCTTGCAGGATGATGTTCACCTCCTTCGCCAGTTTTTTCCGGATATCGGCCGACACACCGGCCGGCGTAATGAGCCCAAGCCAAGCCCCCATATCGAAGCCCGGGAACCCTTGTTCAGCCGCAGTCAGCACGCCCGGCAAAATCTCTGTGCGCTTAGGCGTACTCACTGCAAGCGCCTTGAGCTTGCCGCTCTTCACCATAGCCAGTTCCGAAACCAAAGTATCGAACGTGCATGCGACCTGCCCGCCGAGGATGTCGGTCTGCGCCTGGCTGCTTCCCTTGTACGGAACGTGAACCATCTTCACGCCCGCCTTCGACATAWGGACCGACATCACGAGATGACTGGTGGTTCCTACCCCTGTTGTCGCGTAACTCAGGGTATTGGGGGCTTTCCTTGCCGCGTCCAAAAACTGCTTTAGATCCTTTGCGGAGTTCTCTTTGCTGACAACGAACAGATACGGCAGCCACGTAAGTAGACCGATTGGGGCGAAGTCCTTCTGTGCGTCGTATGTCAGCTTGCTGTATAGATGGGGATTGATTGCCTGAGGCGCAGACGCACCGATCAGCAGCGTGTAGCCGTCAGCCTTCGCCCGTGCGCCGATACCCGCGCCGATGCTCCCGCCGGCGCCTGGGCGATTGTCCACGATGAACTGTTGACCAAGCCGCTTCGAAAGACGCTCGGCCATTACTCGGGCGACGGTATCCGTCGCGGTTCCCGGTGGAAAACCGACCACAATCGTCACTGGCTTGCTCGGGTAGACATCTTGTGCGATCGCCAAAACCGAAGCCGAACCAAGGACAACCGCCAGAATGGTCGCAATCGATACAAAGGTGCGGCGACGCATCAACAGGGGTCTGCTGTCTGAATCAAGCGCTTCCTCGGTGTGCGGGATGTGAAAGGTGCTGACTAGCATAAAGTCTCCAGTGCTGTCTTCTTATTCGCTCGCGCGTTAGCCTGGGCACCCAAGCTGCGCACGAACGAGGAGCGTCAATGGCTCCTGCGCACAAGTTCTCATATGCTGACGCTGCCGGCAACGGCACTTCGCATATAGCAGATAGTCTATTTCGGCATGGCCGGGGCGCCTTGGCATTTGGACGTTTATCGAAAGTCAATTGTTGCGAAATGGACTTCGCCGCGGCTCCACCAGTATCTCCACGTGGCGACGAGTTCTACAGCCCAGGGCGAGCCGCAGGCATGAAGCGCTCCTTCGGCGTGAAGGTAGTCCTCTTGTCACAATCACCGCGAGTGCTTGCCGCTGGCAACACAAAGCGAATCATCCTGGTGACGTCCATCGTTAGCCTTGACCACGGCCACTTGACCAAAATACAAGGTGCGCACGAGTCCCGTGTCAAAGATGGGCCGGACTCTGGAATCAGCGCTCCAGGTATGCCGGAGTTCTCGGCGGCGATTGTCAGGCGGAGCGATAACTTCAAGAAGCTGGTGCCGGCCAAGAAATCGCGTTAAGACGCTCACTTAGGGTGTATAAAACCGGACGGCGGAAGCGCTGCTCCTCAAAGGTCATATACGGTGTCGCGCCATCGGGATCGCGTTTTTTCCACTCTTGCTTATTGGACTTGTTCATGGCGTTCCTTCCTGATTCCCTCAGCGCTGACTCCGCAACAGTTTGAAATCCTGATCAAAAGCATAGTCAAGAAAGCATTGCTTGCTGGCGCCCACAAGCAAACTGCTGCCTGCCCAGTCTATTGCGCCGGTATGGTGATAAGCGCCAGCCCCTCCTTGCCCCCGTATCCACCAACGTAAAAAAAGCACAACCCCGGGCATGCCTACACGACAACGATCCGCCCATCGGCAAGCAATTGCGAGAACCAGCTTCCTGTCAGCGCTGCCAGTTCTTCAATCGCTGCGGGTTCCTCGAATACCCTGCCCTCGCCCGCCACCAGCCGCAATTGCCGGGGACAGCGAAGCCTGCCGAACACCAGGTCATTGATCCGAATGCCCTCCGGATCGCTGGCGCCCACCACGAGAAGCGTAGGTATGGTCACCTTGCCCAAGATTTCGGCATCGGCCAGGTCCACGCGTCCCGCGGCAAGGACCAGCGTGCGTAAATCCGTCCCCTCCTCCGCCGCCACGCTCAATGCGGCGGCCGCAGCGGTGCCGGTGCCAAAGCAGCCGAGCGGGAGCGCCGGCAAACGCAGCCGCGCGTGCACGTAGCCTGGCACCGCCTGTATTACCCCGCGCAGCCTGCCGGACAGCATGGCGATGTCCCGGCGCTTCTCCATCCGCATCACCTCTCGTGGCCCGATCAGGTCCACCAGTAGCGTGGCCAGCCCCCTGCCGCGCAGTTTCCTCGCCACATACTGGTTGCGCACGGCATGGTCGTCGATGCCGTTGGCATGTACCATCAGCACCAATCCCACAGGACTGGCGGGGGCGTCGAGCACGCCGTGCAGCCTGATGCCGTCGCACGGGATGCCTACCGGCACAGCGGCCGCCAGGGTTTTCGTTCCGATGGCCTCGGCATTGTGCGGTTCGATATCGCGCCAGAGCAGTGCGCGGACTACTCCGTCGTCCACCTCCGGAAAGCACTGGTAGGCATGGTGGACATCGTGATCTGGCCCGGCGGTGCGCAGGCACACCACCTCATCGGCGCTGGCGCGAACCGCCGCCAGCCCCTGGAGGGTGCCCACGGGAACCGCGCAAACCAGCCTGGCTGGCTGCTGCCTGCGTACCGCGTGGATCGCCGCCATCATGGTGGCGCCGGTGCAGAGTCCGTCGTCCACCAGGATCACGACGCGGCCATGCGGGTCAGGCCGTGCGCGATGCGATGTGTAGATTGCACATTGCTGCCGCAGCAGATCGAGTTTTGTCAGCCGTTCCCGCGCAAAATGCATGGGATCGGGCTGCCCGCCTACCGGGTTCTCCACGCGGTAGGTCCAGCCGTTCTCGGTCACCGCGCCGATCGCGGCGATGCCGTTGGCGGGGCCGGCCAGCTTGCTGACCAGTGCCACATCGAGTTGCCCCTCCAGCGCGTCGGCGAGTCCGCGACCGACGGGTACGCCGCCCTTCGGAATGGCAAGGATCAAGGGATGCTGGCCCCGATATTCGGAGAGTGCCGCGGCTAGCTGCGCTGCGGCTTCCTCCCGCCCCGCAAAGCGGGCAAGTGGCGAATTCATCGATTTGCCTCCCATCCTTCGTGCGGCGGCTGCGCGCTGCGAGCTAGTTCCCGCTTGCGCTCAGAATAGGCCGTAGGCGAAGCCAGTCCTTGTGCTATATCAAGGGTTGGGCCACGGATCCCCGGATAGCGCCTCAGTCAATCGAAAAACGCCGGATCAGCCATCCGCGCAGCGCATAGGTCAGGCAGCAATAGCCGAGGATGATCGGCGGCAGGAATAGCCAGAGCGTGCCCGGCGGGGATAGCAGGCCCAGCGGCGCCGCCAGCGGCGAGTACGGCAGCCAGATGCCGATCAGGCAGATCGTCAATGTGGTGGCAATCAGCGTGGTGCTGCCGCGGCTTTGCACAAAGGGAATGTTCCGCGTGCGAATCACGTGGACGATCAGGGTCTGCGACAGCAGCGACTCCAGGAACCAGCCGGTCTGGAACAGGTGCTGCTGCGCGGGCGTGCTGGCGCCCAGTACCCAGTAGAGCGTCGCAAAGGTGACGTAGTCGAACAGCGAGCTGATTGGGCCGATGCACAGGATATAGCGGCCGAGCTTGCCGATCTCCCAGCGGCGCGGCCGGCCGACGGCATCGTCGTCCACGTTGTCGGTCGGCAGCGCAGTCTGCGAAAAATCGTAGAGCAGGTTGTTGGTCAACACCTGGATCGGCGCCATCGGCAGGAACGGCAGCCAGGCACTCGCGCCGAGCACGCTGAACATATTGCCGAAGTTGGAGCTAGCACCCATGCGCAGGTACTTGAGCAGGTTGGCAAAGACCTTGCGACCTTCGATCACGCCGTCATGCAGGACCAACAGGCTCTTTTCCAGCAGGATGATGCTGGCAGACTCCTTGGCGATATCGGCGCCGCTGTCCACCGAGATGCCCACGTCGGCCGTCTTTAAGGCAGGCCCGTCGTTGATGCCATCGCCCAGTACGCCCACCACCCGTCCGCGCGCCCGCAGGGCCTTGACGATGGCCGCCTTGTGCGCCGGCGCCAGCTTGGCGAAGAGCTGCGTGCGCTCCGCGAGTTCCCCCAGCGCTTGCGACGAGAGCCCGTCGATGTCCGCGCCGAGTACGGCCCGATCCACGTCGAGGCCGACTTCCCGGCATATCTTGCGCGCGATCACCGGGCTGTCGCCGGTCAGCACCTTGACCTCGATGCCGCTGTCGCGCAGGGCGGCCAGCGCCGGTGCCGCGCTATCCTTGGGCGGGTCGATGAACGCGATATAGCCAAGCAGGATCAGCGCGGATTCGTCGGCCACCGAATACGGCTGCGTGTCCGGCGCCGGCGGCAAAAGTTTGTAGGCGATCGCGATCACCCTGAAGCCATCTTCGTTGAGTGCGTTGCAGACCGTCATCAGCGAGTGGCGATGCGAGTCATCAAGCGCCATGGCCTGCCCTCCGAGTTCGGCGCTGGCGCATGCGGCATAGACTTCCTCCACCGCACCCTTGCAGACCAGAAGCCTGCCCTGCGGCCCGTCCACCACAACCGACATGCGGCGCCGCTCAAAATCGAACGGCACTTCGTCTATCTTGCAGTAGCCGCCCTCCTGCCGCAGCGTTTCGCCCACCTCGTCATGCAGGAGCACCGCCTTGTCCAGCAGGTTGTGCAAGCCGGACTGGTGGTAGCTGTTCAAGTAGGCGAATTCCAGCACACGCGCGGTCTCATGCCCCGCCAGATCCACATGCTTCTTCAGGATGATGCGGTCCTGCGTCAGAGTGCCTGTCTTGTCGGTGCACAGCACATCCATGGCGCCCAGGTTCTGGATGGCGCTGAGGTGTTTCACGATCACCTTGCGGCGCGACATGGCAAGCGCTCCCTTTGCCAGGTTCACGGTCACCAGCATCGGCAGCATCTCGGGGGTCAGCCCCACGGCGACGGCCACCGCGAACAGCAGCGCCTCCAGCCAGTTTCCCTTGGTCAGCCCGTTGATCAGGAACACCAGCGGCGCAAGGATCACGATCAGGCCGATCATCAGGCGTGCAAAACGCTGCAGGCCTTGCTCGAACACGGTGCCGGACGTCTCTTCCTCAAGCGAGCGGGCGATGCCGCCGAACACGGCGCGCGGCCCGGTCAGCACCACCACGATGGTCGCGCTGCCGCTGACCACGGCCGTGCCCATCAGCACCATATTCTCCAGCGTGCCAGGTCCGTCGCCGCTAGCGCTCTCCAGCGCGAACTTTTCCACGGGCAGCGATTCTCCGGTGAGGGCCGACTGGTTGACGAACAGGTCCTTGGAAGTCAGCAGCCGGGCATCGGCCGGAACGAGGTCACCTGCCGACAGGTGAACGATGTCGCCCGGCACCAGCGCGCCGATCGGCAGTTCGCTGGTGATGGGCAATGCCCCTGGCTCCGACCGGCGCTGCGTGGTGGCGGTGGTATGCACTATGGCGCGCAACGCCGCAGCAGCGCGTCCGGAGCGGCGCTCCTGCACCGTGGCCAAGCCAACGCTAAGCATCACCATCACGGCAATTACCGCGGCGGCGTCGTAGTCGTGGATAGCTGAGGATACCGCTGCCAGGGTCAGCAGCATCACATTGAGCGGATTGAGCAAACGGCGCAGCAGGTCCAGCACCGCCGGGCGCGGGCGCTCGTGATCCACCAGGTTGGGGCCGACGTTTTGCAGGCGCGCGATGGCCTCGGCGCCTGTCAGCCCCTCCGGGCTGGTATCCAGTTGCTGCAGCAGGGTCGCCGGCGGAATGCCGGCGGCCCGCAGCAGCGCGTCCGGCACGCCGCCGGAGCCTGTCCGTCGGCGCGGTACCTGCCGCGCCTTGCGCCGATGCAGGAGGCTGGCACCGTAGCCGGCCCACCGTTTCGCCCAGGTACTGGATCGCCCGGCCAATCATGATGGCGGCCTTGCCTGTGCTTGCGCAGCACTGGCGTCCCAACTCCCGCCCAGCGCCAAGAACAAGGCCGCGGTGCCCTGCAGCCGCCGGGTCCTCGCCTGCAGGTAGCCGATCTCGGCCTGGTGGTACTGCGCGTCCGCCACCAGCACTTGAAGGTAACCGGCGGTGCCGGCCTGGACGTCGGCCTGCAACTCCTGCAGCACGTTCACCAGCAACTGGTAAGCGAGGTTGGGAATGCCAGGCACCATGGTCTTGCAAGTACGATGTCGCGATCCGTTACGATGCCCATCGCGCGCTGGCCGCCTCCGAATGGCTCTGTCACCATCARCGCACCGACATGGCGGTCGTGCCTCTGCCCCGCGGTGTGCACTTATGCGGGAGATGAACGGCGGACAGCGGGCAACTCTCTTCGATCCTCATCATGCTTCTCCTGGCCTGACCTTGATACGGGCCGATCAAGTCGCCCATGGAGTACATCGGCGATGGCCAGGGGTCGCCAAGGCACGCCGGTGCCGTGCATTCAGTCTAGTGTCGGGCGCTCGGCGGCCATTGATGCAGATCAATCACGCCTGTGGCGCGGAGCGTCCTTCCGGACTTGACGCCGGTCAACCGACGCGCCGGAGCCCTGCCTATAGTTGGAGATACCATTCCGCCATCCCCCRTGGCGGATCCGACACGCCTCATCCCACCGCATTCACTTCGTTGAACCAGCCAGGAGACCGCCGTGAACGACCTCAGATCCGCCCTGTCCGCGCACCGTGCCACGCTACAGCGCGATATCAATGTCCTGTTGTCAGATGTGCAGGCATTGCTGCGCGACGCCGCCGCCTTGACCGGCGAGCAAGCCGGTCAAGCCCGCGAGCAGTTCAAGACACGGCTGGAGACATTGCAACTGCGGCTACGCGAGTTGCAGGCGCAGGGCCGCGAGCAGGTACGGGATTGGGCAGATTCCGGCGAGGAGTATGTACAGGCACACCCATGGCGCGCGCTTGGCACGACCGCAGCCATTGCCGCCGCCTGCGGGGCGCTTCTCGCCATCGCGCTCACCCGCCGCGATTGATCTTGACATGGCGCTCGCGGAGCCTCGCCGCCATCCCTGGCTCGATCTGGGGCTCCTGGCGGCCTCCGCGGTCACGCTAACCGCAGGATCGCTGCTGTATTGGTTCGGATCGGCCGCGCTCGCCCGCACCGTGTGGCTGATCGGCATCCTGCCGGTGTTGGTCGCCCTGAGTGCCGGCACAGTCCTGGCGGCATGGCGCCGCAAAGCTGGGGTCGATGTCCTGGCGCTGCTGGCCATCGGCTTCGCATGGTGGCTTGGCGAGCGCTTCGCCGCGGCCGTGATTGCCCTGATGCTGGCGAGCGGACGCGCACTAGAGAGCTACGCGGAAGCGCGCGCCTCAAGCGAGATGAGCGCCCTGTTGCGCCACGCCCCGCGCGAGGCAAGCCGCTACGAAGAGGGCGAATGGCGGCTGGTGCCGCTGGACCTCGTGCATCCGGGCGACCGCCTGCTCGTACGCGCCGGCGAAGTGGTACCCGTCGACGGGACGCTGATCGAGGCCGCTGACCTGGACGAATCCACCCTGACCGGCGAGGCGATGCCGCAGCGTCGCGCGCCGGGCGAGCCGCTGCATAGCGGCGTGGTCAACGCCGGAGCGCCGTTCGAGATGCTTGCCGGCGCCACGGCGGCACAAAGTACCTACTCTGGCATTGTCCGCCTCGTGATGGAAGCACAGCAAAGCCGCAGCCCGTCGATGCGTATGGCCGACCGCTACGCCCTGCTGCTGGTGCCCCTTGCACTGGTGGTGGCTGGTGTGGCCTGGTTCATTACCGGCGATGCACGGCGGGCGCTTGCGGTGCTGGTCGTAGCGACGCCCTGCCCACTGATCCTGGCGGTGCCCGTGGCCATCGTCTGTGGCATGTCGCGTAGTTCCAGCCGGGGCATCCTGGTCAAAAGCGGCGCCGCACTCGAAAGGCTGGCGCAGAGCCGCGTGCTGTTCTTCGACAAGACGGGCACGCTGACTGCCGGCCATGCCCACGTTTCGGCAATCGAGGCAGCGCCGGGACACGCGCCAGACGACGTGCTGCGCCTGGCGGCCTCGCTGGCACAGGCATCGGTGCATGTGAGTTCCCGCGCGCTGGTGGCCGCGGCACGCGAGCGCGGCCTGGCGCTGGCGTTGCCAGCGCAGGTCTGCGAGGAGCCAGGCGCCGGCCTGAGAGGCATCGTCGACGGACACGTTGTCACCATGGGCTCCTTGGCCCATGTGGCTAAGACAACCGCGCCCAAGCCATGGAGCACGGCGCTGTTGCGGCGAATGAGCTATGAGGGCACGTCGGCCGTCTTTCTTGGCATCGATGGCGCCATGGGCGGCGCGCTGCAGCTCGAGGACCAGATCCGGCTCGACACGCCCCGTGCGTTGCGGTTGCTCAGGCAGGCCGGAATCTGGCGCATGGTCATGGTGACCGGAGATCGCGACGACGTGGCGCAGATGACCAGTGCGATGCTTGGCGTGACGGAAGTGCGCGCCCAGCAGACGCCAGCGCAGAAGCTCTCGGCAATCCGCGAGGCGCAGCGCCACGATACGGTCATCATGGTCGGCGATGGCGTCAACGACGCGCCCGCGCTGGCGGCTGCCGATGTCGGGGTGGCGATGGGCGCGGCGGGCGCCGCTGCGTCGGCGCAGGCAGCAGACGTCGTACTGCTGGTGGACCGCCTGGACCGACTGGCTGAGGCGATCCAGATCGCCCGCCGCGCGCGCCGTATCGCCGTGCAGAGCGTCGTGGCGGGCATGGCGCTATCCCTGGCGGCGATGATAGTAGCCGCGTTCGGCTACTTGCCGCCGCTGGCAGGTGCGCTGCTGCAGGAACTGATCGATGTCGCGGTGATCCTGAATGCACTGCGGGCACGCAAGCCAGGGCCGGACTGGCGGCCCGCGCAAATCACGCCGGCCGAAGCCACGAAACTGAAGGCCGAACACAGCGAACTGAGACAGGTGCTCGGCCAAGTGAGATCGATGGCGGATCGCGTAGCCGGCCTCCCTGGGAGAGTCGCGGCCGTGGAACTCGCGCAACTCAATCAGGCATTGCGCCAGCAATTGCTCGCGCATGAGCTCCGCGACGACGCCAATCTGTATCCGGAGCTGGCGCAACGGCTTGGCGGCAAGGACCCGCTGGCCGCCCTGAGCGGCGGGCATCGCGAGATATTCCATCTGGTGGGCATGCTAGAGCGCATCGCCGCCGACCAGGCGGCGGACGGCCTCGACCTGGAAAGCGCGCAGGAGGTCCGGCACCTGTTGTATGAGCTGAATGCGATTCTGCGTCTGCATTTCGCGCAGGAGGACGAGCTGTATCAGGCGTTGGGCGACGCCTGATTGCCAACGCCGCCGCACATGAGGGCAAAAGAATGGTCGACGACTCGTTCCACCTCGCGCCGCATTGCGCTGGATCAAGCCGCGCGCGGCGTCACCGACAATACTGGAACAATCGGCGCCCGCAGTCAGATTGACACGGACCAAAACCATCATGGCTGGCAAGCGTGTCGTCGCCTGTTCGCCTGCGCGTCAATGAGATGGAAGGCGACTGGGTCTATTGCGAGTCGAAGTGCCCGCGACGCGGCCGCTGACACGGGAGCCGTTTAACGGCGCGGCAGGCACTCCAGCGCTGGTACGCATCAAAGTTGCCATAGATCAACGCCACCGGTAGCCAGCTGGATATATTGGGCTCGTGCAGCCGCCGAATTGCGAAACGAACCCGGCGACGCCGCACCTGTATTTAACGGGCTATCGAAAGGAGGACGCTGTGCAAACCAATATCGGTACGGTTGACCGCACTCTCAGGATCGTCGTCGGCCTGGCCTTGATCGGCCTTGCCGTCACCGGCACGATCGGTGTGTGGGGATGGATCGGCGTGATTCCGGTCCTGACGGGGCTCGTCCGCATCTGTCCTCTCTACAGCCTGCTCGGCGTCAGGACCTGCCCGGCCTCGGGCGGAAAGCCCGGCTGATCCGGCCGACGCCCGCGGCAACGGCCAGGAGTCGCCGCCATTCCCACTGGCGACACGCCATGGAAGGCCCAACGCTCGATGTGGATCAACGAGCGCGGCCGCCACGCTTCAGAAGCATCTCGCAGACGAGTTGCCTGACATGCATGCCCTGCACTCGTCCTTTCCAGCAATGCCAATCCGGGGCTCTTCCCGCGTGGGAATAAGCATGGCGTTGCAGCGGCACAGGGTATGCGCGCCAATCACGGAGAGAGACCATGACGGACCAGACTGACGTCCCACTCGCATACTTCAGCGCCAATTGCGAGGCGGGCCTGCGTGCGCTGACCCTGTTGCAGGAGAGCCGCCAGCGTTTCCTTGAATTCCAGTTGGAAGCCATCCGCAAGGACATCAAGACAACGCGCGAAGTGGGTGCGCAACTTGCCAATGCAAACAACATCGCCGCGCTCGCCGCGCTGCCAGTCACTTTCCTGCGCACCGAAGCCGAGCATTGCGCGCACCTGATGCAAGCGTGGATGAGTCTAGCCATCCACAACCAGACCGCCATCGTCGAACAGATGCGCGAGATCGGCGAGTCCTGGCAGCGATGCCAGGCGATGAGCTTGCAGCAGGCGGGGAATACCGCTTCGATGGTGGCGCCGGTGCAGGAAATATTCGAGAAATTCAGACAAGCCACGGCGTGGAATCCCGCGTTGAACGGCACCGGCGCCGAAGTAGGAGGTGGCGCCGCAGCCAGTTCGCGAAAGAGGCCCGCCCATGCCAGTTGAGCACGCAGGCGAGGCGCCGGCCAGCCTACCTTCATGGCGGATCGCGCCGGTGACCGGCGGCGGGTGGACTGGGTGAAGCCATTTCGATCCGCCTGAGCGACGCCGGATAGCACGTGGCAGCCACTCATTCGCCGGGCAATGACCACGTGCAAACCTGGCTAGACCGCTAGCGCCAGGCTACCTTGCCAGGCACATGGTCACGGACATCCCTGCCGACATTCTCCAGACCAGGATCATGCCTCAGATCCCGGTCGGCAGGCCGGGGCGGCCGGACGAAGTGGCCGCGCTGCAAGCAGACCGTTGCCATGCGAGCCCGCGCGCACCGCAACCGCGGCGTGTGGCAGTGTTCAAGGCGTGATGGCTACCTTCAGCACGCCATCGCGCTGGTTGGCGAACAACTCGTACGCCAATTCGATCTGATCAAGCTTGAACCGATGCGTGACGAGCGGCCCGAGATTCAACCTGTCGCTCTGAATGACCTGCATCAGGCGGCGCATCCGCTCCTTGCCACCGGGGCACAGCGCCGTCAGGATGCGATTATCGCCAAGGCCGCCATGGAAAGCGTCAAGTGGGATGCGCAGGTCGCTTGAATAGACGCCCAGGCTTGACAGCGTGCCTCCCGGCTTGAGCACACGCAACGCGGTCTCGAAGGTCCCTTGCGTGCCCAGCGCCTCGATGGCCGCATCGACGCCCCGGCCACCGGTCAGTTTCAGGATCTCGTCGACCACATCGACCTGATGGAAATTGATCGTTATATCCGCACCCATCTCCTTGGCCATGCGCAGTCGCGTGTCGATGCCGTCTACCGCGATGATCAGGGCCGCGCCGCGCAACCGCGCGCCCGCCGTCGCGCACAGGCCGATCGGCCCCTGCGCGAACACCGCAACCATATCGCCGATCTTGATGCCCGCATTCTCGGCGCCGGCAAAACCGGTGGACATGATGTCCGGACACATCAACACCTGCTCGTCGCTCAGGCCGTCGGGGACGGGAGCAAGGTTCGCCTGCGCATCGGGCACAAGCACGTACTCCGCCTGCGTACCGTCGATGGTATTGCCGAAGCGCCAGCCACCGGCCGGCTTGTAGCCATGTCCGTGCGACTGGCCGTCTTGTGAAGGTAGCCCGTCCTGGCAAGCATAGGAATGGAAGCTGGGGCAGATCGCCCCGGCAATCACGCGCTGCCCTTCCCGGTATCCCTGGACTTCCCTGCCGAGTTTTTCGATCACGCCCACGGGCTCGTGCCCGATGGTCAGGCCGGGCTTGACCGGATACTCACCTTTCAGGATATGAATGTCCGTACCGCAGATGGTGGTGGTAGTGATACGGACCAGCGCGTCAGTCGCGCCGATATCCGGCACTGGCTTGTCTTGCAGGACAATCCGTCCGGGCTCGATAAAGACCGCTGCCTTCATGCTGATCATCGGGTTCTCCTGTTCAAATTAGGTTTCCCCTAGGTGTCATGCGCCCTGGCGATCTTTCGCTGATCGCGGGGCGCGACGGAACCCCCACTGGACGATCGCACCTAACAGTTGCAAGTGTCGTGGTGTGACACAGTCTTGCGAGCCATTTTTCATCATTCCCGTTCCTCCGTTGGCTAGTCCAGCGAATATGAACGAAGATACTCCGGCATCGTGACCGGCCAGCGCAGCTCCCGCTCGATCCGCTGCCGCAGGGCGTCGCTCGCAGCTGGCTCGCCGTGCACCACGAAGGTCTGCCGTGGCGGGCCACCGAAGCCGCCAAGCCATGTCATCAGTTCGTTGGCGTCCGCATGCGCCGAAAGCGAGGTGATTTGCTCCACCGAAGCCTGGATGGCAACCCGCTTGCCGTGGATCCGCAGATCGCGCATGCCCGAGGCTAGCATTGCGCCGCGGGTACCGGCGGCCTGGAAGCCGGACAGCAATATCGTGTTGCGCGCGTCCTGGCCATATGTCTCCAGGTGATGCACCACCCGGCCGCCGGTTGCCATGCCGCTGCCGGCCAGGATGATCTTGGGCGCGCGGTCATGGTTCAGCCAGACGGACTGCTGCATGCTCTGCACCAGGATGGCCAGGTTGCACGCTGCCGTGCAGGCGGCGCGGTCGATCCAAAGTTCGTCGGGGTGCAAGGCAAAGACCGTGGTGGCGTCGATGGCCATCGGGCTGTTGAGGTAGACCGGCACGTGCGGAATGCGATTTTGCTGGCGCAGCTTGTAGAGGCAGTACAGCAGCGCCTGGGTGCGCCCGACGGCAAACGCAGGAATCACCACGCTGCCGCCGCGGCCGATGGTGCGGCTGACGATTTCACCCAGCCTGTCGAGCGGATCGTCTGCGGAATGGGCGCGGTCGCCATAGGTGGATTCCACCAGCAGGTGATCCGCTTCGCGGACGATCTCAGGTGCGCGCATCACGATGTCCTGCTGCCGCCCCAGGTCGCCGGAGAAAACGATCCGCTTGCCGTCCACGTGCAGCGTCACGATGGCCGAGCCAATGATGTGTCCGGCGCGATGAAACTCCACCTCCACGTCGGGCGTCACCCTTACCCGCGTGTCGTAGTGGAGCGGATCGAGCCGGCGCAAGGCGCGCACGGCGTCCGCGCCGTCGTAGAGCGGCAACGCCGGCTGATGCCGCGAGAAGCCCTTGCGGTTGGCGTATTGCGCATCCTCCTCCGCCAGGTGCGCGCTGTCTGGCAGCAGGATCTGGCACAGCTGCGCGGTGCCCATGGTGCAGAACACCCGTCCCCGAAAGCCGTTGCGAACCAGCAATGGCAGGTATCCGCTATGATCGATATGCGCGTGCGTCAGCACCACCGCGTCGAGCCTGGACGGATCGACCGGCAAGCGGTCCCAGTTGCGCAGGCGCAGCGCCTTGTAGCCCTGGAACAGCCCGCAGTCCACCATCACACGGCTGCGTCCAGTGTCGAGCACATATTTGGATCCCGTGACCGTATCTGTCGCGCCGAGAAATTGCAACTGCATGGGGCGCTCCGTCAGTGCGACAACAGCAGTGGCACCGGCGCATGGTGCATCAGCGTGCGCGTGGTGCCGCCCATGATCAGTTCGCGCATGCGCGAGTGCCCGTACCCCCCGGCCACCAGCATGTCGGCCCCCAGTGTCCTAACCACGTCAAGGAGGGTGGAGCCGACCGGCCACGCTTTCTGCTCGTTGCGCACGCCGGCCACGATGCCGTGGCGCTGCAGGTAATGCCGCAAACCAGCCACCGGCTCCGAGTCTGCCTGCGGTTCGCCGCGATCGTCCCAGACTCCGACGATGGTGACGTGGCTGGCGCGCAGCAGCAGAGGCATGGCATCGGCCACGGCCCTGGCCGCCTCACGCTGCCCGTCCCATGCGATTGCCACGTGCCCGCCATGCAGCCGCCGATACTCCGGCGGCACCAGCAACACCGGGCGACCGGCATTGAGCAGCACGTACTCGGCCTCCCCGGCGCCCAGGGATGCCACTTCCTGCGTTGCCACAGGTCGCGCCATCACTGCCAGGTCGGCCACGCGGGCCTCCCGCGCCAGGACCCAGCCGGTCTCCTCTTCCACCACGCGGTGCGAAAAAGGCACGCCCGGCGCATGCGCTGCCATGACTTCGCTCAGGATTTCGCCCTGCCGTGCTGTCTGCGACAGCAGCCTGTGGCGGGACGCCGCCATATACCGCACAGCGTCATCGCCAACACCCCGGATCGGGTCCATGCGCAGGCCGGTGGCGCTGACGCCATTGATATGCGCGCCAAAAGAGGCTGCCAGGTCGGCGGCCATCCTGACGCGCGATGCGCAATCGGGATCCGCTCCGAGCGCGACCAGCACGGTTCGGTAGTCCATGATGTGCTCCGTGTATTGGCTGTATTGGCCAGCACGCCCGTGGGCGGACCCGGAAAACACCGGGTCAGCGGATCGTCACGCGCTGCTGCGGCGAGGCTTCCTTCTTGGGCAGTACCACGCGAAGGACGCCGTTCTCGTAGCTGGCATCCACCTTGCCCTCGTCCACGGAACTGTCCAGCGTAAAGACCCGTTGCATCGAGCCACTGTAGCGCTCGCGCCGGATCACCCGCTCGCCTTCCTTCTGCTCGGAAGACTTCTCCACCTTGGCCGAAATCATCACCGTGCCGCGATCGACGGACACTTCGATATCTTCCTTCCTGGCGCCGGGGATCTCCGCGACCAGGTTGTAGGCCTTGTCGGTCTCGGTCACATCGACCTTGAATGCGAAGCCCCCTTCGTAGTTGCCGCGAAACGCGCGCAACATGCCTTGCAGCATGTCGCCAACCGGTTCGATCGACAGCGGATCGTAGATCCTCAGATTGCTCATTTGTCGCCTCCTTGGAGTGACGGGTCCGCATGAGGCGCGGACCTCCACTTCATGGTGGCACAGCATGCTTGACGCGCCTTGTCTCAGATCAAGCGCGGCGTCGACGGACAGCGAGACGTCGTCGGGGGCCAGGGCTGGTCTAGAGGTCGCCTTCGCCGAACAGGCGATGGCGGATCGCATAGCGCACCAGCGCCGCCTCGCTGGGCACCTGCAGCTTTTCCATCAGCCGCATCTTGTAGGTGCTCACTGTCTTGGCGCTCACGCACAGGCCGGCGGCGATCTCAGTCAACGGCTCGCCCAGCACCAGGCGTCGATAGACCTCCATCTCGCGGTCCGACAAGTGTAGGTGGGGATCCTCGAGATGTTCGTCCTGCAGGCTGTTGGCCAGCTTCTCGGCCATTGCCGGGCTGACGTAGGTGCCGCCCGCAGCGACCTTGCTGATGGCGCTGACCAGTTCCGTGGCGGCGCTTTCCTTGGTCAGGTAGCCCGCCGCCCCAGCCCGGAACGCACGCACCACGTACTGCTCCTCGGCATGCATAGTCAGTACCAGGATACGCAGTGCGGGCTGCTCGACGCGCAACTGCTTGATCAGCTCCAGCCCGCTGCGCCCCGGCATGGAGAGGTCCAGCAAGAGCACGCGGGGCTTGCACTCGCGCGCCATCTGGAGCACGGCGGTGCCATCCACCGCCTCGCCCACCACATCGAAGCCGCCCGCGCGGCTCAGGATATGGCGCAGCCCGTCGCGCACCACGGCGTGATCGTCGGCGATCATCACGGGAATCATGGACTTGCCTCCGCGCTCGCAGTCGTGGTCAATGGGAAACACACGGTCAGGCAGAAGCCTTCGCCAGGCGCTTGCCTGGTCGCCACGGTGCCGCGAAGCAGCCGTGCGCGCTCCCGGATCCCGACCAGCCCAAGCGATACCCGCTCGCCACCGGCAGGTTGCCTGGGGAGATTGCCGCGGCCGTTGTCCCGCACTGTCAGCTCGTAATGTTCCTCCTGGCGAACCAGCTCGATATCGACACGGTCGGCCTGAGCATGCTGCACGACATTGCTGAGCGCCTCCTGCACGATACGGAACACCGCGATGGCCGCCTGCTCGCCGACGTCTTCCTCCTCGGCGGCATGGGTGATGACAGTGATGCCGTAGCGTGCGGAGAATTCCTTCGCCAGCCATTCGATCGCGGGAATCAGGCCAAGCTCGTCCAGCAAGGCCGGGCGTAGGTCCGCGGCGATGCGCCGCACCGAAGCCACGGTTTCGTCAATGACAAGGTGCATGGCTGCAGCTTGGTCCAGTAAGCCGGGCGCGGTTCCAGCGTCCTTGAGGTCGCTGGCGAGAAGAGCAAGGTCCATTTTCAGCGCGCTCAGGCGCTGGCCGAGGTCGTCGTGCAATTCGCGGGCGATACGGCGACGTTCCTCTTCCCGCGAAGCCTCGACCCGGTCGGACAGTTGCTGAAGCTCCTCCCGCGACTGCCGCAAGGCCGTCTCCGCCCGCACCCGCTCCGTCGTGTCCCGCAGGATAACGGTAAACAGCTTGCCGCCGCCCTCCTGCATCTGGGAAATGGAAGCTTCGATGGGAAACTCCGTGCCGTCCTGCCGCAGCGCATGCAGTACCCGCTGCTGGCCCATCTGCCGGTCCGTGACCCCAGTGACGCCGAACCGGCGCACGTGCGTCTCATGGGCCAAGCGGAAACGCGCCGGAATCAGGTCCGCCAGAGGGCGGCCCATCATGTCCGCGGCGGCATAGCCAAACAAATGCTCCGCCATGGGGTTGAACAACACGATTCGCTGGCCTTCGTCCACCGTGATGATCGCTTCCATTGACGAGCGGATGATCCCTGCCAGCCGGGCTTCGCTGCCCTGGGTACGCGCCAGGTTCTCTTCTGCGTCACGCTGCAGCCGCCGCAAGCGCACCAGCAGCAGGGACAGCATCACGGCCACGGCCAGTCCCCAGGCGCCGAGCATCGGCGCGGCCAGGCCCCCAGGCCGTGGGGCAAGCGCGGTGATAAAACACAGCGCCAGCGACATCAACAGCAAGAGCACGGTGCCGCCCACCGCCAGTTCGCCAAGCTTGGCATGAAGCGATGTCTTCGCCGCAGAAGGCAGATTCGGTGAAGGAGGCTCTTTGATCGCCATGGCTGGTCACGGAGTGCTTCTGGATCCTCGGCAAGTCCTGCCGGGGGCCGCCGGAGACTCTCCTGTTAAGGTAGGCTATCCGCGCAAAATGCACACGCAAATTGTGATGCGCCTGTAATTTTGCGAGACGGAAGCATCTGGCGCCATCAGCCGGATAGCCGATGACCCTTGTCAGGCTTTCCTGACAAGGAGGCTCTCTTTCCCGACGACACTCTCAGCCGCCCCTTCTTTCGAGAGGCCCCGCCATTAACCATACTCGGAAGCATGAACCACCCGGCCCGCCCCGACCTCCTGACTGTACTGCTGCTCGAGGACTCTACCCTGATCGGCGCGCGGCAGACCAGGATGTTGAGATCGATCAAAGAGTTGGAACTGCTCGCATTGGCCCGGGATGCGTGCGCGGCCCTGCTGGCAGCACAGATCCTTCTGCCCGATGTCGTCATTCTCAGCCTGAACCGGCACGAAAGATCCTGGCTGAACGTGCTGCAGGACCTGAAGCGGATGCGTCGCCACGTAACGGTGGTCGTACTTAGCAACTGCTCGGTGCCGCCGATGCGTAGTGCCTACCTGCAGGCCGGTGCATCGCTCTTTTTCGACAAGACCACGGAGTGCGACGCGCTGCGCCGCGCCCTGCTCCGCCTGGCAGCGGACAAGAGCGCGGCGACGGGTACGGTCCAGGAGTCCACAGCGGCATAGCCAGCGCGGGGCTCTAGCGCCGCGCTTGGTGCCGGCAGCGAGGGCGAACCACAACAGCGGCCAGTCGGACCGGCTGGGCCCAGGAGACAAAGGAAGCAACCATGTCAGAGTATCTGCAGCGGGCAACACCGGCGGCAATGCCTGTCGCCCCCATCGGTGCTGAAGTCCTTGAGTCCCTGTCCATGTACAGGGACACCGCGCCGCCAGCAGGTGTGACCCGCAAGGCAAATTGCTCCAGCTGCGCAATGCGCGCCATCTGCATGGGTGGCAACCTGAACGACGCGGATCGCACTAGGCTGGATACCGTGATCCATAACTGGCGCATGGTGCGGCGCGGCGAAGCGCTCTACCGTGCCGGCGACGCGTTCCAGAGCATCTATGCCCTGCGTTCCGGATCATTCAAGACGGTGGTGTCCCACCAGAACGGATGCGAGCAGGTGAGCGGCTTCTTCCTCACCGGCGAGACGCTCGGGCTCGACGGCATCTGCACCGAGCGGCACGCCTGCGATGCCATCGCCCTGGAAGACAGCGCGGTATGCGTGATTCCCTTCCATCTGCTCGAAGCACTCTGCCGCGAAATGCGTTCGCTGCAACAGCATGTGCACCGGATGCTAAGCAGCGAAATCGTGCGCGAATCGGGCGTCATGCTCCTGCTCGCCAGCCTGTCCGCGGAGCAGCGCGTGGCGGCATTCCTGCTCAATATCTCGGACCGCCAGCAGGTGCGCGGCTACTCCCGCCGCGAACTCACGCTGCGCATGACGCGCGAAGAGATCGGCAGCTACCTGGGCATGAAGCTCGAGACCGTCAGCCGCACCTTGTCGCGCTTCCAGCGCGACGGCCTCATCGATGTCAAGGGAAAACGCGTGACCCTGATGGATCTTGACGCACTGGACCGGATCTAGGGGCCTGCAGTGGGACTTGCATGGTGCGCTTGAGTAGCACTTGCATTGCCGTCAGCGAGCGGGTATTGGCGGCCATATGCGCGGCGGCGGGCCTGCCGCGGCCCAAGACGTGCGCATGCTCTCCCGCCGACACCGCCGACGCCGCCATGGAAGTGCCATGCTTGGCGAGATCAGAGTCGTCGCTCGGTTCTCGCTCGGCGGACACAGTGCGGGAAACGGCAGCGGCGTCCATCTGGCCGCGGATTCTCTGCTCTCTGCTGTCCAGCACAGTGACCAGGCTGGATATCTGCTCTTTGGTCAAATTGGACATCGCAGGCTCCCGGGCACGGAAAGGTGGATCCTCTCAATGAGCCGATGAGAGCGGGCAAGCGGCTTGCGCCAAGTCAGGTGTCGTGATCCGGATCTTGTCGCCCCCGGCGCCATTGCGGGCAACGCCGGGATCGCCACGAACGGTGGCCTCCGCCCTTGGCTTGGGCGGGCGAAGCCAGTTCGGTTCCGACGCACAGCCGGCGCAAAGCATGGCGGCAAGGCAAGCCGCAAGGCCACGCGAACGCGTGGAGCCGCCACCCCGACCTTCTTCGGACCTCCTCATCGCCTCTCTCCCGTCGCAGGCGCATGGACCCCCGACAACAAGTGTCCGCGGCGTCGCGCGCCGAACCCTCATTCCGCTTCAAGCTTCAATATAGGCGGGTCGCCGCCGGCCAACTTGATCCGCGTCAATCCGAATTCCGGCCACGTGCATAGCATGGGCATATGACCTGGCCCGATCGGGGAGGCAGGCACCTGGGAGGGCCCGGCATGGAACCGGCGGTACTCACGCAAGCGTTGATGCGCCCCACGGCCTACCCACATCCCGTGGGCAAAGTCAGCGTCATCGAGACGCACATCTCGCAAGTGTTCCTGGCCGGCGCCTTTGCCTACAAAGTGCGCAAGCCGGTGCGCCTGGATTTCGTCGACCTCTCCACTCTGGCTGCACGCAAAGCGGATTGCGAAGCCGAACTGGAGTTGAATCGCAGGATGGCGGCGGCGCTCTACCTCGGCCTGGTACCGATTGTGGCGGGCCCTGGCCAGCGGGATGTCCGGGTAGGAGGCACTGGCGAAGCGCTGGAGTATGTGGTGAAGATGCACCGCTTCCGTCAGCGAGATCTGTTCTGCCGCATGGCAGAGTCGGACCGGTTGACCGCATCGCATATCGAGACGCTGGCCCATCGGCTTGCCGCGATCCATCTGGCTGCGCCCGTAGCAGTGGCCAGCAGCGGGCACGGCACGCCAGGACGGATCGTGGCGGTGGCGGAGCAGGCCATCGCGCGCGTTGCCATGCTCGCCTCGGCCACCGATGCAACATCACACCTGGCGGCGCTGCTGCGCGAGCGGGCCGCTTCGCTGCACCCCGCCTTTGAGAAGCGGCTGGAGAGTGGTCATATCAGGGAGTGCCATGGCGACTTGCATCTCGGCAATATCGCCTTGATCGACGGTGTCCCTACGCCTTTCGACTGCCTCGAATTCGATGCAGGGCTGCGCTGGATCGACACGATCAGCGATATCGCTTTTCTCTTCATGGACCTGCTGCATGCCGGCAGGCAAGATCTTGCCTATCGCCTGATCAATACCTACCTGGAGTGTACCGGCGACTATGCCGGCCTGGCTTTATTGCCGTTCTACACGGCCCTGCGCGCCGTGGTGCGCGCCCGCGTGCTGCTTGAGCGGGAGCACCAGCGCAGCGTGGCGGGGTTGAGCAACGCCGCGGAAATGGCGACGATGCAGATGCGCTGCGTCGATTTGCTTGCGCTGGCCAGCGTTACCCTGACGCGGCCTCCGGGCGCGATCGCCATCATGCATGGCCTATCGGGCAGCGGCAAGAGCACCGTTGCCCAGCAGATCGCGGTGGCCGCAGCCATGGTGCGCGTGCGCGCGGACGTTGAGCGCAAACGTCTTCCACATAGGCAAGTCGCTTCACAAGGCGATCTTTACACGGCTGAACACACCGCCCGCGTCTACGGGCGACTACTAGCAATCTGCCGGCTTGGCAGTGCCGCTGGCTTCCCCATGATCGCCGACGCGACCTTCCTTGCACGCGAGCACCGGCTACGGTTTGCGTCGCTGGCCACGCGCCGGGGCGTGGCGTTCTCCATCGTCGACTGTAGTGCCGACCTGGCTACCCTGCGCGAACGCATCGCCGCGCGCGCGCGCCAGGGTGGGGACCCGTCCGACGCCGACCTTCAGGTGCTGGAGTGGCAGCGGCGCGTGCAGGAGCCGTTGGGCAGCGATGAATGGCGCCATGTAGTGCGTATTGGCGACGCCAGATCAACTGGCTGATGCGGATCAAGCTGTGCCATCGACGTAAGATTTGCCAGGTCAGGCTTCCTTGGGCGATAGCCAGGCAGGCCGTTGCGCGGTGTCGGCCCGTGCGCTTGCTGCCTCCACCTGTGCCGCGAAGGCACGCAGCGCCTGCAGCGCTGCCCCGCTGGCCACATTGCTCTGGCGCAGCGCAATGACCGGTGACGGCGCCTCCGAGGCCAGGCGGGCAACTTCCTCTGCCGCATTGAACCCACCTTGCCGGGCCATCACGCAGACCACCGACGTCTTACAGGTCAGTGGCAGCCTGTCACGCAGGAAGCTGCGCATAGGCGCGGCCAAGTGGCCAACCCAGACAGGCGCGACGATGACAATCTGTTGGTACTCGTCCAGTGAAGGGCCAGCGTAGCGGTAACCTACATGCCGCTGCAACAGGACGTCCAGTACACAGCGGGCATCGCCCAGCAAGCCGGCGCGGCTGACCTGGTCGCCGACTTCCGCGATCGGCCAGCCGGTGTGCGCAGCCAGTTCTTCCGCGGCTTGGCGCGACGTCCCGGTGCGTGAGTAATAAACGATCAGGATCTTTTCCATCGATGGCTCCTCAGCTCTCGATCCGCGTTATCCGCGTGCCGACGAGCGACAGGTTGATCATGATGCCGCTGTTGGTCAGCACGAAGCCCACAATGTCACCCCGCACGGTATTACTGTCTATGCTGGCCCCGATGCCCAGGCTCAGGATCGATACCGATCCGTCCACACCCACGGTCCAGCCCTGGCTGGCGCGAAAGCGCTCAAGCGCCTGCTCGGTCAGGAACACCAGCACGACCGCCTTGGATCCCATGCCCGCCTGCACCCCGAGCGATGCGCCTATGAGCCGGTAATAGGCCTTGTCTCCGCCCACGCCGCGCATCATGCCGTCACCCTGCTCCACGCCTGCCACTGCGCCACCGGCCAGCACATCGGGAAAGACCAGCACACCGCTGGACTTGCCCGCCAAGGCCCGCGCGCCAGGATTGCGTGCGTACAAGCGCGCCAGCACGGCTTCGCAGAGTGCATCGAGTTCGTCGGCATCCAGCACGACCTTGTCGGCGGCACCAGCCCACGCGGCCGCAGGCAGGCCTGCGGTGCAGCACAGCACGGCAACTCCGGCGAGCGCCTGGCATGCCAGGCGCCGCTGCTTGGCGGCAGGCGGCAATGTGCGCGTCATGGCCCCACCATCATGCGGGCCACCAGCTGAGTCACGCGCGGTGCGGACCATGCCGTCTCGCGGGCGGCTCGGATCTCGGCCCAGTTGCGCAGCGTGCCGGACAACATGACCTTGCTGGCGTCGTCGCTGACCTGGGCAGCGATGCCCGCGGCACAAATCTGGGGGACCCACTCCAGTTCCTCGCGGCCGTCCTGCCTGAGTTTCGCATCGCTCTTCATCGTGTTCTCCGGTGCGCTTGTGTATCGTGGCGACGCAGTGCCGGCAGTTAATGCGACATCAGTACCGGCACCGTCATGGTGTCCAGCAAAGCCGCGGTGACACCGCCCAGTACCAGCTCGCGCAGGCGGCCGCGCCCGTAGGCGCCCATCACCACCAGATCGGCGCCGAAATCCGCCCCGCGCGAGAGCAAGGTCTCGCCGATGGCGATGTCCGATCCTTCCTGGCAGTGTTCGATGTCTGCGTGGACGCCATGGCTTGCCAGCGCAGCAACAGCATGGCTCGGCGGGCTCGCATCGGGCCGCGCGCGCGCGCCTTGCGCACAAAGCACCTTGGCCTGGCCACCGGCGATCAGGGGCATGGCGTCATGCAAGGCGCGAGCGGCCTCGCGCCCGCCGTCCCACGCCACCATGGCACGTGCGCCGGGCACGGCGAACCGGCCGGCGAATGGAATGACAAGGACCGGCCTCCCCCCATCGAGGATGATGCTTTCCAGGAACTGGGTCGCGACAAAGCTGTCCGGGGCGGCCGGATCGTATTGCCCGGCAACGACAAGGTCGGCCTCGCGCACCTCGCGCAGTGCCATCATCAATGGATCGCCCTCCACTGCGCGCCACTCGATTTCCACCCCAAGGTCCTGCGTTGCGGCCTCGAAGCGGCGGCGCACTGCCTCGCGTGCATCGCTGCGCCGCTGGCGGTCCTCGTCGATATAGGTCGCAGCCCCCTGCATCAAGTAAAACCAGGCAGCATCAGGCATAAAGCCGGCAAACAGCCCGATCAGCCGTGCATGGCGGGCGACGGCGAGCCGGGCAGCGATTTCAAGCCGGTCCAGCGCTCGTGGACTGGTGTCCAGATGGACCATGATGCTGGCGTAATCCATGACATTTCTGCGCGGTTGGGAGGCCTGTATCCAGTCTAGGAAACGCCTGGATAGGGCTATTGACTCAGGTCAAGCCGATGCCCCTTGCTTACTTCGGCTTACGCCGACCTTGCGCCGGCGCTCCCTTCTGCCAACGGCGCGTTGCATGCCGCCTTCTGGACCGTAGCCTTGGCCTTGGCTTCGTCCAGCAGGATCTGTCCACCCTCGAGCAGGCTGGCGCGCAGGTCTGTCAGGTCGACATAGTCCACCTCATACCTGAGATAGCTGTTATCGATCACGTGCGCCACCTGCTCGGAGCCTATCGCAGTCGCCGGGCGAGGCGCCTCCGCCAGCGCCCGATTGGCCAAAGCGCTGCCGTCCACCGCAAACAGTATCTTGCTGTACTTCATGCACCTCCAGCATCAGCGAAATCGGCGGATGGCCGGCACGCACACGCCTGCGCGCCGCCCTTGGATGCATCTAGCGTGTATGCTCGGACGCGCTCGGTGCAGATGCGGATCATGGCATCGGAAACTGTATGGGACGCCCGCCTGGCGCGCGCCATTGACGCGAATCAAGCGGCGGCGGCGGGCGTCGCCTAGCATGAATGCTGGGTGCCTCTGGGGGCGTTCGCGGAGGATGGCAACATGCAAGGTACGATGCGCGCGATGATCTTCGACGGCACCGGGCCAGCCCTGCGCTTGGCGCGCGTCCCCGTGCCGGTTCCCGGC
Organism: Cupriavidus sp. 2TAF22; assembly: GCF_052115045.1. Classification (NCBI taxonomy): domain Bacteria; kingdom Pseudomonadati; phylum Pseudomonadota; class Betaproteobacteria; order Burkholderiales; family Burkholderiaceae; genus Cupriavidus; species Cupriavidus sp. 2TAF22. The sequence goes on from NZ_JBFRFX010000030.1 coordinate 67,145, forward strand.
CCCGGCGAAGTGCGCATTGCCGTGAGCACCTGCGGCGTCTGCCGCACCGACCTGCACATTCTCGACGGCGAACTCGCGCACCCTAAGGCGGCGCTGATTCCCGGCCACGAAATCGTTGGCAGGGTGGAGTCCTGCGGCGCAAGCGTGACGGGCCTCGCCCCCGGAGACCGGGTAGGCGTGCCCTGGCTTGGTCGGACCTGCGGGCACTGCGGCTATTGTGCAGCGCATCGCGAAAATCTGTGCGATACGCCGCAGTTCACCGGCTATACGCGCGACGGCGGCTACGCCGAGTATGTGGTGGCCGACAGCCGTTATTGCTTCCCCGTCCCGGAGCACTACGACGACGTGCATGCTGCGCCCTTGCTGTGCGCGGGCCTGATTGGCTACCGCACGCTGTGCATGGCGGGAGACGCCCGTGACGTCCGTTCTATCGGCATCTACGGTTTTGGCGCGGCCGCCCACCTGGTGGCACAGATCGCAGTAGCCCAGCAGCGCGAGATCTTCGCCTTCACACGCCCCGGCGACGACGCCGCCTGCCAGCTCGCCCGCGACACCGGGGCCTGCTGGACCGGTCCGAGCGACCAGCCCGCGCCGCAGCCGCTCGATGCCGCGCTGATCTTCGCGCCGGTGGGTGCGCTGGTGCCGATGGCGCTGCAAGCCGTCGCCAAGGGCGGCACCGTGGTTTGCGGTGGCATCCACATGAGCGATATTCCGGCCTTCCCCTATCGCTTGTTATGGGAGGAGCGGTCGATCGTGTCGGTGGCCAACCTCACGCGCGACGACGGGCTGGAACTGATGCGAATCGCCCGCGCCACGCCGCTGCGCACCACCACGACGGTCTATCCGCTGGAGCAGGCCAATGCCGCACTGGCCGACCTGCGCGCGGGCCGCCTGGCCGGCGCGGCGGTACTGCGCATCGCCTAGCCTGCCTGCTGCCGGTGTCTTGATGCAGGTCAATACGGCATCTGGCCCGCCCCCTATGCTGCAGATGGCGGCGGCGCCCATGCGCGCACACCTCCCTATATCCAGCCAAGAGGCACGAACCATGTATCAGCGAATACTGCTCGCGGTGGACGGCAGTCACTCTTCCGACCTCGCCCTGAGCCAGGCCATCACCGTCGCCAAGGCTACCGGCAGCGAGGTCAAGGTGCTCTTCGTGGCGGACGATAGCGATGTCTTCTTCTCCACTGGCAGCTACGATGCCAACAAGCTCATGGAGAGCATCCTGGCCGTGGGGCGCGATGCGCTGGCAGCCGCCGCCAGGCGCCTGTCGGAAGCGGGTATCGCGCATACGACGAAGATTCTCGAAAAGCCCGTTTCCCCCGGGCAGATATCCACCACCATCGTGGAAGAAGCCGATCGCTGGAGTGCGGATCTCATCGTAATTGGCACGCACGGCCGCCGCGGCTTCCGGCGCCTGATCATGGGCAGCGTTTCCGAAGGCGTGGTGCACAAGAGCAACAAGCCTGTGCTGATGGTCCGCAGCGAGCGCCCTGAATGAGCGCAGAACGCGGATGATAGGCGTCGCGCCGGCGGCGCGCAGCTTGGTGCTAGGCGTGTCGCTGATCCGCCGCGCCGGCACGCCCAGAATCGTGGCGGGCTTGCTGGCCGCATGGGCCTCGAGTTGGCATGCGGGAGTGCTGGCCACGGATGTCGCGCTCTGGTTTTCGCACGGCCACCCCACTGCCGACGCGCGGCAGGCCGCGGATATCCTGGTCGCCGCCGCGGCCGACGGGCTGGAGCCCCGCGACTATGACGCCGACGTCCTGCATCGTGCGCTTGACCAGGCCGCGCAAGGGCCGCCACTGGCACCGGAAGCGGTGGCGCGGCTTGATGGCGATCTGACGGGCGCAATGCTGCGCTACCTGTCCGACCTGCACGGCGGCCGCGTCGAGCCGCGTCAGATCCACGAGAATTTTGCCGCCGCACCGGATGGGCAGTTCGATCCTTCGGCCTACCTGCGCACAGCCGTCGCCAGGCACAGCCTGCCGAGGGCCGTCCAGCAGGCGGCGCCGTCGTTTCCCCTGTATGGCACCCTGCGCGAGGCACTCGCCCGTTACCGGGCGCTGGCAGGTGATCCGGCCTGGCAGGCGCCGCTGCCGCCGCTACCGGGCAAGAAGCTGGCGCATGGCCAGGCCTACGCTGGCGTGCCGGTGCTGACGCAGCGACTGATCGCGCTGGGCGACCTGCCCACGGGCACGCCCGTCCCGGAGCGCTACGAAGGCGCGCTGGTGGAAGGTGTCAAGGCATTCCAGGCCCGCCACGGGCTGGAGGCCGATGGCGCTATCGGGGCCAGCACACTAGCGCAGTTGAATGCCTCGCCCGCCAGCCGCGTGCGGCAGATCGAACTGACGCTGGAGCGCCTGCGCTGGACGCCGCTGCTGGAGAGCCCGCGCATGATCGTGGTCAACGTGCCGGAGTTCGTGCTGCGCGCCTATGAAGTCCACGACGGTAACGTCCAGGTCAAGGTGGAGATGAAGGTCATCGTCGGCAAGGCGCTCGACACGCGGACACCGCTCTTCAAAGAAGACATGCGTTTCATCGAGTTCAGCCCGTACTGGAACGTGCCACCCTCTATTGCGCGTGCGGAGACCTTGCCCAGGCTGCGGCGCGACCCCGGTTATTTCGAGCGGCAGGGCTTCGAATTCGTCGGTGCCGACGGCAAGGCGGTGACCACGCTGTCGGCGGCCAGCCTGGATGCCGTCCAGCGCGGGCAGATGCGCATCCGGCAGCGCCCGGGGCCGATGAATGCGCTTGGGGACATCAAGTTCATCTTCCCCAACAACGACAACATCTACCTGCATCACACGCCCGCGCCCGGGCTGTTCACGCGGGACCGGCGCGACCTGAGCCATGGCTGCATCCGGGTCGAGGAACCGGCGGCCCTGGCCAGCTTTGTGCTGCAGGACATGCCAGGCTGGACTGAAGCGCGCATTCGCGATGCCATGGACAAAGGGCAATCCAGCACGCTGCGCTTGCAGCAGCCGCTGCCTGTGGTGCTCGCGTACGGCACGGTCATCGTCAAGGCCGACGGGCGCGTGTATTTTTTCTCCGATATCTATGGGCTCGACCGAGTGCTGGACGAGGCGCTGCGGCAACGCTCCGCGAACCTGCGGACTTCCTCATGGACTAGTACACGCGCAAGATTGAGCCAATAAGTCAAGGGAGAGTGTTCGATGACCGGACCGCACAGCGACCCTCGCCGCCTTTTCCTGCGCCGCACCGGCGAACTCGCCCTGGCCGGCATGCTGCTGCCGCTACCGGCCCACCCCGCGCTTGCGGCCCTGCCAACGTTGCCGGCTGCCCGCAGCCTCGCCTTCGACCATACCCACACCGGCGAGCGCATTGCCATCGTCTACGCCGTGGGCGAGCAGTTCGTGCCCGAGGCGCTGGCCGCGCTCAACCGGTTCCTGCGCGATCACTATTCCGGCGAAGTCGGTTCGATCGACCCGCAACTGTTCGCGTTGCTCTACAGCCTGAAGCAGACACTATCCTGCGAAGCACCCTTCCAGGTCATCTCAGGCTATCGCAGCCCGGCCACAAACGCGCGCCTACGCAAGACGGGCGCCGGCGGCGTCGCCACCCATAGCCTGCATATGGACGGCAAGGCCATCGATATCCGCCTGCCCGGCGTGCCGCTGGCGGATCTGCGCGATGCCGCCCTGTCGCTGCGCGGTGGCGGTGTGGGATTCTATCCGCAAGAGCAATTCGTGCATGCGGATACGGGGCGCGTGCGGAATTGGTAAGTGTCAAGGTTCTATCGCGTTCGCTTGCGCGCGCCCGGCCCGCCGCAGAGCGGCTTCCAATTTGGTCAGCAGGCGCCTCCACTCTGCCGTCCCCTGCATGCGTGCCTGCTCCGCTGCTCCCCACTGCCGGCTGAAGGTCGCGCTGAGCTTCCGCCTCGCTCGCCTGCAGCCGCGCCGCGGCTCGCAAGATGGCCGACTCGCCGGTCGCCTGCCGAACCGACTGCACCGCATCCGTGGCTCACGCTTCCTGTGGTGCCCTCACAAGCATGACAGGCACCTTGCACTGGTGTGCAAGCCCTTCAGCTACACTGCCCATCAGCAGCCGGGTCACCCCGTGACGTCCGTGGGTGCCGATCACGACGAGCCGAGCGTGGCTGCCTTCCACGACTTGCCGGATCTGATTGGCAATGTCACCGAGCGCCGCGACGTCGTCGACCAGGACGACATGGCAGTGCAGATTGTTGGCTTCGGCCTTCGCCTGTGCCGCCGTCAGCAGTTCCTGCCCCCTCCTGACCAAGCCTACCCGCACCTCTGCCAATTCATATCCACTGTCAATGACGTGAACAATCTCCAGCTCCGCGCCGCAAGCGCCGGCAAGATCGATCGCCTCTTCCAGGGCCTGATCGCTGCAGTGGCTGCCGTCGATCGCCACCGAGATATTCTTGTACATGCGCCATCTCCTTCAGGATTGCTGGATTGTGTTCAGCCTGCGGCCAAGCACGCCCCAACTGCTGGCCAATCAGTCCGACAACAGCACTGGTACTGTCGTCGACTCCAGTAGCGCGCGCGTGACACTGCCCCCCACAAGTTTGCGCATCCGCTATGCGTTCATGGGCACCCATTGCACTAGGATCAGAACAATGATCTGGTCTGCGGCTCGGGTGAGCTACCTTTGGCCGAGATGAGCGCCGCTTACCGTCGCAGACTCAAGGAGACGCGCTTCGACACCATGGCACGCATCCTCCGACTGGATGGTGCTGTAGGCATATCCCGTGAGGGCTAGCTGCGAGCAATACACTAAGCGTATCGACCGTATCAGTGCACGAGATACCTCCGTACTTTGGCCACCGCCCTGAAGAAGCCGCATGAGCCCCAAATTCACTAGAGCTTACCGCGAGGGACAGGTGTCACCGCAAATCTGGCTTTCCGCATTCATCCTAGGATGCGCGGATGACAGGCATCTTGATTTCGCTCAACAACAGGTTAGCCGCATTTTCTGTACCCGCATGGCGATGTGGAACCAATCGACAACGTACTCATCGCGGTCACCAAAGCCGAGTTGGGCAAACCGTACGGTATCCCCGCCGTCCGACAGGAAGGTGACCGGCTGACTGGGTTGCACACCTTCTCGTAGCAGGAAGTTCCACATACGATCGGCCGGTCGGCGCTCCAGCTTGTGCGCGTAGGCAAAACTATTTCCGCCATCCCGATCCCGCAGGGACTTCCCGACGATCACTTCAAACCAGCGTCCTGGCGGCGCCGGTGGCCGGCCCCCCCGAAGGTAGCCGCCGACAATGCCGACCGCGCGGACCGGACTGGGCTCCGGGATCTCGAGCGAGCGGACGTTCGCCGCCACCTCAGCCTGCTGCCGGGCGTCGGCGGCCCGTTCCGCTCCCAACCGGCGACCGAGCGTGGTGACCTGCCGCCGGATCGAGCTGGCTGCCAGCACAAGATCGAGCGGCAATACCTCCTGCAGGACGTTGACAGTCAGACCATACGACATCAACGCGGCAAACTTGACCTCGAGATACTGAAGTTCTGGACTGACCCGCTCAGGCAGATCGCCACCGAAATGTGAGCCGCATGCGCCCAAAGTACGCTTCTGGCGCCAGATGTCGGCACAACTGAATGGCTAGTTTCCGGTTGCGAACTGCCATTCCGATGCGTGATTGGGAATGGTGGAGAAGGGTCGCCTCCTGCCGGCTGGCGCAGGCGCAGCGAACCTCGGGGGCGACTAGGCGCTTGCCGGGGCGAACAGGGGCCCTGTCGATGCCCTTATCCCGATGAGGGGCACCAATCGGGATTCAGTCGCTAACGCCCCAGTAACGCGCACGCCCGGACGATGTCGGGCTGGTCGAAGCTTCGATGAATCGCAAGCGACGCCTCGACCGCCCTATGCGGATTTGTGCGCCCCTGCGAAGTTCGCAGCGTTGTCCATGACAGGGGGCAAAGAACGCCTGAGCCTTCGCAGACGTCCTCGCAAGCTCCGGGTGTTCAGGAACCAGGTCGATGTCCGAGTTATGACTCCATTCCGTCATCGTAGTGGGCGTGCACCCCCTATTCCTTGCCGGTCTCCCGGCGCGCTCAGGACTTGTGCCTGACGCCGACCGCCACCCCAAACATGTGATCCTTGTCTGTACCGAGGTAATAGCCGTTTGTGTAGCCGATCGCGGCGGAACAAATGTTCAATGCCGCATTGCGCGTGTACGCCGATACACATCGGTCCGCCTGGAGAAGCTGTAGTCCGCGATGAACATTCGGCCACGGATGACCGGTTTGGAAGCTGATATGGAATCGGGCCGCAAGGGTCCGGGACAATCAGAGGTGGGAGGCTGCCGAGGTGCTTACTCGACGACGATCCCGCGCTCCTTGATCAGCGTTGACAGCCGCCTGCTCTCGTCAGTCAGCAGGTTTCGGAAAGCTAACTTGTCCAGTGCCACCGGTTCGGCGCCGAGTTGCGCGAACCGTTGCTTGAGCACTGGCGAGGCCAACACCTTCTTTAACGCCGCAGAAAATCGCTCGCTGATGTCGGCCGGGACCTTATTCGGTGACCACACCCCGAACCAGACATCAAGACTCGCATTGCGGATGCCCAGGTCCCCGTATGACGGTGCGTCCGGAAAGAACGGCGACCTGCTCTCGCTCGCCACTGCCAGCAGCTTGACCTTGCCACTTCGGATGTGGGGGAAGCCAATCCCCGGGTCGAATACGACGTCCGTCTGACCGGCCATCACATCCTGCAGCGCAGGGGCGGAGCCTTTGTACGGCACCTGCGTGATCGACGTGCCGATGCTCTGGTTGAATAGCTCGGCGGCGAGATGCGGTGCCGTCCCGGTACCGGCCGACGCGATGGTGATCTTGCTCGGTTGCGACTTCGCCAAAGCGATGAACTGCTTGGCGTCCCTGGCCTCAAGCGTGGGACGGGCGACCAGATACATCTGGGCGCGTCCGATCGCCATGACGGGCGTTAGATCCCGGGACGGGACGAGATTCGACTTGAACAGATATGGGTTGGCCGTCTCAACCGAGGTGGGCGCAATCAGAAACGTGTACCCGTCCGGCGCCGCCCTCACGACTTCGCCGACCGCCAGGTTGCCGCTCGCCCCCGGCTTGTTTTCGACGATCACTGTCTGCCCCAGTGCTTCATTCAGCAACTGTGCAATCGCACGCGCCATCACGTCCGTTCCGCCGCCGGGAGCGAAACCCACCACTAGGCGGATGGGCCGTGCCGGCCACGCCGCACTCTGGCTCGCGGCCGGAAACGCCGCACCAGCCAGCATGGCGGCCCCCAGCGCCAATACGGCGCGGCGTGAACGGAAATGAGAAATGGGGCTGAAGCGGTGGGTCATGGTGGTTGTCTCCTGAATGGTGATTGCGGTCGAAAGCGCCGTCGGTCAAACCATAGACGGACGATTCATGGTTGTAAATAGGGATTCAACGTTGTCCATAGGATAATTTTAGGAAAAGTGATCCCCGGGTTGTTTGCGTAGAAAATTATCCTATGGATAACGATACAACCCTATTTACAAAGAGGAGGCGATGCTCTACCGTTCGATTCATCGGCAGCATCCCGGCCATGATCGGTACGCCGCAACGCAAAAACTACGAGAGACAACGTGCTTGATAAGAGACAGTTCCATATCGGTGGGAAGTGGGTAATGCCCGCACGGCCCCAAGACCTGACGGTGATCGACCCATCCACCGAACAACCCTGCGCGGTGATATCCGTCGGCGATACGATCGATGCCGACCGCGCGGTGCAGGCGGCAAGGCAAGCCTTCGCAGGCTGGTGTCGCACCGAGCCGGGCGAGCGGCTTCGGCTGGTCGAGCGGCTGCTGGAGATCTACGAACGACGCGCCGCGGAAATGGCGCGGATGATCAGCCTGGAGATGGGGGCGCCCGTCGACATGGCGCGGGCCGAACATGTCGGTGCTGGCGCGTATCACATGAGGAACTTCATTACCGCGTTTCGCACGTTCTCGTTCGAACGTTCCATCGGCACGCATGCACCCAACGATCGGATCCTGATGGAGCCGATCGGCGTGGCCGGCCTCATCACACCATGGAACTGGCCCATGAATCAGGTCACGCTGAAGGTGGTGCCCGCACTGCTGGCCGGATGCACCGTCGTGCTGAAACCATCGGAAATCGCGCCGCTCTCTTCGATGCTCTTTGCCGAGTTCATCGAGGAAGCCGGCTTTCCGAGCGGCGTGTTCAATCTCGTGAACGGTGACGGCACGGGGGTCGGCGCGCGCCTGTCGTCGCATCCCTATATCGACATGATCAGCTTCACCGGCTCGACCCGCGCTGGCATCGCCATATCGAAAGCCGCCGCCGAGACACTCAAGCGAGTGGTGCTCGAACTCGGCGGAAAAGGGGCCAACCTCATCTTTGCCGACGCCGATGCGGATGCGGTGAGACGCGGGGTGCTCCATTGCTTCAAGAACACCGGTCAAAGCTGCAACTCCCCTACCCGCATGCTGGTCGAGCGCTCGATCTATGCGCGCGTAGTCGACGAGGCCCGGGAAATCGCCGAGAACTTCGCGGCCGAGGCGGCGCACGCGCCGGGGAAGTTCTTCGGCCCGCTGACCTCGGCGGCGCAATTCAGGAAAGTCCAGGAGATGATCGAGACAGGCACGGCGGAGGGCGCGCGACTTGTTGCAGGCGGCCCCGGGCGTCCCGAAGCGCACGAATGCGGCTACTTCGTGCGGCCGACTGTTTTCGCCGACGTGACCAACCAGATGACCATCGCCCGAGAGGAGATCTTCGGCCCTGTGCTCTCCATTATTCCGTTCGACACCGAGGAAGAGGCGATCGCCATCGCGAACGATACGCCGTATGGGCTGGCCAATTACGTGCAATCGACCGATGACGAACGATGCCGCCGCGTCGCGGGCCGGCTGCGTTCGGGCATGGTGGAGATGAATGGCAGGCCGCGCGCCCCGGGATCTCCTTTCGGCGGCATCAAGGCGTCCGGACGCGCCCGCGAAGGCGGGATCTGGGGCATCGAGGAGTTCCTCGAAGCCAAGGCAGTTTCCGGTTGGACGGATCCTGCCTGCTCGCGCTGACCCCACGCGACCCATCCTCATCGAACCGGAGAACACACAACATGAACGGCGCTGAAAGTCTGGTCACCACACTGCTCGAGTCGGGCATCGATACCTGCTTCGCCAATCCCGGCACCAGCGAAATGCATTTCGTCGCGGCCCTGGATCAAATTCCAGGTATGCGGTGTGTGCTGGGACTGCAGGAGAACGTCGTGACCGGCATGGCCGACGGCTATTTCCGCATGGCCCGCAAGCCCGCGAGCACGCTATTGCATTGCGGACCGGGACTTGCCAACGGGTGGGCGAACCTTCACAACGCTCGCCGCGCGAATAGCGCGGTCGTCAACATCGTGGGAGATCAGGCGACCTATCACCGCCCGTATGATGCGCCCCTCACTGCCGATACGGCCGCGCTCGCGGGCGCCGTATCGGCATGGGTCCGCACGAGCCAGTCCGCAGCCGACGTCGGTCGTGATGCGGCCGCCGCAGTAGCCGCTGCGCGGACCGCGCCCGGGCAGATCGCCTCGCTGATCCTGCCTTCCGATACGTCATGGGATGCGGGCGGCGCTGCCGCGCGCGCATTGCCCGTACCGTCAGCGCCATCGATCGATACGTTTGCCGTCGACAACGCGGCGCGCATTCTGCGCCAGAATAGCAATGACGTGCTGATTCTGCTTGGCGGCGAGTGCGCGCTGCCCGAAGCGCAGGCGCTCGCGTGGCGCATTGCCAGCGCGACGGGCGCGACCCTGAAATATGAGTACGTGATGGGGCGGGTCTCGCGTGGACGAGGCCGTCTGCCGATCGAGCGGGTGCCCTACAACACCGATCAAGCCATCACGATGATGGCATCGTTCCGGCACATCATCCTGGTCAACGCCAGGCCACCAGTCGGATTCTTCGCCTATCCCGGCAAGCCCTCCCTCCAGTATCCGCGCGAAGCCCAGATCCATCATTTGTCGCGCGTCGACCAGCATCCCGAAGCGGCCCTGCTCGCGCTGGCGGAGGCGCTGAACGCGCCAGTGGTCGATATGCCGCCCGCGCAGCCCTGCCCGGAGATCGCTACCGGTGTACCCACGCCGGAAGGGCTGGCCCAGACGATCGCCGCCGTGATGCCGGAGAACGCGATCATATCGGACGAAAGCATTTCGTATGGCCGCAGCTTCTACCGATTCACCCACGCTGCAGCACCACATGACTGGCTCTCACTGACCGGCGGTGCCATTGGCGACGGACTCCCGGTTGCAACCGGCGCGGCGGTGGCCTGTGGGGGCTCGAGACGGGTCATCAGCCTGCAGGCTGACGGCTCGGCGATGTATTCGCTTCAGTCGCTTTGGACGCAGGCACGTGAACGACTCCCCTGCACGACGATTTTGTTGGCCAACCGCAAGTACAACATCCTGATCGGCGAATACGAGAACGTCGGGGCATTACCGGGGCCCACGGCCATGAGCATGCTGGATCTGTCGAATCCCGATCTCGACTGGGTCAGGCTCGCCAACGGCATGGGGGTGGAGGCCGCACGCGCAACGACGCTCGAGCAGTGCGCCGACCTCATGAAGCAGAGCTTCCGCCAGGACGGCCCCTTCCTGATCGAACTGTTGATCTGAGTGAAGGCCGGCACTGCAACATTACCCGAAGCACGACGCGCGCGGCACCGACTGGTAGACGCGGTGCGCGGAAATCTACCCAGATACGGAGACATACGAACGTGAGCRAGATTACCCAMGTCGGYTTTTTAGGCCTTGGCAACATGGGTGCCGCGATGGCAATGCGGCTTATTCATCCCGGGTGCCGACTGCACGTCTACGACCCTAACGCGGAAGCCGTGTCGCGACTTGTGGACGCTGGCGCAGTGGCGCATGCCAGTCCACGTTCGGTGGCGGATGCCGCCGCCATCGTCATGGCCTGCCTGCCAAGCCAGGCGGTATGCGAAGCGGCGATTTTCGGCCAGGACGGCGTGGCGGCCGGCAACGCGCTGCATACGTACATCGAGATGTCGACGATCGGTCCGACTGCGGTGTCCTCCATCGCACAGAGACTTCAGCGTCAGCATATCGCCACGGTGGACGCGCCAGTCAGTGGTGGGCCGTCCGCCGCGCGTGCGGGCACGCTGTCCATCATGCTGGCCGGCGCGAGCCATGACATTGCGCGCGCCATGCCCTCGCTGGATCGCATCGCGAAGACAATTCACAAGCTGGGCGATCAGCCCGGCCAGGCACAGGCGATGAAGCTGGTGAACAACATCATGCTGGCCGCCAACATGGCCGTTGCATCGGAGGCGTTGGCAATGGGCGCCAAAGCAGGCCTGAACGCCGACGCCATGGCCGACGTCATCCGATCCAGCACCGGCCAGAGCGCGGCAGCAGACATACTTGCTCGCTTCGCCCTCCCTGGATCGTTCGACTTCGGGGCACACATGTCGATCCTCGCAAAGGATGTGGAGCTCGCCATCGCAGAGGCCCGCAATCTGCGCATCCCGGCGCGCGTTCTAGAGCAGGCCCGGGGCGTCTGGCAAACGGCAATGGAAGAAGGACGCGGCCAGGACGATTTCACTTCGATCATCAAGAGTGTGGAAGAACGCGCCACCGTGCTGGTACGCGGGGCACCACGGCGGCAACCCGCCAATCAGCAACTTTAACAACGACAACACCCACGGAGCAGACCATGGACTCATCCACCGAACACGTTCATTCCGCCACGTCGATTGCCGACGCCGAAGCGCTTGCGCAAAGGCTTTCCTATGCCACGCCCGAAACGGCGCCACTGGTGCCGGGACGCCGCTCATTCTTCAAGTATCGGGACCTGGGCGTGACGACTGCCACGGATGGCCGCATGCGCGCGCAGATAACTCTTGCAACGGGCGAAATGCAGCAAACCGGGTGGCACTATCACCTCTGCGATTCGCAGTTCATTTATACGCTGCGCGGTTGGGTCGACCTGGTCTTCGAGGACGGCCGCCATATTCGCGTCAGCGCGGGAGAATCGCTCCTGATCCCTGGCGGACTCAAGCACAACGAGTTGGCGATCTCACCAGACCTCGAGCTTCTCGAAGTCTCGATTCCGGCAAAGATGGGAACGGTGGCCTGCGACGCTCCAGCGAACTTCACCTCATCCTTCTGACGGGAGACGACATGACGAAAGGTTACATTTTTGCCGAGGTAGACATCCACCCCCGGCGCGGAGTGGGATGAGTACGCCAGCAAGGTCCAGCCCACGCTGGATTCCTATGGCGGCGTGTTCCTGATTCGGGGAGGCACGCCCCACGTGCTCGAGGGCAACGCCAAAACCGGGACGTTCGTGGTTCTGGAGTTCGAGAGCCCCGAGGACGCCACGGCCTGGTACACCTCCACAGACTATCAGCGCATTTTGCCGCTCCGCCTCCGCAATGCCGATGCGCGCGTCATCTGCTTGCCTGGAGCTGGCTGAATTCCCGTGTCATCGCCCGTGATAAACTCAAAAATCGTTCGCGCACCCTGAATCCGAGGTTCGCCCCCTTCCGAGAGGAGTATCGACGGCTTTGACAGAAGCAAAAAAAACCATCGCAGAACCATCGGCGGTGTCGGCGGACGACCCGCCACCGACTGCTGCCGGCAATAGCGGAGGACGACGCCGGATTCAGTCGGCCGACAAGGCAACGGAGGTTCTTCTTGCGCTTGTCGAGGCGGGTAAGGCGACACCCCTCCGCGATCTGGCGCGCGCCATCGGCATGCCAAACAGCCTCGCGCATCGCTACCTCGCGAGCCTAATGGCAAGCGGTCTCGCGGTACAGGATGAAGTCACCGGTCTCTACGACCTTGGGCCGACGGCGGTACGCATCGGCGCGTCTGCCCTCGCGCGTATTGATCATCTGCGCCTCGCCAGTGAAGCAATGCCACAGCTAGTTTCTATCACGGGATTGCCCGCCCTCCTCTGTGTGCTCGGCGATCGCGGCCCCACTATCGTGCGATGGGAACGCAGCTATGTGCCGTTCATTACTACGTTGTCGGTGGGCTCGACATTCCAATTGACAAATTCGGCAACGGGTCGCGTGCTGCTCGCCTTCACCCCCGATCAGGTCAGAGATGACCTGATCGAGTTGGCCGTTTCGAAGAACCATGAACAGCCGCCAGTGAAGTTGCTTGAGCGTCTTTCGACGATCCGGCGAGTCGGATACGACGAAGCGGAATCGGTTCTCATCCCAGGACTGTCCGCTGTGAGCGCGCCGATTCTCGATGTTCAGAACGAGGCAGTCGCGTGTCTGACGCTAATCGGCGCAAGCCCCGATGTCCGGCGCATCAAGACAAAGGCAATCAAAGCGCTGGTCGACGCAAGCGTGAGCATCTCGCGATCTTGCGGGAGCAACCTGTCGTTCGGCTCGTCATTGGCGGATCCGACAACATAAGCCTGATTTCCTGCATTGCCGCCTGATCGTCTGCCAAAACCTGGCATCCAACTTGCGGGCGACGGTCGCAACACCGAACCGGGCGACCGCTCTTGTCGCGACTTCAGTCAGAACAATTAGACCGGTCGACCGGCGGAGAAGGGTCGTGGCAAGAGACGACCGTTGAGTGTCCGCGGGATGCCATGGTCACAACCCAGTACTTTCACCATCGTGAAAATATTGATTGGGAATCCGGAACTGAGGGCCAGCGCGCCGACGGCTGACTTGAGTTGTTGGCGGCGCAGACAGACATCCGCCCTTCCCCCAATAACGTAGCCACCCAAAACCCGGCCAGAAGGAGAGCTAGTCCGGCCGTGAGGCCTTGGTGAAAAAAATGAGGCACGCCTACCGCAGACGTATATCTGTCCGATCGCTGGTCTGGATCGGCCTGGTCAGCCTGTTGTCTGTGGGGTGTGGTCCGGTACCGAAGGCAAACGATTTACCACCATTGTTGCGCAATGTGACGGCTGGAGGCGGCCATGCGAGTCCGTGCCCGCCCAGCAACAAGACGGAAGTGGAGATGCTGAAGGGATGGGGCGGGAAGCTGGCAATCTCGCCAGAGTTCGACGCTCGGCTGCGAACATTATTCCCGCCTGGGTCACCTGTGGCCGCGCTCGAAAATGCGCTTCGGAATCAGGAGTTTAAGATTGATGGTGTGTGTAGGAGTGACATCTCCATCCATCGTGCGGAGTTCTTCCGCAAGGGAAAGGGTCCATTGCCATACGATGTGTCCGCGCAGGTTTTTTGGAAGGCTGACGAAGAAGGTCACATTGCTTGGACCAAGGGATTCGTCATGTATAGCGGCCTGTAGCTACTCGTAAGCGAATACAGTCGGCAGCCTCTTCGAGGTCATGCCTGTTTCTCCCGCCACCGCGTCGTGCGCTGTCAAGGCGCGTTCGCCGGGCGCTTACGGTCTAACCGCCGCGCCCCCCTCCGCGTAGGAGTCCAGTCCTGCTGCTCCCCCTTCACCCCGCTGCACTGCCAGGCTCCGCTGTTTCGCCGAGGGTGGAGGCTACCGGAACGCCGACGAACTCCCCGCCCTCTTTTTTGTCGCCACTTATGCGCGCCGCGTTGGAGCACGCCGCCAGGCGTAGCGGCTTCATCGACATTTTGGGCCAGGGGCCAGGCATTGATCTAACCTTGCGAACGTTCATCGCCGCATAGGCATCGGAAAGGCACTCCCCTCGCCGTATGCGGCCGGCTGTCCCCGTGCCACGCGCCATCCCGCGATGGGAAAACGCTCAGTTGCCGGCGCCGGCCGGTATTGCCTTAGTCACTTCGCCCAAACGTCGTTCCTTTAATTCTTCCTTAAGGCATACGGCGTTAGCCTTAACTCCATCCTTTGCTGCCCGTTTCCGTGTCGGGTATCCAGTTGGTTGCGTACCGCGACCATGTATCTGGCCAGATGCGACTGCGCACGCCAACCCGCTGACCGAATCGGAGAGCCCTTTATGCCCACCGTACTGCAAGATCCCATGTCCAATTGGCAGAACAAGGTGCCGCAAGTCACCCTCGGTTTTTGGATCATCAAGATTATGTCGACCACCGTTGGCGAGACTGGTGCCGATTACCTCGCTGTCAATGCGGGACTGGGACAGGCGGCCACACGTGCTGGTATGTTCGGTCTGCTGTGCCTTGCTTTGCTCACCCACGTGCGGCAGCGTCGTTACGTTCCATGGCTTTACTGGCTGACGGTAGTGCTGGTCAGCGTAGTAGGCACCCAGATCACCGACGCTCTGACTGACGGCTTAGGCGTGAGCTTATACCTAAGCACCGCGCTTTTCGCCATCCTGCTCGCTGGGGTTTTCCTGCTCTGGTACGGCCGAGAAAGGACGCTATCTATCCAATCCATAGATAGCCCCCAAAGAGAGCTGTTTTACTGGGCTGCGATTCTTTGCACATTTGCACTGGGCACCGCAGCAGGCGACCTCGCCACCGAAGCCCTGGGACTGGGATTCCGACTCGGCTGCGTGGCATTTGGCACGTTGATCGCGCTCACCGTCGCGGCCTTTTACTGTGGCTTAAACACTGTCTTGGCGTTCTGGATCGCTTATATCCTCACGCGTCCCCTGGGCGCTTCGCTCGGTGACATGTTGTCACAGTCGCACGAGTATGGCGGCGTTGGTCTCGGCGCCTTGGTGACAAGCGCGATCTTCCTATCGGTGATCGTTCTGATGGTCGCCATCGCCCAACGGAATGTTAGTCAGCGCGGGCCCGGTAATCCCGCCCCTCGCACCTCGTAATGCATCACGCGAATCCTTTAGGAGTACGACATGAAGCGACACATCATTCACCGCCGACTTGACGCGGCCTTGCTCGCCGCAGCCGTGCTGGCGCCAAGCTACGCAAGTGTTTCCGCGGCCCTCGCCCTCCTCCCTCACATCGCTGTGGCGGCCACTCCTGCGGACACGCCCACGCAATCCAGGCTAGGCGACCTGTCCGCCTTTCGCGTGATCGCTGCAGACGTGGCCTTGCTCGTTGAAAAGGGCAATCTACCCGCGGCAAAGACGAGGATCAAGGACCTAGAGGTTGCGTGGGATAACGCCGAAGCCGGCCTGAAGCCGCGCGCCGCCGCGGACTGGCACGTCGCCGACAAGGCCATCGACCGCGCGCTCGGAGCAGTGCGGTCTACCACACCAAATGCGGTGGAGTGCAAGCAAGCATTGACGGATCTTTTAGGCACGTTTGACCGGCTCGGCGGACGACGTTAAGGTCCGGGACATCGCATGTTATCCACCGGATTGCTCAGTTGGCTCTTCAATGACCAGCAAATTATGTCGATGCTGGCCCAGAACTGGGTCACCGGCGTGCTGTTCGTGGCAGCCATCATCTTCCTGGAGACCGGCTTCGTCATTCTGCCGTTTTTGCCGGGTGATTCATTGCTGTTCGCGACTGGCGCATTCCTCGGCGTCAATGGTTTGTCGCCGCTACCAGCAATGGCAATGATTTGCACCGCAGCCATTGTCGGCGACGGCGTCAACTACCTGATAGGCCGGTCCCCCCTGGGTCAGCATCTGCTGCGCGGTGGCTGGGTTAAGCCGCAATATATTGCAAAGACTCGTGCCTACTTCGATCACTACGGGGGCTCGACCATCACCATCGCGCGCTTCGTGCCGATCGTCCGCAGCGTGGCCCCCTTCCTCGCCGGCCTGACTGGCATGCACCCCCGGCGCTTCGCTGCCTTCAACGTGCTCGGCGCGGTGGTGTGGGGAAGTGGCTTACTGCTTGCCGGCTTCTGGCTGGGCGGCATCGAGTGGGTGCGTTCGCATATGAGTTGGCTGACGATAGCAATTATCGTCGTATCGCTGTTACCGGTGGTGGTGCAGGTCCGAAGGGGATGGGGCCGGGTTGAGGGGTAAATGCTCGGCCGCGCGAAAGTTGGTAAGGGCGGTTATGGGAAGAACATCGGCCAATAGGGATTATTAGCTGGCGGGACATTTGTCCTGCCCTCTGTTGCTGCATGGCCGAAGTTTCCTTCGCGCGGCAAAATGCCTGTAGCCACGGGACATGCGCCCCGCCGGTCCCCCGTCACGCTGAGCACAACATTTGATTGGCATTAATCTTCGTGCTGTTGCGCTCATCTATCCGACGGCGGCGCAGCTTACGGCCATGCCACTTTGCCATTGGCCATGCAGTTGCTATCCCAATCATTCGCTCGGCCAGGTCAACGATTGGATGAACGCGCTCTATCCGCGCTGGGTAGGCGCCCATGGCGTGATGATCGTCTCGCCGGTCTATTGGTATCAGGCCACAAGTCCGCTCAAGCTGATGATTAACCGGCTGGTCTGTGCCGATGGCGGTAACCCCGATCCGAGCAGCACGCATGGCAAAAGCCGGAGCAAGCCAAGGCGCTGGAATTGCGGGGCTGGGACTACCCCAAGCACTTGGCCGGGCGCGTCTACGGTGTGGCGGTACATGGCGACGTGGCCGGAATCGATGGTGTGCGACGCGCATTGTGCGACTGGATGGACTGGATGGGCTTGATAGACGCAGGCATCTGGCGAAACTCGACCGCTATATCGGCTATTGGCGCCCGTACGCCACCAGCCATGCTGACCTCGATCACGACCAGGCGATGCCGCGCGAGGTGGACAATGTGGCCGGCGCGATTGCCGAGGCGGTAAGTCTGCGCCGTGCGGGCAAGCTGGAAGCGCCCGACCGCAAGGTGTTGGCGCCACGGCAGAAGTGATGTGATGGGGCACAGTATGTGAATGCCCCGCCCTGCTGCCTATACGCGCTTTGCGCCCATGGCAATCAAGGCATTCAACTGCGTCAATGCGGCTGGCTTGACCAGATAGTGATCAAAATCCCGCCGTTCGCCGAGGCCTCCTTCCGGCCTCCCGTATCCGCTCAGGGCCACCAGCCGGACATCGGGCAGATTGGGGTTCGCCCGGATCAGCCGTGCCACTTCATTGCCGTCGATATCTGGCAAGCCGATATCAAGCAAGACGACCTCGGGATGAAAGTTATCCACGCATGTCAGGGCACTCGAGCCGTCCCGCGCGACCCGCACCTCGTGGCCGTCCAGGCGAAGTAACGTCGCGATGCTGTCGCCAGCATCGCAGTTATCGTCGACCACGAGTATGCGGCGGGGTAAAACGACCGAAGCCGTCACGGTGTGCAAGGGCTCGGGCGCAGCCGCTGGCGTGCCGTCCGGCAGTGCCGGCAGGCGCACGACAAACCGGCTCCCGACATTCTGCCCGTTGCTGGTGGCCGTCACGGTCCCCCCATGGAGTTCGGTCAGCTTGCGCACGAGGGCCAGCCCGAGGCCGAGTCCTGACGCGCGGCGGTCGGTAGCCGGTTCGGCTTGCACGAAGATCTCGAAAATGCTGGCAAGAAACTCCTTGCGGATGCCGATGCCGTTGTCGGTGATGCTCAGCACCGCATCTTCGCCCTGCCGTTTGATCCTCAGATCGATGACGCCACCGTCCGGGGTGTACTTGATGGCATTGCCAGCCTTGCGATGCAGTCGCAGGTAGAAGGCGAGCGATCCAGATGAGCTCATTTCTTTTTATACACGGCGTCCAGGCGTTGCACCCACCTCGGCACTATGTCAGCGCCTACGCGGCCATGCCCCCGTGGGAGGACTGGGCCGAAACCTGGGCAGACTATCTCCACATCGTCGATACCGTGGACACCGCCGCGGCATGCGGGCTTGCGCTCAAGCCAGCCACAGTCGGAGAGCCTACCCTGACGGACCAGACACCCGTCGAGGATGCCAGCTTTCAAAGTCTGATGAATCGGTGGTTTCCGCTCACCTACGTGCGCAACAGCCTCAACCGAAGCCTGGGCGTGCCGGATGGCTATCCGTTCGCACTGAGCCCTGTCGTGGTGGACAAGCTCCGCTTCGTGCACGAGGTTGTGGCGGCGGGGCCACAGGCAGCATTGCCTAATCCGTAGGGCGCTTATTCCGGCTCGATATTCGTCACCGTTGCCACGCCACTAACCTTCTCAAAGGTTGCACGGACCTTGCTCCCTTCCTTTAGTTGTCGCCGATGAAAAGCCCGGACTGACCCTGAGCCGCCACCCGCTCGCCCTGCCGCGCACGCGCACCGCTCGCTGCGCTCCCATGGAATTATTCATAAATCAGATAGGAAAACCCGGCGCATTCTTGATCCGTTGCGCGGTCACACCGGTGCTGAAGCACTTATCGTCGGTGTCCAGGCTGAGCGCGCCCCAGGGACTGGCATGCAGGGAATCGCCCATTCCGAGGAAGCCACCGTTGGTCAGCACAGCGTATGCGTCCGCCACGCACGTCGAGCAGGATCTCCGAAATTTTGCCAACCTCCGGCCGAGGGAGGAATTTCAAGGCCGGTAATTTTCTATGCAGCCGTGCGCGAGAGGCAGGGCTGCTGGATTCGCCGCGAGGGCTTGGTTCTGGTCGCATCACGGCTGCCGCGCTGCTCCCCGCAGTGACCGACCGGCGATGCCTGGCCAGAGCGCGCTCCACTTGGGGGTAATGATGCATTCATGGCATGAAACATGCGCTGTGTACCTGGCCTGCGCCGCCGACGAGCAGGCGGACGACCACGGGGTACCGCGCGGCGTGTCCGGCGCGCGATGACCTGATGCCGAACGACCGACTTTCAGGAGCACGACTAATGGAAACCCAAGGCAATACCCAATCCTCCGTCCAGAACGATTCGCCGGGTATCGCCGGCAAGTTCGGCACGGCAACCACAAACATCCTGGACGCTGCCAAGGACGCCGGCAAACAGGTCGGTGCGGTCGCACGCAGCGAAGCCTACGGCTTGAAGCGGGAGCTCGACGACCTGATCAGCCGCATTCCCACCCTGTCCGGGGCTGCGCTGGACGAGGCCAAGGAAGAGTTCCTGAGCAAGATGAACGCGACCAGGGATGCCGCAAAGGGCATCTCGGAAAATGTGCGCCAGCAAATCTCCCGGCGAGCCGAGGATACCGCCGCCTATGTTAAGGATCAGCCGCTGCGTTCCATGAGCGTGGCGGTCGGGGTCGGCATTATCCTGGGCCTGTTGATGGCAAACCGGGGTGGCGACCGGGGCTAGGACTGAAGATAGACTGAATCGCGGACCAGGCCCGACCCTCTTGCGCGCCGGCACCTGGTTTCGCTAGGGCGCTCAGTCGCAGCCGCCACCGCCCAGGTGCGGAGGTTGCCTCCGCGCGCCCGTCCTGATTGGCCCGATCAGCAGGACCCAAATTCCAAGCGGCAATTCGGGACCTTCAATGCGTCGAATGGGCAGGAAAGCCTCCGCCCCCTGCACCGCGCGCATTCCCTCACGCACGCTCACGCCGACGAAATACATTAATCATCCCAGGGAACTGCGCCGTGCGTAAGCAGCATTGCGCTCCTGGTCGATCTCATGCAGCGTCCGGTAACGGCGGCCCATTCGCGTGCCAACGCGACCTGCGCGCGTATGCGTTCCAAGTGGTCGAGAATTGGGCATTCATTCTTGACGCAGACTTCGCAACTTATGCTGGAGCTTTCCTCGAATTGCTTGAACAGTTTCTTGGCCGCACGATGGTCGTCTGCCAGGAGGCCGTGAGCTGCACGTTGGTCTGTTGGTACTTTTGCTTTGTCCATGGTCAACTCTTACGTGTCATTTTGGGGAAACGGCATGCGCTTCGCATGCTCGCAGTCAAGAGAGCACACTCTGTTCCCGCGCGCAAAGGACGATTGGGCAAAATTTAAGCCAATGAGCTAGCTACACGCAGCTCCCGCTGTCAGGGGCACCGTCATAGCGATTTTGAGTTGAATGTGACGCGGAGGGTCGGTCTGCAGAGGGTACGATTCTGGGCCCGGAAGCGCGAAAGCACGTTTTTGGCCGAGTTAAGCTCGCCGAGAAAGCTCCGGATCCCGGGCGGAAGCCTGAGAAATCTGCCTGGCAGTTGAAGTGTTCAGATTCCTATTCGCATTTCGCAAATGATCTAGCCGTTATGCCTGAAGACTTCGGTCATTTCCGGTCGCGCAATTTCGACACGATCGCGGCAGCTTTCGGATGTACTTCTCATCGCACATCGGGACGTCACAGCAGCAGCGCGCTCGCCGCGAGATGAGCTACGCGAGCAGATGGGCTACCAACGTGGCGAGCTTGTGCGGCGGCGCACTGAAGCCCCACGACGGATTCGGCCCAATGGTTTCTTTCGATCATACTCATCCGCCGAGAGGTTCCAGATGAAGGCTATCATTCGACAGATCCTTAGCGACGTCGCACGGCTCGACGTGCCCGTCGAAGCGCTTGACGACCAAGCAGATCTTTACGCAGCGGGCCTCTCCTCCCTGGCTACCGTGCACGTGATGCTGGCCATTGAGAATGCATTCAACATCGAGATCCCCGATGCAATGCTTTCCCGCCAACTGTTTCGAAGCGTAAATTCGCTCGCGGCGGCAGCCGAAGAACTCCAGTCTTAGCGGGCGGAATCCGCGTGGAGCCTGGACCATTCCGCTCGGTCGGATACTACCGGCCGCTGCCAGCTCAGCATGAGGCCCATTTCTACTGAGGAAAGGCCCGCATCTCACATGACATGGTTTTAATGGTGAAGACGTGAACGAATTGCCGTTTGAAACAGCTAGCTGTCCACTCTGCCAGACGCTCGCGGAACGCCGGCGCACCTTGGCTGGCTACGTATATCACTGCGCGAGTTGCGGTGGCCCATTTGAGGTCGGCGTCGGCGCACAGGCCCGATCCGAGCGCGACGAGATGCCTCCTCATATCGTCTCCGACATGCGGGACTGTCTCGTGCAGGGCAACCGCCCCCGCGTGGAGTTGGACGCAAATCAAGATCGCCTCATCGTTAAGGCGGAATCCAAATCGCAAAAAAACTAATGTGCGGGGCCGCAGTGCTGTTGCAGGAGGCTTTTCCATAAATTTCTACGGCCCCCTGACACAATTGATCCTGACCCTCACCCCCGCCGACGGACTCACTCGTACCCATCTCCGACAATGCGAGGATCAGCCTGCGACATAACGGCCCGGCCTTAGGCGCGCGCCGACACCGAGCGAAGGTGGTCAGCCAAACGACCAATAGCGATGCTTCGTGCGCTCCATTACCTTCCTATCTGCATTACTTTGCTGGAAGGCCCGCCGCTGCCATCAAGCGCCCGGCGGGAGGTTCAATCGCCCCATCAACACGCCAAGCATCGCCGGGGGCGTTTTCCTGCGAAAGGTGCGCGATACTATTTCTCGACCTCAAGGCCGTCCACGACAGATTGCACGCCCTCCACTGTTCGGACCGCATTCAAGGCCGTCAGCTTTTCGGTGTCGCTTTGCACCTTGCCATTGAGCTGCACGATGCCGTTCTCGGTACTCACCCGCATCCGGCCTGATCGAAGCCCGGAGGCTAGAAGCTGCTCTCTCACCTTCATGGTGATTGCATTGTCGGAAACGTTTGTCGCGGGTGCTGCGATCGGCGCGGACTTCATGATGCCGCCGCCAAACTCACCTTCTGGGGCTCCGACGGGTCTATTATTTATGGCGGGGACGCCCTCCGTTACCGTCGGCAATCTGGGCGCATCTGTCCCGGCGGTTACCTCGCCTGCGGTCGCAAGCAATCCCGCAAGACTAGCGAGACACATCTTCACGATAAGTTTCATCATCGTCTCCTGTAATGCCTCCCAACTCGTTTCATATCGCGCTCGTCCCAACAGCGCTATGGCCTCCCTATAAAGACGGACAATCTCGGGAAGCGGGGAGTTCCGCCAGTGCATGATGCCGATCGAGCCGACAGCCAGAAATGTAGGATTACGCTGACGCCGGAATCCACGAGACCGCCCTACACTCTAGTTGTATGGATAATGGGTGGGCCGTCGGCTTATTGGTGATGCTCAAGTTCCGCGCCAGGCTTATAGGGGGTAAGGAGGACGAACAGATTCACTTTCGCGCCTCGGGCACCTACCCAAAATGTCGCTTGCGAGGTCGCTATAGAGACCAGGTGATCGATGTGACCGCGACGGACTTCTTTCAAGCCCTTTGCCAAATCCGAGAGGTATTAGCGGCGTGTCGCCTGTACCCACAGTGCTACGGGTCTAGTCTAAATGTGTACGCGAAGCGGCGCGTCACGTCGAACGGTTTTCGCTCCTTCAGGATATTAGGAAGATGCAACAATTGGGACAACTCTCGGGTTCAGAATCGGGACGACTGATCTGCGACCTTTTAGCGAAACTCAGCCCTGCCAGGCCTAGCTTTCCGATCCGTCCATTTTTTTGGCGTCAATTCACATCTGCCGGCTTTTTGTTGCCCGCGACCTAGCGCCCGATGACCACCTGGAAGACCACGCCGGTCGGAACGGCGACCAGTAGGTAATCCCCGCCAACCCCCACCCACTGGTATCCGCGCGGCGGAGGCGATAGCCGATAGGCGCGCCAGTCATCGACCACGTACTGACGGTGACGGTATTCCGACGGGATCCTTTCACCCTTTTGCCAATGGCCAGGGCCCGGGCGATCAGCGCGACGGTCAGGGCCGTACCCTCTGTCCATCTGCCCCCTGCCCCTGTCACCTTCCCAACCTATGTCACCTTGCCGGCCGTGGTCACCGTCCCGACCGCGATCGTTGTAGCCGTGCTGGTTATCGTGATTTTGACCCTGATCGTGACCCATGGGGGGCCTTCCGCGATCATCTCCACCAGGACCCCTATCCTGGGCATAGGCGGCAATCGAAATGACAGTGCACGCCGCTAGCGCCAGGCTGGCGAACATCTTGATCTTCCGCATCTCGATCTCCAGAGGCTATGTAATTGAGGACCCTACCATTCAGTCTATTCCGGGCTCCGGAGGCTACTCGTAACGAAATCGTAATGCGTATTCATCACATGGCCTCGCGCACTCGCTAGCGAGGCGCTAGTATCGCTGCCCGCCCTGCCACCGGTCTCTGTCGCTACCGTCGTCCCGGTGATCGCTCCGGTCGCGATTGCCGTGGTCCCGGTCGTGGTCCCCTCGGCCATCTCCGCCGTAGTACCCGCCACCGCCCCGGTGCTCATCTCCATAGGGCGCCACAACGCAGCCACTGAGCAATGCAATGGAAGCGGCAAGCAACACAAGGATGAGCTTCATAAGGTTCTCCTATTCAACTTCGTTCTTTCTTCAGGGTACGCATTGGATTGCCGGTTGAATGTAGGAAATGGGCTCTCCCACAACGAGGATTCCTCCTACAACGAGCCATGACGACAACCTGAGCCTGCGCGAGATTGAGGAGCTGCTGTTCGAGCGCGGTGTGATCGTCAGCTACGAGACGATCCGCCGCTGATGCGACAAGTTTGGCGCGGCCTTTGCGCATCGCGCCAAGGCTGCGCGCCGCAAACCAGGCAGCACGTGGCAACTGGATGAGATGCTCGCGACGTTGCGTGGCGAGCCCTACGTGCTGTGGCGGGCCGTCGATGAATATGGTGCCGAACTCGACATCCTGCTGCAGAAGCGGCGCGACAAGGCCGCCGCCCGACGCTTCTTTCAGCGCGTGCTGCGTTCCTGCCCGGCGCCACGCAAGATCGTCACCGATCAACTGCGCGGCTACCCAGCCGCAAAGGCCGAAATCTCGGAGCTGGCCAGCGTCAAGCACGTGTTCGTGAAGGCCCCCGCCCGCGTGAACAATCGCGCCGAGAACAGTCATCAGCTGACCCGCGAACGGGAGCGGCGCATGCGCGGATTCCGCGACCCAAGGCGCACGCAGGCCTTCCTGCCGAACTTCGGCCTGATCTGGCAGCATTTCGCTCTCAAGCGTCATTTGCTGCGCGCTTCGCTTTATCGCAAACTCCTCAACTGCACACCGCCGAGATGAGTACGGGTCAACGCCCCGCCTATTGAAAACCCGGCTTCAGGCCGCTTGCGCCAGCGCCTTGTACCCTGCAACTCTTCAACATAGCCGCGGGTGCTTTCCATCTTGCGCCTGCCGAGAACTCAGCCCACAGCGGTCTCTAGCGCAGCTTCGTATTGCCCCAGGCAAGCCATGCCATTCATCCGTGAGCGCTGCAGTAG